>PMDS01000086.1 GCA_003155655.1 Melioribacter sp.
TTTTTATCGTTTTGGACAGATGTGATATAATAATAACTATGTGCAACTAATTGAAATCGGGTGATTTAAATAGTGTCATAAAAACAGATAAAAATTGTTACCTATAAATCTAACTGTATACATATTTACTTCCATTAGATAACAACTGGATTCAACAAAAAAAGAAATTAGATTATTTAATATTATCAGGGTAGTTTATGAAACAAAATCTTCTCATTTTACTGTGTTTTAGTTTATTTATAACAGAACTATATTCTCAAACATCTACTGCAAGATTTCTTTATTGGTCCCCATCTGCAGAAGTAACCGCTCTTGGTGGTGCAGGTGTAGCAATTGTAAATAATTCATTTTCAGCTTACTATAACCCAGCTGGTTTTGGATTTAACCAAAAACTAGGTATCACTTCTTCTTTCATGCAGCCGTTCCCATCATTTGGAAACACTGCTCAATTTATGTTTTCAATATCATGTCCGTTTAAAGAATTAGGGACAGTTGCTCTAACTCTCAATAGCTATTGGATGGATGCACAGTTGCGTACAGGATCATGGGGACCCGATACTTATGGAATTCTCGAAGAGCCCAAACTGTTTAAGCCTAGCAACTATCAAATAAAAGCATCCTACTCTAATGCACTATCCGGAAATGTTTCAATTGGTCTAAGTGCAAGTATTTTGCGCATTGTTCTATCATCATCTGGCACAGAAAGTGAGCAGGGAAATGGAGAGGTTTCAACTATTTTACTGGATGCGGGGGTTCTGGTTAAAGATTTATTTAATATGGCAACATATCAATCAAAAGCCGATACTTTAGACAATATAACTAATGACAATATTCATCCTGGAATATCGGTTGGTTTTTCACTCCTAAATTTTGGACCTAAGATTTATTATATAGATAATGCTCAAAAAGACCCTTCTCCATCTATAGCTTTACTTGGATTTGTATATACACCAATAATTACATCAACAATAAGTGCACGAATCTTAATGGATTTTGAAAAAAGAATTTATGATTCGAATAAATTAGATTATATCCATTCCGGAGCCGAATTTATTCTGTACAAAATGTTTAGTCTGCGTGGAGGTTATGCAGCTAATATTATAAGTCCTGAACTATCTTACCCTACATTCGGTATCGGAATAAATTATAAGTTTATTTATGCAAACGTATCCCGTTATAAAAAATATTTATTGCCTACATGGCAATTTGATACAAAAATTTCGCTGGAGCTATAAAAATGAAAAATGCCAATAAACTATTATTAATAATTATTCTTTTATTTACACTCAGCTGTAAAAGTGAAAATATTGTAATGTCGGCAGTTAAAGATGGAAATAAAATAGATAACGGTGCGAGTATTAATTTTGAATTAATGCAGAATTACCCTAACCCTTTTAACCCGTCTACTAACATAGAATTTCATATCATCAAGCAAATGAATTTGAAAATGAGTGTCTATACAGAAGATTGGGAATTAGTGAAAGTACTATTTGATGAAAATAAGAAACCCTCGTTTTATAGTATTAGTTTTGATGCTACGAAAGATGATGGTAATGAGATGCCTTCCGGTAATTATTATTACACTTTGGAAGGAGAAGGAGTAACATTGACCCGGACAATGAAATTGTTAAAATGAAAGGAAGAAAAACATTTATCGAGTTAGAATTGAAGAAAATACTGATGTTTATTTAAAAGCTAAATTTATTTCTACATATTACAATAATTATTTAGGGAAGCGCAAGAATAGATTTGAGGATAACATTTTTTTTTACGAATTAATACCAATGCAACCTAATCAATTGGAAGATTTGTGTATTACTAAAGATTTCTTTTTTGTGGGTTCTATTGAGTAATATACCTAACCAGCGTTTCAGCCTGACCGCTTCTTCGATGTGGTCATATTGTGTCGTTTACAGTTTGGCTTTTCAGAATTGGTTTGTTGTGTAAAGTTGATATAATAACCAAACTGATTTCCAGCTAAAAGCGCGGGACAAATATAAATAAAGTTGTGTTGACAATCCGATTACTCCGGAATGGACAGTGCGATACACACAGCGCTGTTTGCATAAAAACTCATTATAACTAAGTCTTAATAAAAATAATATCTTAGTTTATTCTTATACAAAATAGAAATTATATCCTTATTAAAGAAATCATTAAATATGAAAAATATTTTGCTTAAATTAAAATTAGGATTAAGAAATAGAAATTAATGGGATTATAAGATTATTGAGAAATAAGTCTCTTAGAAAATAAATTAAGCAGTTTATAATTATTGTTTAAAATAATTTTTATGAGAATTAGATATTAATATTATAATTAAACTTTATAAAGATGTGACAGGTAATTTAATCTAAAATCAAATGAGAAAATGATTTAGGCTCTATAACATTTTAAACTACAGGAATTAATGTGTTAAATTTTGAAATAACAGAAACATCCGAATCATATTATAGATGTGGGAAAATAATCACAGAGCATGGGATAATTAAAACTCCTACTTATATGCCGGTTGGAACATTTGGACCAGTAAAATCTTTGGACGTATCCGAATTAAGTGAAATAAAATCACAAATCGTATTAGGTAACAGTTTTCATCTACATTCTAATCTGGGAGCTGAATTTATTAAAAAAATGGGTGGATTAGCTAAATTTACTTGTTGGAATGGCCCAACTTTAACTGATAGCGGTGGTTATCAAGTATCATATATGTGGAAATCAGGTACCCATTCGTTAGCCACTGATGGTAAAAGGCAATACTCTCAAGACTCACCTATCAAAAAAATTACTGATGATGGTGTAAAAATAAAGGATATTCATACAGGTGATTATTATTGGTTAACTCCTAAAAAGTCCATGGAAATTCAAGCACAAATAGGTGCTGACATGGTAATGGCTTTTGACCAACCAACTTTTGATACTGATAACTATATAGATGCAGAAAAAACATTAAATCGCTCTCATATTTGGACTAAAGAATCTTTTTTATTTTGGGAAGAATTGCAAAAAATAGGTGATGCACAGCCATGGCAGTCTTTCATACCTATAATACAAGGCGGTAGATTTTATGACCTCAGACAAAGATCTGCTCAATATATTTTAGAAATGGAAACGACAGGCATAGCGATAGCTGGTGAATCAATTGGTATCGATCCTGACATTTCAGCGGAGACAATCGACTCAGTAAGAGAAATAATCCCGTCTAAAAATGTCTTATATGCAATGGGTTTAGGTGGTGGGCCAGAAGGATTTTTAAAAGCAGTTAAATATGGAATGGATATTTTCGATAATACTTCTCCTACACGTCTGGCAAGATGCGGTTATACTCTTATTAGCCCAGATTCTGGAGGTTCAACAAAGAATAAATTCCGAATCCCGTTATTTAGACAAAAATATCGTGAAGATAAAAACCCAATTGACATTTTCTGTAACTGCCATGTTTGTTCTACTTATTCTAGAGCATATTTAAATTATTTATTAAAAATAAAAGATATCCTTGGTATTCGTCTCCTCTCTTATCATAATGTATATTTTATGAACGATTTAAGTTATAAGATTCAATACTCTATTGCTAATAAAAATTTTGAACATTTTTTTAATCATTGGATTAATTAAAATTCTTGTGAAATAATATTCTGTTTATTTTTATATTATGATATGATAAAACAAAAAAAATATATATGGGATAATATAGCTGATATCTATTCAAAAGAGTTAATATATTCACTCAACGATATTCATTATGGTGTTGGGGTGAGGGGTAATTCTGACTTGAAATTAATTAGATCTGGTATTAATAAGTCGGCAATAGACATTGGTTGTGGCTCTGGAGAAAATCTATTTTATTTAAATAAGTTAGAATATAAAACCACAGGAGTTGATTATAGTAAGAAACAATTAATTCTTGTAAAGAAAATGATTAAGAAAGAAAAAATAAATGATATTACTTTAATACATGATAAATTACCCAATTTGGAAAAGGTTAATCATAAATATGATTTAATTTTATCAGTAGGAGTTTTGCATTTTATACCTCAAATAGAGATTATCATTAATCGGTTTTCTGAAATTATAAAACCTAAAGGGACTGTAGTAATATCATTACCGCATCCGATAGACATGTTAGTTCATGTAAAAGGGAATTTAGGTAAAACAATAAATTTTACAAATTATTTTAACTTAGATGATAAAATTTCAAATGCACATTATTGGAAAAAATTTGCTGGTAAGCTTAATTTAATAGATGGTATCGATGAATATATACACAAACCTTCAACAATAATTAACTCATTTGTAAATAACGGCTTTATTATTGAGAAAGTACTGGAGCCGTATTTTTATCATGATAAAAGCGTACCTTGCAGATATAAAAATCCTGATTCATGGTTTGTAAACTATTTCTGTAAAAAAATTCCACAATATATAATTTATAAAGCAGTATATAAATAAAATGGATATGATAAAATTTAAAGCAGAATTGCCAGAAAATGATTATTTGAGAAGTGAACTTAAAAAGCTGCACAAAAGATTTTCTGAATTAAGAGATCTCATAAATTCTAATAGCAATTTTGCAATTGATAAAAATAGTAGCGAATTTGAAAAAAATACAAATTATGATCCCTATGTAGTTTCAGATATAATAAAAGTATTAAACGACACTTCAATGAATGACATTTATTTACAATATAAAAAAAATGGATATTGGTCTTTTACAAGAGAAAAACCGTATTATGGCGCAGCATTAGTTTCATTATCAATAAATGAGCCCCAAGAGGAAATGTATATTAGATTTAGGATTAAAGGGTCATTTACAGATATTGAGATGACTTCCTGGTGTGATTGCAAAATTATTAATCCAGAGTATAATGATTTTAGCAAATTTGAAAATTTATTATTTAATTCTAAAATTCATTTTTTTTGGAAAATTGTAAAAAATTCAATAGTTGGATCAATAATAATAGTCAATGAATGATAACTTAATTCTTTTATCAAATTTATATAATTTTTATAGAAAAAAGTCAGGTTACTCAAATGACTCATTAAATATACTTGTAAAAATTTTAATAATATTTGGTTATAAGATTACATTTGCTGGATCAGCACTATTAAAAGATTCTTTTTTATTTGAATTCTTCAAAGAGCACAAACTTCTTTTCGATAATGGTTTAATAATACCAGATATGAGAAAAGAGGTCCATTCATTTCATGAACTTTCAACATATCAAAACCCGATTAATGTTAAAAAGGCAGAGGAAAAAAGCACACTGCTAGATGAAGTTATCAAAACAGTAATTCCCTTTTCACCTGATGATGTCTCAATACCTTTTCAAAAACTAGTAGCTGAAACTTTGTTACAATTTAATCATACTATTAAATTAGAAAGAGAAAAAGATATTATTTTATCTTGTATAGAAGATTTGAATAATTCAATTTCTGCACGTAAAATTGATGAAATAAAATACATGATAAAGGACCTTCCAATAAACAATAGAATGTTATTGAATGATATAATTGAAACTTACTATTGTATCACTGGTGCTTTAGTAGTAGGCGCAGAAGCTTATTTACCTCTTAGGTATATGAAAGTTAGATATGAATATTTTGATAAGAACCTAAATCTTTTAATACCAAATTCATTTATAGAAAGCGAAATCATTAAAAATATTTCAAGAATACTGGCAATTGATTTATCGGGTTTAGATATCTTAAATGATTATGATATCATTAATTTAAGAAATGATGCTCGTATTAAAAATGGATTGGAAGAGATTAGTTTAATTTCAAAAAAATTAAAAGAAATTGATAATCTCCAGTATGAGTCATTCACTGATAATGAGTTTAATTCAATATATTTTGAACTTAAACGACATATAGAAGAAGAAATAAAAACACTTACTAAACAAGAATTTAAGAAGAATAAATATTTAGTAATTGGTACTAATATTGGTTTTGATTTCGTGCCAATCCCTACAAATACACTTTTGTCTATCTTAAAATGGTTAAGGAACAAGTTTTCTAGGAATCAAGATTTTAAATGGGCTATGTATTCGCCAACAAAAGTATTAGAATCATTCCAGTTAATTAAAGATTCTATTATTGAAAGAAAAATCAATGGCTAATGGTTACAATATTTCTAAAATATAAAGTTGCAGCTTAATGCGGGGAGAGAGATTCTCGCAAAGTGATGCCTCGGCAGACCTGTCCGCCTCAGGCAAAACTTGCGATAGCAACTTCACTTATTTAAAAAAAAGCCCCTCAAACGAAGAGCTCATTGAGTTTTTAAGCTAAATTAAAAGTATTTTAAAACTCATTAACCAAAGTTAAGCCTCTAGAAATTTTCTTAACACATGATATCCTTTTTCAAATTTATGGATAAAAAAAATTCAATATAAAGCAACTATTTATTGAGTTAATGCGTCAAATAAAAATATGTGCTTCGGCAAAAATAATTGAAGAGTTGCTCAACTAAGGTATCGGATAATAGTTGTTGCTGCTTTCTTTATCAGGTGTAAATACATCAAGTTTCTTATAGAAATTATTAGTACCCGGTGAACCGGTTTGTGACAGTTAAAAAGTTAAAAGGTTTATAGAGTTATCAGCGAAATAACAATTAAAATGTTATATATATCAGAATCAGGGAGTCTGCAATGAAGCATTCAATACTAATGTTATTTTTTACTTTACTAATAATTTCAGCTCAAGCAAATTATAGTCAGCAGGTCAGCGAGACCATTCCTTCTATTAAAGAGTTTAAAACAGAACCGGTCAGCGTAGGATACTCCATTAAATTTCACTCCAGGATTCTCAACGAGGACCGCAGCGTTATGATATCATTGCCGGATGATTATAACACAACAATAAAAGAATACCCGGTATTATACATGCCTGACGGTCAATGGCAGTTTACCCATACCACACAGGCTTTAGGAGCACTTTCAGTTAACGGAAGAATTCCGAGAATGATTATTGTGGCGGTAAAGACTGAAGAAAATCGTTCGCGCGATCTTGGAGCTACTCCAAACGCGGATGGTAAATTGGGTGGTGGCGTCGACAGCTTTTTAAACTTTATGAAGAAAGAATTAATTCCGTTTATTGAAAAGAATTATAGAACTTACCCATATCGCATGTTGTCGGGAAGCTCTCTTGGCGGAATATTTATTGTACATGCCTTCTTAAAAGATCCCGACTATTTTAATGCTTACCTTGCCTACAGTCCCAGCATGTGGTGGCAAAACTATTACTATATAAGGAGCATGGATGAATATCTGGCACAACACAGTAATTTGAAATCTTATTTTTATTTAAATGTAGCAAACGAAGGTATGGGAATGGGAGTAAATGCTCTTGCAAAGATATTTAAAGATAAAGCTCCTGCAAATTTTAAGTGGATGTTTGAAGAATATCCGGATGAAATTCACGAAACAACCACATACAAAGCTACATACAACGGACTGAAATTTGTATTTTCAGACTGGAGTGGTAAAAAAATTAATTTCTCTGCAGCAGGTTATTTGGTGAATCCCGGTGATTCTATGTCAGTAACAATTGAAACAGATAAACCTACACACTATACTCTGGACGGTACATTTCCGACTGCCGGTTCACCTTTGTATGCCGGACCAATTATCATTAAAAAGCCGACTATGATAAAAGCTTTTTCTCTTTTCGGAAATAATATACCGGGTAACTGCGATTCATTAGAAATAAACTATTTACCCAAATTCAGCGCAGTAAAAAATCTGCCGGAAATGACAAATGGATTAAATTATGCCTACTACGAAGGTAATTGGAATAAACTTCCTGATTTTAGAAATATCGAACCTGTTAAAAAAGGGATTACAAATAATCCCAACCTGGATGCTAAAAAAAGAGATTTAAACTTTGCTTTATGTTTTACCGGTTACATTGATATACAGGAAGACAATGCCTATAAATTTTACCTGAACTCTGATGACGGCAGCAAGTTGATAATTGATGATGTGCTGATAATAAACAACGATGGTTTACACGGAACAATTGAAAAAAACAAAGAACTCTTTTTAGAAAAAGGTAAACATCAAATTGAAATACAGTTTTTCCAGGAAACGGGCGGTTTTTATTTTTCATTGGAATATGAATCTTCTAAATTCAAACGGCAGCATATTCCCGACAGATTATTATTTATAAATAAGCGTTAAAGAATTCGTGGTGCAATAAATTTTCGTGGATTCGATTGGCAGAGCTCCCGGTAGCAGTTTATCCGCCTCTGGCAGATTTCCCACCCGTCTGAGCCGGGTAGGCTACGACGGTTTAGTCCCGAATAATCTAAAGATTCATCGGGATTGGTCTTAGCCACCTTCTATTTAAAAAGAAAAAAGCCCAAGAATGAATTTGAGCTTTTTGGCGGAGAGAGAGACCAACTACGCTCCTTTTGGAGCTTCGTTGGTTAGTATTCGTTTTTTCAAAATGGCTTTACCAGAACCTGTTTTAAAGTATTTTTCAAGTTCCATAGCTTTTTCATGAGTTTTTACAGCTACAAATGCTTCTATCTCAAATGGACGGTATGGTTTTGTGGATGGAGTATTACCAGAATTATGTTCATCCAATCTACGTTTTAGATTATTTGTTAAACCTATGTAGTGGTATTCTTTTGAAAGGCTTTTTAAAATGTAAACAAACCACATTTTATTTTTTTATTTGTTATTCAATATTAAAATAACAAGAAAGGTATTACCTACAAAACGAAGTCCCGCTGATTTTGCGGGACGTAGTTTTGGCGGAGAGAGAGAGATTCGAACTCTCGGTAGCAGTTTCCCACTACGACGGTTTAGCAAACCGTTGGTTTCAGCCACTCACCCATCTCTCCGTGACTGAATTCAAAAATTTCTATGCAAATATAATACTTAGAGCCGAATTATTAATAGGAAAATTTTAAATATTTTATTTACCCTTTAACTTTTTTTACAAGAAATACTACAAGGAAAAGAATAAAAGCTGAAACAACAGCAGTTGGTCCGCTGGAAAAATCATATTTAAAAGCAATATAAATTGCTACCGGCGGTATAATAGCTCCCACAAGAACTGAAATAAGGAAAACATTTCTAACCTTTTTAGCGACAAGAATACCAATAGAAGGGGGAATAATTAAAAATGCAAAAGCGAAAACGTCTCCAACAAAACGGGTGGTAAGGGAAATGCCAATACCAACCACAAAATAGAAGATCAACAGCCATTTCTTTGAATTGATTCCATGGGCGCTTGCGGATTCCGGATCAAACGTAACAAATTTGAACTGCTTCTGATAAATAGTGAAAATCATCATCACAAAGATTAAAATAACTGCAAGAGTTATTAATTCGCGCTGACCAATAAAAAGAATATCACCTTTTAAGATCGATTCAACTTCTGCTACATCCGCAACGGGACTTTTTTGAATAAACATTATTCTTGCCGCTATGGCAACGACAAATATTATTCCTAACACAGAATCCTGCGTTAATAATTTTTGATGGTGCGTTTGTGAGAATATTAATACAGTGGCAAGTGCAAATATTAAGGAAAACACAACAGGCTCATAATGATGAAGCCAGGAAGTATTTTCTAAGTCCAAGCCTGTTATTGAGGTTAAAAAACCTTCAAGATTTATAAGGTGCAGAAATGAGAATGCTACACCTGCAATCGCAACTTGTGTTAATACGGCTCCGAGAAATACCACGCGCTGAGATACAACAAATGTTCCAAGAAAGCTGCAAATAATACCTGCAAGAATGCTGCCAGCTATTGCGTAGGGAAATAAACTGATTAATTGTTGAATTGTATCCATAAGTTTTATTTGGGATGTTTATAAGTTATTATATATTCTTCTTCAACTCTGGTTATTAGGAAATCGGAAGAATAAGTTTTTTTAAGATTCTCTTCCGAAAGAACATCTTCAATATTTCCAAACTGGAAATAATCTTTATCAAGCAGAACAATTTTTTTTACAATGTTAGCTACATCAGTTAACAAATGACTGACAAGAAATATTGTTAATTTCTTTTCATCGTGCAGCTTTGATATTAATTCGAGCAAGGAATAATGAGAAGGAGTATCCATGCCATTTGTCGGTTCATCAAGGATTAGAACAGTGGGTTCAACAGCAAGCGCGCGGGCAATTAATGTCCGCTGCCTCTGTCCTCCTGAAAGAGAATTATAATTCATATCACGCAGTTCGCTTATTCCAATATAAGCCAGACTCTCTTCAACAATTTTTTTATCGGTTTGGCTTAATTTTTTAAAAGTGCCTGAAAGGGAATACCTGCCCATCATTACTACTTCAAAGACAGTATAGGGAAGAAGAGGCTGTACAGTATCGCGCTGTGGCACATAGCCAAATCTTAAATTATCTCTATAAACACTTCCGCTTACAGGTTTCAAATTACCAAGCAAGGTCTTTAGAAGTGTAGTTTTGCCTGCCCCATTTGGACCAACAATCCCAACAAAATCATTTTCCATAATGGATAAGTTTATTCCATCAACAATTGATTTTTTCCCGTATCCAATTGACGTGTTTGTAAATTTGATTATTTCTTTATTCATTTTCTAATCTATTATTATTTATAAACTAACTATTTTGAATAATTTGGTTGATTATATTATCCATCATTTCAATGTATGAATTAATATTCTTCATACCAAAAACTGCCGTGGGAACTTTTACAACCTTAATACCCGTCAATTGAGAAAGCTGATTAGGAGCAGAATCGCTGTAAAAATTTTCCATTAAAATTGTTTTGATGCCTTTACTTTTTATTATCCCAACTAATTCAGCATTGTGAGAAGGTGATGGGGCAATTCCCGGCTTTGGTTCCACAAATCCAGCAGTTTTTATTCCAAACCTGTCTGCAAAATAAATCCAGCTTGCGTGAAAAAAAATAAATGATTTACCTTTTAAAGATGACATTTTATTTGTCCATTCATTTATTTTCTTATCAATTCTGTAATTGAAATCATCCAGATTCTTTTTGAAATAAGCTTCATCCTGGTTCGACTCTGCGGAAAGAGCTTCATAAATTTCTTTTGCCATAATCTTTGCATTTTGCGGATCCAACCAATAATGGGGATTGCCAAAAGGATGAACGTCGCCGTAACTTGCATCAGGTTTGAAATTAGGAACTTCTTTTTTGTCAATATCTGTGGCAAGATCAATTGTTTTCAAATGGCTGTTGCGTGAACCATCAATTAACTGATTCGACCACATTTCGAGTCCCATTCCTATCCTAAAAAAGATGTCGGCATTTCTCAATTTAACCATATAGCTAGGCAGTACTTCAACAAAATGAGGGTCTTGATCGCCACGTGCAATGAAATCTACCGATACTTTATCTTTGCCGATTTCCTTAACCAGATCATAAATTACAGTAGTTGAAGCAACAACTTTAATATTTGCAAAGCTGAGTGAAGCTGAAATTAACAATAATGCAAAAAATATTTTTTTCATCTTATTCCTCTTTAAATTAAAATGGATGTGCTTTATGCGGACCTAATGAAAACAAAAACTGAAGTTTGATAGTAGTTTCATTATTACGGTTTGTCCCATCAGCATAATGATACATTAAATTTTGTATTCCTAATCTTACAACGGAAGTTTCTTCTACAGGATAATATGAAAACCATGCCTCAATACCCTGGGTGCTATTTTTATCATCATTAGCAAGAGATAAAAATGTTGGGGCGCTGCCGAATATACCTGCAGTATAATCATATTTAATTCCAAAACTGAATTGTTTTTCAAATTTATAATCTGCATAAATAAAAGCACCCGCATTATTTATCTTTTGTACGGATGCAAGAGTATAATCTATTCCCATTACAGGTATACGGGGAACATCTCTATTGTTAAGCAGACCTTCACCTTGAATTGTTAAGACTGAATATGCAGTTGGAGAGTATTTAAATTTGAAATCGAGCCCGCTGTAAAAATGGTTAAGAGCTTGAACGTTTTCCTGGTTAAAAATTCCAAATACTACAAGATTAGCTTTTGAATAACATCCATAAGAACCGCTTAACCCAACTTCAAGGTTTGTATAATCATCAAGCGACCAGAATGTGCCAAGTCTGCCGACAAAAATGGGGTTAACCCCGCGGTCAATGGCATAAGAATCACTCATTGGAATAATGGAAGCGCCTTTAAATACACCAAGATCCAAATTTGTAAAAACGTCTCCTGTTGGAATAATAAAGCTGAAGTTAACTCCAACATCATTAAAACCGCCTTCGCCAAAAAATACCTGGTGAAACAGAGGGCGTTCTAAAAATGGCCATGCATGTGGGTGAACTGTATTCAATTTTCCAAATCCGACTAAAAATTTACCAGCCTTGATTTGAATATCAAGAGGCAGACCGCGAACAATATCTCCATAAAGCTCTTCAACACCAAATTCGTTATTCTCATAAGAAATATTAGCTGATGCGCGTGCATAAGGATTTAAATAACCGTCAACAAACAACTCCATCTCAGGGATATCAAAATTCAACTTGCCGTAACCGGGTGATCCCTTAATAAAATTAGTGTAAGTATTAAATGTTCCGATTAAGCTAATATCCGGATTAATGCTGGATTGAGAATATATATTTCCAATGCTTATTACTGTAAGCACTATAAATAAAAATTTATTTTTCATCTATAACTCCTTTACTTCATAACTTGTTATAAAACTGTTATTACAGCGCATATAATTGAAAAGGAATCAATTAGGGCTGTCGATAAGTGAAAAATGATTAATTATGATTGTGAGGGTGGAGCTCTTAGATTGACTGAGGAAAGATTAGCCTGGGGTAATACTAAAGAGTTAAAAGGAAATAGTGTAACAAATTCTTCGGTATTGTTATCTAATGAAATGGGTTGAGNNTGAAAATACAATTTAGTGGTTCATTATCCTGTGAGAGTGCATGCTTTTCAGTAAAAGTAGCTTTTGAAAAATACTCAAGGTGATGCGAATGAAATGCACCTACTAATAAAATAGAAATGTACAACAGTAATATAATAGTTGTTCTTATTCTCAAATTTATTTTATATAGTTATTTCTTTTCCAATATTACAAAATTCTTGGTAAAATAGTTCCCTAAAGTTTAAATGATAAAATTATTGATGGATTTAGAGTCTTTATTGATTAATGTCCTAGCTAATCATTTAGAAACTCCCTAATTCCCTTGCCATTATAGTTTAGTATTTATTTTACTAATAATGAAATGCTAATTTTAAAACTAAATTTCTTCTTTCTTCAAAGCTGGCGCCGCTAAAAAAAGCACCCTTTAAAAGATGGTCATGATCAAATATGTTTTTTACATAAAGCGATGGTTCTATTGAATGCCCGTTTCCCAAATTGAAAGTATATCCTGCAGAAACGTTAAATATCCAGGAAGGTGTAGTATGAGCGTCTTGATTAAAATCAAAAAGTCCTGTTTTAAAAGTGTAATCACTATTGCCGTTAGTTAAACCTGAACCGTAAATTCCTGTAAGATTTAGGAACCAATCTTCGGGTTGATAGTTAAGCCCCACAACAATAGATAATCTCTGGTCGTGGTCATTGTCAAAAGGTGCGGNNTTTATGAATCCGGAAAACGGGCTGGATGGATTACTATAAGTTAATGCAAACTCAATTCCTGTTATTTTAATTTGGTTGATATTAACATCTACCCTAATAGTACTTGAACCCAATGTTTCATCGTCAAGTCCGGGAGAAGAATCTTTATGAAATACGGCAAGTTTTGTAGTAATACCACTCTTCCAATTTCTCAAGTAAGCAACTTCATAAAGATTATCTTTTTCCGGTAATGTAGGTGCGGCATTGTATCCAAGTTGAGCGGCAACTGCCCCAAGGTTTTCAATATTTGTGGGCATAAAAAGTCTGCTGTAACTTGCAGAAAAAGTGTTTAATTCATCAATAAAGAAATTCCATTTTAACCGTGGACTTAATTGATACTGATTTGAAATTGAAGGCGCATTATGAATATCGTATCTTAAACCAAATTCCATTCTTGTCCATTCTAAAGGATGCCATTCAGCTTGCGCAAAAGCGCCGAGATCGTAACCGGAGAAATCGTTAGACAAAATTTGTTTATCGCCGTTAGTGTTAAAAAATCTAAAGTTTTCAGTTCCGGTTGTATTGCTGTAATTAAATCCAATTGCATATTTGAAATGATGAGACACACTCTGATCATATTTAGTTCTTATTCCGAAAGTTGTATATGATCTTTCCTGATCAACTACATAGCCTTGTGTTGAGTCGTTATTAAGATAAATCTGGTTATCATCATTTACATTTGGAATGAATTTTAGTCCGCCTTCACGTGCAAAAGCTCCAATAAATAAATTTGTTTCTTTATCGGGTTTTGAATTTATTGTGTGAAAATATGAAATAGTTTGAAATGCATTGTACGAATGTTGGTCATCAGCCATAAATCCTTCAACCGGATCGTAAGGTACCTGTGTCTGTGTGTTGCTGAAATTCAAGTTTGCTGTTATATAGTCATTATCACTAATCAAATAGTCAAACTTTCCGTAAAAGAAATAATCGAACCCATGATCATGAAATAATTGGGTAACAGGTTGATCAATTCTTCTATCGGTCTCCTGCCGTGAAGTTGAAATAAAATATCCCAGCTTTCCAATATGATCGCTGAAAGATAAACTTTGCCCGTTAGAATTAATTGCTTTTAATGTTCCAACCCTGCTGCCGAGGGAATCGTTATTTGTTGTTAAATAGCTACCGATGAATGAAGAAAAATCAAGATGAAATTTCCCAGTCGGGACTCTATTCTGGATATCCATAATTCCTGTAATTTGTCCTCCGTATTCTGCCGGGAATCCGCCTGTGAAAAATGTTACTCTATCGATAACTTTTGGATCTACTATTTCATTTAATCCTCCAAAAACACCTAGCGGAATCGGTATCCCGTCAACAAGATATGTGAATTCTCCGTGTTGCCCTCTAATATGAACTTCCCCTGTTGGAGCTCTTACAGCGCCGGCAAGATTTTCTTGAACTAATTGTGTCATTTGTGAAGTTGGAGGGGCATGATAAGTTTCACCTTCAAAGACCTGCTGACCTGTGGTAACATCAATTGTTGTTGCAACCTTGTTGATTTTCTCTCCGCTGACAACTACTTCACTAAGTTCAATTGTTTTTTCGGTTAGTTTTATCTCGAATGTTCTATGTACAGAATCGACTTCGACAGTACTGGTAAAATCATTGTAACCTATATAATAAGCGGCAATATCATACTTGCCGCTTTCTAAATCGTTAAAGACGGCTCTTCCAAATGCATTTGTTGCAGTCTTTGCAATAATTGAATTTTCTTCCTTCAAAATCACAATTACGGATTGCAAAGGAACCGACGCTCCTTTATCAACAACTGTAACCGTAAAGTTTATTGTTTCACCTTTTACTTTGGGATTTTTCCCGGAGAAACTATTTGCAGATGCTGCAAAAAAAGTAAAAAACAACAAAAATATAAACGGGAATAAGAAATTAGTTTTCATAACTCTTCCTGGCTTAATTATTAAATATGTGAATTGAATAAAAACGAGTTATGAAATTGAGGGAGGAGCCCTTAGATTGACTGTGGAGTGATAAGTTTGAGATAATGTTAATTCGCTAATAGGAAATAATGTAACAAATACTTCTGTATTGTTATCTAATGAAATGGGTTGAGTAAAGGAATAAAAATATGTAGGTCTGCTAATTTGATTGAAAATACAATTTAGTGGTTCATTGTCTAATGAGAATGCATGCTTATCAGTAAAAGTAACATTTGAAAAATACTCAAGATGATGCGAATGAAAAGCCGCAGTAAATAAGAAAAAGACATAAACCAGCAAAGAAGCTGCTGACCAGATCTTTAAATATTTTCTTTTAATTTTTTTCATTTCTCTGTTTTTGTAACATAATATATTCAGCTATTGTTCCCAACCCACCCCCCGCAAAAAACGCGGGGCAGGCACTTGTGTTCCCCTCCGAGGAGGGGAAATTAAGATTATATTTTTACGAGACACATATTTATTGAACAAAACTCTCTTTTCTTCTGTTTATCTACTCAGAGGTTGTTCCAATTTAAATTAACTTAAAAAAACAATATTAATCCATATATAATGGAGGAAGCATGGCAAACCAGCAGCTATCCGGAGAAGTATTTTATCCTTCTGAAGAAGTGATCAAAAAAGCTCATATAAAAGATTGGAATGCATTAGACGCAAAGGCTAAAAAGGATTATCCGGGTTTCTGGAGCGAAATTGCAGATGAACTCCATTGGTTTAAGAAATGGGATAAAGTAATTGATGATTCCGAAAAACCTTTCTATAAATGGTTCACCGGCGCTAAAACTAATATTGTTTATAACTGTCTGGATATTCATATAAAAACTTACAGGCGCAATAAACTTGCACTAATTTGGGAAGGTGAAAATGGCGAAGGTAAAACAATGTCCTACTTTGCACTTCACCGCGAGACATGCAAATTTGCTAACGTTCTAAAAAGTATGGGAGTAAAAAAGGGAGACCGTGTTACAATTTATATGGGAAGAATTCCTGAAATTATTATTGCAATGCTTGCCTGTGCAAGGGTAGGCGCTGTACATTCAGTTGTTTATGGAGGGTTCTCTGTTGAATCTCTTGCGGAAAGAATTGAGGATAGCAATTCAAGGGTTTTGATTGTTGCCGATGGAGCATACCAGCGGGGAAAAATTGTTCCTCTCAAACAAATTGCCGATGAAGCATTACAGCGCTGCGGCACTGTTGAACACGTTCTTGTTGTAAAAAGAACCGGCGTGGAAGTAAACATGGAACAGGGACGTGATATGTGGTTCCATGAATTAATGAACTTACCGGTTGCAACACAAAATTGCGCGCTTGAAATTGTTGACGCAGAAGATCCGCTCTTTATCCTTTATACATCTGGCACCACCGGCAAACCAAAAGCAATTTTGCATACGCATGGCGGATATATGGTTGGTACTTATGCAACTTTAAAATATGTTTTTGATTTGCAGGAAGAGGACAGATATTGGTGCGCAGCAGATCCGGGATGGATTACCGGACACAGCTACATTGTATATGGGCCTTTTTTGAATGGGGCAACATCATTTATGTACGAAGGGGCGCCCAATTTTCCATATCCAAACCGCTGGTGGGCGATGATAGAAAAATACGGAATCAATATTTTATACACAGCGCCAACGGCTATACGCGGTTTAATGCGTTTTGGTGAATCATGGGTAAACCGGCATGATTTATCTTCATTAAGATTGCTTGGCTCTGTAGGTGAACCAATAAATCCTGAAGCCTGGAAATGGTATAATAGAGTTGTTGGAAAGGAAAAATGCCCCATAATGGATACATGGTGGCAAACAGAAACAGGAATGTTTATGATTACTCCAATGCCATGTGTTCCACTAAAACCCGGTTCCGGTACTAAACCATTCCCCGGAATTGAAATGGATATTGTTGATGAATCCGGAAAATCTGTAAAACCAAATGAAGAAGGATATCTTGTAATTAAAACTCCCTGGCCAGCAATGGTAAGAACTGTGTACAAAGATCCAGAACGCTTTATAAGTCAATATTGGACTAAGTACCCCGGTATGTACATGACAGGTGATAGCGCCCGTAGAGATGAAGACGGTTACTACTGGATAATTGGCAGAGTGGATGATGTAATTAAAGTTTCGGGTTATAGACTTGGAACTGCTGAAATAGAAAGCGCTTTAGTAAGTCATCATTCTGTAGCAGAAGCCGCAGCAATAGGATTGCCACACGAAGTGAAAGGTAATGCTATTTATGCCTATGTAATTTTGAAGAATGGAGTTGAAAAAAATCCACTGCTGCTAGAGGAATTGCGCCAGCATGTCAGTCATGAAGTTGGTCCAATAGCCAAACCGGAGCATATTGAATTTGTTGATTCATTGCCAAAGACACGTTCAGGTAAAATAATGCGGCGTGTGCTTAAAGCAAGAGCACTTGGACAGGATCCAGGCAATATCTCAACGCTTGAAGAATAAAATAAAAGGGGGAAAAAAAGTAGTTGATTTTTATGTCTAATAATTTATCTTGGGTTTAGAATTCTAGCTTCAAGAATCTAGCACGCATTCAAATAACTATTATATAGAATATTTATGCCCAAGAAAACTACTTTCTTATCCATTTTACTTCTTACGTTGTTTTTTTTATGTCATTCCGGAAAAATTTCAGCGCAGGATTATGGAACTCTCCGCGGATATGTAACTGATTCAACTAGTTCTGAAGCGCTTGCATTTTGCAGCGCAGTAATTAAGGAATTAATGATTGGTGCCACAACCGACGTACGCGGTTATTTTATGATACCCTCAGTACCAGCTAACAAAAATTTCACTTTAATTGTATCTTATGTGGGTTATAGATCCAAAAGAATTAACGTGAGAATATCTAAAGATAAGGTAACACAATTTAATATCGAACTTTCTTCTTCCAGCATTGAGATGCAGACAATTGACAGGATAGAAAAAAGATTGATAGAAAAGAATGTTACGGATATAAGTTTACAAAGAATTGCCATTCGTGATCTTGAATCATTGCCAAAGGGAGTGGAAACAGATGTTTTCCGTTCAATTAAATACTTACCGGGTGTCCAATCAACAGGTGATGTTTCTGCCCAGTATTATGTACGTGGCGGTGCCAGCAATCAAAACCTGGTAATGATTGATGGAATAACAATTTATAATCCTTTTCATGCCCTGGGGTTATTTAGTGTAATTGACCCGGATATGATAAACAATATTGAATTTTACAAAGGGGGATTTAGTGCAGAATATGGAGGAAGACTTTCGTCAGTCATGCAGATTAATACCAAAGATGGGAATAAAAACAGTTTTGGAGCAAAAGCAAGCGGCAGTCTGCTAAGCGGAAAGTTACTTCTGGAAGGACCAATCCCTGATGGCTCATTTATTATTACCGGAAGGAAAAGCTATTCAAACGACATAATAAAAAAGTTCTTGAATGATCAAACAATTCCTCTTGATTTCTATGATTTTTCCTTCAAATTGAATTACTCTAATCCGGATTTTATACAGGGCAGTAAATTTTTGATTAATGGTTTTTCCAGTGCGGATAATATTCTTCATAACGATCCGCGAATTGAAGATTATAAATGGTCGAATAATGTATTTGGATTTAAATGGTTCCAGGTAGGCGATAGCCCTCTTTTTTATGATCTTGGAATATCAGTGAGTGATTTTCATGGGCAGGTTATGCCAAAATTAAGTAGTGCCCGTGCAACAGATAACCAGGTTGACGATGTAGGTCTTCAGATGAATTTCACTTACATGTTTGACAGCAAAGATGAAATTGCATTAGGCTTTCACATAAAACAAATAAAAACAGATCTTTATTTGGAAAATTCAAAAGGAATTCCTGTCAATCTTGGTTCCCAGGCTGCCAACATTGTTTTCTATGCAAAATATAAATTAATGCAGCTTGATTTTTTTGGACTAGATGCAGGGGTGAGAACAAATTTAACTACCCTTTCAAGAAATCCACAAGCTTCTTTATTGGAACCACGTGCTAGTTTTACTTTACAAGTTATACCGGAAATTAAATTTAAAGGAGCTGTAGGAATTTACCAGCAAGAAATGATAACGGTTAGTGACGAAAATGAAGTGATAAATATTTTTGAACCTTGGATTATTTCTCCGCCTTATTTAACCCCATCTAAAGCTGTTCATTATATTCTTGGATTAGATACAGAACCATTTAATAATATTAATTTTACAGTTGAGAGTTATTATAAAAAAGTTAATAATCTACCACTTTTAAATGAAAGTAAAATATTGCCGACTGACCCGGATTTTGTAGCGGGTACGGGAGAATCCTATGGAGTAGAGTTTTTTACACGCATTAGTCCATCTCCAATCAACTTTACTGCATCTTATACTTATGCATATGCATATAAAGAACTGAATGGATTGCTCTACTATCCACGGTATGATATACGTCAGACTTTTAATACTGCTTTGGAGATTGATTTAGGAAAAGGTTGGTCTACAAGTGCAGTATGGACTTATAATTCCGGGCTGCCTTTTACTCAATTAATCGGGTATTATGATAAATATTATTTCCAGGATATATTTGCTTCCTGGGATCAACTAGACCCCCGTGCACCTTATACAATTCTAAGTATACAAAATCTTGGAAGGCTGCCGGATTATCACCGTTTGGATTTAACACTATCTAAGAAATTAAAAATTGATACTTACACAATAGATCTGGACTTCAGCATTATAAACGTTTACAACAGGAAAAATATATTTTATTTCAAACGTGATACAGGAGAAAGAGTAAATATGCTTCCTTTCTTACCAACTGCAACAGTTAAGGTGAGCTTATGAAAAAAATATTTTATTTAGCGGCAGTTTTTTCCGTATTTATTATTTTCAGCTCTTGTAACGAAAATTTAGATCCTTACGGCACATTTAAAGATATTTATGTGCTTAATTGTATAGTCCGCGGTGATTCAACATTTCAGTCTGCTACTCTAACGCATGATTACACAACTACTAGTTTTAATCCTTATTCCAACACAACAGATGAATCTATAAAAGGAGCAACAATTAGAATTTGGAGCGGAAATGATAAAGTTACAATTTTAAGAGATACAACAATACCCAGACCAGCCGGGTCTTTGTATCAATCACCTTATTCAGTTTATTATTCAAATAATTTCCAACCAGACCCAGGTTTACCGATTACTATTGAAGCGATTCTTCCAAATGGAAGAAAATTAACTTGTTCATCAGTAGTACCTGAGGATTTAGAAATTAATGATCATGAGAATTTGATCCCTCCAACTGGAAGAAATTATTTGAAATATTCCTGGATTAGCAATCAGAAAAATCCGGTTTATATCACAAGGCTTGGAATTTATTATTTCAAAATTGAGAATGGACAGAAAGTACGTCACATTGCTGTTGTGCCGCAAAGTTATACACAATATAATAATCAATGGATTCCGGTTTATACCAAACCATTTTCAGAGAATGCTTTAGCTGTCGATATGAGTCTTGTAGCTAAAACAATGGAATTAATTTCCAGCGGTGATGATAATAAATCAAATTATATAATTTTAGGTTGCATATTAGAAGTACTTTCCCTGGACCCTGGTTTGAGTCTCTATTATAACGCTACAGCAAGATCAGGTGATATTTATTCTGTAAAATTAGATGAAACCGATAATACAAATATTCAAGGCGGTTATGGTTTGTTTGGTGTTTATAACAGAAACTATTCCGTTGGTTTTTTTACTCACGATTACATTAATTCTTTTGGATACATTCCGGGGCTTGAAGAAGGAAAATAAATAATATGAAAGTTTATACTACTTATTCAAATGTATTCAGTATTGCTCTTTTAATTATTTTAGCATTTATTTTATTTTCCTGCAGTAAGGAAGTTTATACTGGAATAAATGACGCTCCTGTTGGAAGTAACACTAAGATAATTATTCAAACCAAACCTGGTGGAGCAGCAATTTATTTTGATGGGAAAAATATGGGTATCCATTCTAATGATAGTTTAGTTTGGCTGGATCCGGGTGTTCATATACTTACACTTAAATTGGATTTATTCCCCGATAAAATTCAATATTTTAGTATTGATGATGGAATGAGAGTACCATATTTTTATAATTATTATAGCGACCCTGTAAATTTTGGTTCAATAACATGCACCTCTTTGCCTAATGCTGCAACAATTTATCTAAATGATTCTTTGACAAATAAAAAAACTCCTTCAACATTTAGTCATCTTTTCCCTGGTCAATATAAAATCAAAGTTACTTTAGCCAGATGCCGTGCAGACAGCAATTATGTAACTATCTCAGGTAGTAATAACTATAATGTTGATTTTATTCTTAAAGACACATCAAAGTGGGTAATTTATAATACAACTAATTCTCCTCTACCGAGTAATTATGTCTCAAAAATAATTGTCGATAATAATAATATTAAATGGATAGGCACTAGTCAAGGTTTGGCAAGATTTGATGGAAAGAATTGGAAGATGTATACGGAGTCCAATTCTCCGTTAATTTCTGATAATATTACATGTCTTGCTCTTGATAAAAATAATAATTTATGGATAGGCACAGGCAGCGGAGGAATAATGAAGTTTGATGGATCTTCATGGATAGATTATACAGCTAACATTCCTTCCAATGTTTATGTAAAATCTATTTTTATAGATAAATTTAATAGTGTATGGATTATTACAATGAAAGGATTAGTGTATTATGGTGGCGTTAAATGGACAACCATTCTTGACGGCACCTTTGTAACGTGTATTACACGAGATAATCAGAATAGAGTCTGGGTTGGAACAAATGACTTTGGAATTTTAATGTCTGACGGGAATGGCTGGACGAACATTAAAATGTCCAAGATGGCTTTACCAATAAATGTTGGCGATTGTATACAGGATATTACATTTGATAATGATGGAACAATTTGGGCAGCTCATACACCGGCTTTTATCTACGGCTGGGTGGGAGGAATAACAAAATATGATGGTAATAATTGGTCGGTTGTTCAATTAAATGGTATTGACACTAGTTTACCGGAAATGATTTGGGTTGACAAGAATAACTATAAATGGATTGGAACAAAAAATGGTTTAGGTAAATTTTTACAACCGGATAACATTGTTCCTTTTACTACAGATAATTCTCAGATACCGGGTGGCTGGATTGAAAGTACTGCTATTGACCTGAATGGTGATCTTTATGTAGGAACTTTTGGCGGAGGTGTTGGAAAACTGAAGAATGGTAATTTTTAATTATAGATCCTTAATATTTCTCTGAAATACATTTGTACAAAATATGTTTAATAAAATTATTCCAATTCTTAGTGTATTGGTTATAATATATCTTTTTAACTCGTGTGAGAGAGAAGTATATTCCACTCAGCCTGCTGTAGCAACCATCAAAAATTCAAAGATAATTTTAAAGACAAACCCGCTGGGCGCAGCAATTTATCTTGATGGTAAAAATATGGGATTACATTCACCTGATTCATTAACCTGGTTAAAACCCGGAACTCATGTTGTTACTTTGAAACTTGGTCTTTTTCCAGATAGAAGCAGAAATTATAATGTACAGGATAGTTCACGATTCACCTACGATTACAATTTTTATCAAGATCCTGATAACTATGGTGGAATAAATATTACCTCCACACCATCTTCTGCAAGTATTATCTTAAATGATACTTTACTCAATCAAAAAACTCCCTTAACACTAAACAATTTGCTGCCGAATACCTATAAAGTTAAAGTTTCTTATCCTTACTATAGGTCTGACAGCAGTTTTATTGATGTACGAGGAGGGACATTAAAAACTGCATCATTCATTCTGGAAGATACTACAAAGTGGATAAGTTACAGCTTAAAAAACTCTCTAATAGGAAGTAATTATCTTACAGCTATTACAATTGATTTGGGAGGCAATTTATGGATTGGATCGAGGGAGGGTTATATATATCTGTATAAAATTGGCAACAAGTACCTGCCTGAAGATAGAAAATGGTCAGCATACAATACGGGTTATCCTATACAGTGTTTGGCTGTAGATCAATGGAATAATTTATGGATTGGGACAAGTAATAGTTTAAGGTATTTTGAGGATGTTACAAAAATGGATGATTTTACACGATTTCTGCCGGTTGGCGCTTCCGTTAATTCAATTACTATTGATAAAGACCAGAATGTTTGGATTGGTACTTCTTTAGGTTTAGTAATATTGAATGGTGAAGATTTCTACAATAGTTCAAATTGGAAAACATATACTGCTAATTCAATCGATCAATCTGTAGTTGATGATTATATTACTTCTGTGTCATTTGATCAAACAGGTAATTCATGGATTGGTACAAAAGCTGGTATTCAGGAGAATCCTATCAATAGCGATTTTACTTATTATAATGTTTTTAATATGCTTAATATGAATTTGACTGTAAAAGCAGGGAATTTTATCGAGGATATAAAGATTGATAAAAATGGAAATGTATGGGTAGTACATAAAGCTGATCCTGATAGAGGAGGCATAACTCAATTTGATGGTAAATCATGGTCTGTAGTAAATTTACCGGGATTGAATTTTATGGATTTTGTTTATGCATATAAAATCTACGTTGATAAGAACAATTATAAATGGATTTCCACTCTTAATGGACTTTGGAAATATATGTCGCCAAATGATTGGACTAGTTTTACTACTGCAAATTCAAAAATTCCTGCAAGTCAAATTTCCGATTGTTTAATGGACCGAAAGGGTAATTTATGGGTTGCTACATTTGGCGGCGGGTTGGGAAAACTGAAA
Organism: Melioribacter sp.; assembly: GCA_003155655.1. GTDB lineage: Bacteria > Bacteroidota > Ignavibacteria > Ignavibacteriales > Melioribacteraceae > Fen-1258. Next base: position 24,357 of record PMDS01000086.1, read on the forward strand.
AAAGGGAATTTTTGACCAGTATAAATTAAATATAATCTGCTTTTAGATTTAACAAAGGGAATAACCTGGTAAATTTTTCCAGTTAATAAATTTATTATTTTTGATTGATCCTAAAATTTCTACAAGGAAAATGAATGTAAATGAAATTTCATAATACTCACTCTACTCGATATTTTTTAGCTCTGCTTAACATTTCTTGTCTGATTTTCACATCATGCGGCAAAGAAGTTTATACCGGGATTAGTGAAGCCCCGGTTGGAGTGAACACTAAAATTATAATTCAAACTAAACCTGCTGGAGCGGTAATTTATTTTGATGATAAAAATATGGGTATCCATTCTAATGATAGTTTAGTTTGGCTCAATCCGGGTGTTCATAAACTTACTCTTAAATTGGATTTATTCCCCGATAAAATTCAATATTTTAGTATTAAAGATGGGATGAGAGTACCTTATTTTTATAATTATTATAGTGACCCTCTAAATTTTGGTTCAATAACATGCAACTCTACGCCTCAGGCGGCAACAATTTATTTAAATGATTCTTTAACAAATAAGAAAACTAATTCAACATTTAGTAATCTTTTCCCTGGTCAATATAAAATCAAAGTTACTCTAGCCGGATGCCGTGCAGACAGCAACTATATAACTCTCTCAGGTGGTAAAAACCAAAGTGTTGATTTTATTCTTGAAGACACAACAAAGTGGGTAAGTTATAAAACAACTAATTCTCCCATGCTGAGCAATTATATCTCAAAAATAATTGTCGATAAAAATAATATTAAATGGATAGGCACACTTGATCAGGGTTTGGCAAGATTTGATGGAAAGAATTGGAAGATGTATAAGAAATCCAATTCTCCGTTAATTTATGATTTTATTACATGTCTTGCTCTTGATCAAAATAATAACTTATGGATAGGCACATCCGGCGGAATAATGATGTTTAATGGATTTTCATGGATAAATTATACAGCTAACCTTCCTACCAATACTTATGTAAAATCTATTGCTATAGATAAAATGAATAATGTGTGGATTGGTACAATGGATGGATTAGTGTTTTATGATGGTGTTACATGGAAAACTTTTACAACTTTAAATAGCGGTCTTGCCGGCAACTTTGTAACGTGTATTTCAATAGACAATCAGAATAGAGTCTGGCTTGGAACAAATTCATTTGGAATTAGCATGTATGATGGGAATAACTGGAAGTTATATAATATGTCCAATATGAGTTTACCAATAAATGTAGGCAATATAATACAGGATATTGCAGTTGATAATGATGGAACAATTTGGGCTGCTCATTTATCTGATTCAAACCGGGGCTTTGCCGGAGGAATAACAAAATATGATGGTAAAAATTGGTCGGTTGTTCAATTAACTGGTATTGCCACAAATTTACCGGAAATGATTTGGGTTGACAAGAATAATAATAAATGGATTGGAACAAAAAATGGCCTGGGTGAATTTTTACAACCGGGTAACATTGTTACTTTTACTACAGTTAATTCACAAATACCGGCTAGCCAGATTGAAAGTGCAGCTATTGACCTGAATGGTGATCTTTATATTGGAACGTTTGGAGGCGGGGCAGCTAAATTAAAGAAAGGTAATTTTTAATTATAGATCCTTAATAATTCACTGAAATAATTTTGTACAAAATATGTTAAAGAAAATTATTCCAATTCTTATTGTGTTGGCTATAATATCTCTTTTTCACTCGTGTGAGAAAGAAGTATATTCAACACAGCCTGATGAAGCAACCATTAAAAATTCAAAGATAATTGTAAAGACAAACCCGCCGGGCGCAGCAATATACCTTAATGGAAAAAATATGGGTTTAAAAACGCCTGATAGTCTCACCTGGTTAAAACCTGATACTTATCAAGTTACATTTAAGCTTGGTCTTTTTTCTGATAAAACTAAACAATTTGTTATTAACGATTCTTCAAGACTTGAATATTATTATGATTATTATACCGACCCGCTTAATTTGGGTTCAATATCGGTTACTTCAATTCCTTCTTCAGCAAATATTTTTTTGAATGATGTGCTGATAAATCAAAAAACACCTGCTACACTAACCGGTTTAACACCCGGCTCATATAAAGTTAAAGTCCAATATCCGCAATTCCGTTCCGATAGTACCACTTTTGATATTCGGGGAAATATAATAAAATCAATTTCTTTCAAACTTGAAGACACAACTAAATGGATTAGTTATAATATTAAGAATTCAGCAATTGGAAGTAATAGTTTATCTGCATTATCAATAGATCAATCAAATAATATTTGGATTGGTTCCACTGAAGGTATATTAACTCAGTTTAATCCAAGTAGGGTTTTAAGATCTTATGAGAGTAAAAGAATAGATGGGTTTCAATAAACATGGGGAGCAGAGTTAACTGCCTTACTTTAGATAATGTTGATAATTTATGGATTGGTACTAACAGTGATTTGCAATTTTTTGACGGTTATAAGATGACAAAATATTCGCAATATGTACCCGAAGGTGCTACAGTAAATGCTATTGGAATTGATAAAGATAAAAGAGTATGGGTGTGCACTTCATCGGGTGTTTTGATTAAAGCAGATGAATCATGGATGTTATTAACTAAAGGTTCAGATTATGATCTTCTGGATAATGATAATAAATCAATTACCCGTGACGGTGCTGGTAGAATGTGGCTTGGAACGATTAGCGGAATTCAGGTAGGGAATGCATTTTCATATTATGCGGAATATTTTTCATCCAATATGAATCTAGGAAGGGAAATAAGTGATTATATCCAGGATATAGCTGTAGATAAAAAGGGAATTATTTGGGCTGTTCACAAAACGGGAGCGAAAAAAGGGGGTATAACAAGGTTTGACGGACTGAACTGGTCACTTTTTAATTTCACAGGAATTTATTCAGGATCGTATATTGAAACGAACAAAATATACATCGATAAGAATAACAATAAATGGTTCTGTACAAATGACGGATTATTCAGATATTCTGATACTAATGAATGGATTTATTTTTCAACCAGTAATTCCGGACTTCCTGCCAGCCAGGTAATGGATTGCTCATTTGATAAAAATGAAAACTTGTGGATAATTACACTTGGCGGGGGATTGGCAAAACTTAAGAAAGGAAATTTTTAAAGACATATAAATAAATATTCAACAGAGAATATTATGAAAAGGTCTTTTATAGTAATATTATTCATTTTATTTTCAATTTTTATTGTCTCTTGTGAAAAAGAAGTTTTTACAGGACCACAAGACCCTCCGCCTCCTCAAAATGGTAAATTATTCATTCAATCCAGTCCAACAAATGCTAAAATATATTATCATAATAAATATATGGGGTTAAACACACCCGACTCTTTAGTATGGTTGAACAATGGCACTCAATCAATTACTTTAAAGATGGATTTGTTTAAAGACACAACTTTTAATATGGTAGCTGATGAAAAAAAAATAACAAGCATTTTTATTGATTATTATACAAATCCCGGTCACTACGGAAAAATTGATTGTGATTCCGATACATATGGAGCAGACATTTTTATAAATGGTTCAAATACGGGCAAAAAAACACGTGCAACTCTTTCCCCCTATTTCCCCGGGTACTATAATGTAAAACTAACAATGAAAGAGCATAGGGCAGACAGCACTGTTCTCCCGGTACATGGCGGACAATCAAATTATGTCTATTTTGAACTTGAGGATACCACTAAGTGGGTCACCTATAAAACAAGTAACTCAAAAATTCCACGTGACAACATAAATTGCATTGTATCAGATCAAAATAATGTAAAATGGATGACAGCAGACAGCGGATTAGTTTCTTTTGATGGCAGGGAATGGAAGTATTATGATGATAAAAACTCGATATTACCTAATACCGGATATTTTAAATTACTTGTTGATAAACAAAATTATCTTTGGATTGCAACAGTAAAGGGTTTATTTGTTCGTATAGGAAATACCTTTTATAATTATAGCTATAATCTTCCTTCAAACGTTGTGCCTTCTCTTTCATGTGACGATAATGGAATAATGTGGATAGCTACGCCGGAAGGTCTAGTAAAATATGATGGTTCTGTGTGGAAAACATATAATGTATCTAATTCCGGAATTTATGGGAATCTTTTAAGTTGTGTTTCTGCCGGTAAAAATGGAAAAGTGTGGTTTGCCGGCAATAAGATTGGTTCATTTGACGGTGTAAATTGGACTGATTGGGACATGGATAATATGGGATTAGATCCAAGCATTGGGATGGACATTTCAGATCTAAAGGTTGACTTAGATGGAAAGGTATATGCAACACATTTAACTATAATCAAGAGAGGAATTCGCGGGGGATTAACCTGCTTTGATGGTACAAAATGGTCAGAAATTGCAATTCCTATATTTTATAAAATTGATATGTTTTCAATTGATATTGATGCAAATAATAATAAATGGATTGGTGCACAAACAGGTCTTGCAAAATTTCAGCAGATTTCTGATTTGAAAGTATTTCATAATTTAAGTAAACAGGTTCCTGTTAATGGTGTAAGAGGTACAACTATTGACCGTAATGGGGACTTGTGGTATGCAACTTTTGGCAATGGAATAGTTAGGATTAAAAATGGGAATTATTAGAGAAAATTTATTAATAACTCACTTTACGCAAAAACGGTATTTACACCAATTGATATTAAAACTTCATAGCAAAGCAGGCTTTCATATTTTCGAGTTCATTATGAAGATGTTAGCTAATAGCGAAATTATGTTTCAATTGAACAAAGGGTTGGGCTAAAGCCCAGAATCTAATTGCTTAGTTACACTCCACGACCCAATTCTGTCAGGTTATTAAAATAACTTCGCTGTTCATTGTCTTGAAAAGTCGTGATTATAGATTAAATTATGCGTAAGGTGAGTTAAAAATATTTATCGGGTTACCTGGTAAATTGAATCCAAAACGGTTCCATCAACCCATTTAACAACTGCAACAACTTTTTTCTTATTAAGTTTTGGTTTTTCCGGGGCACCTCCGCAAATTTCATATACTTCTTTCTGTATTTCCTCTAATGAACGAATTGGTAATAACGAATTTTTAAGAGAATGCAATAAGTCTTTACGTTTTGGATTGATTGCAATGCCTGTTTCTGTTACAACAACATCAATCAGCTCACCGGGTCCGCAGAGAGTTGTTACTTCATCAACAATTACAGGAATACGGTCCCTGAAAGATGGAATAGTAAGAATTGAACATTTTGCAAATAGACAATTCTGCCATCCTCCAATTCCATGCAGCAAATAGCCATCTGAATGAGAAACTACATTTGCGTTAAATTTCAAATCGACTTCAGTTGCGCCAAGAATTGCAGCATCAACAATTGAAGCAAAATTTCCTTTGCTATGATAGTTATAACTTGTGAATGGAGTTGTCATAACGTGGTTAGGGTTATCTCTCATTGAATAAACTCCATCAAGATCAAATGTCTGTCCGTCAAGAATATAATCTATTAGACCTTCTTGAAGCATTTCAACTAAATATTTTGTAGAACCGCCGCGAATAAATCTTGCTTTAATTCCTTTTACTATCATAATTTTTTTAAGGAAATGTATAACAGCTAAATTTATACCTCCCGCACCTGCCTGGTAAGAAAACCCGTCTTTTACAATACCGGCTTCATCCATAAATTTTGCTACATATTCTGCTATTAAAAGCCTGTCGGGACTTTTAGTAATTTCTGTTGTACCGCTGACTATTTTTGCCGGATTGCCAAGTGAATCAACCCGGACAACATAATCAACATTATTTCCTTGTATTTGCCATGGCACACATGGAAAGGGAACAAGATTATCTGTAACAACAATAACTTTATTAGCATATTCAGAATCTGCAAGAGCAAAACCAAGTCCTCCGCAGGCAGATTTACCCTGCACGCCGTTTGCATTCCCAAATGGGTCAGATGCAGGAGCTGAAATTACTGCAATATCAATATGAACTTCGCCGTCTTGAATTGCCTGATACCTACCGCCATGAGAGCGTAAGATACCCATACCTTTCATTTTACCTTCACTTGTAAATTTACCAAGAGGACCGTTCATACTTCCTTCAATGTGGTGTATTGTGCCATCCATTAAATATTTTATTAAATGATTATGGCATGGAAATGACGCGCTGGGAAACCATCGTATATTCTTAATTCCCATTGAGTGGATAGTGTCAAATAAAAAATTGGTAAGTATATCGCCATTGCGCAAATGATGATGTGTCGAAATTGTCATTCCATCTTTCAAACCTGATTTCTTTAATGCATCCTTAAGATTTTTAACTATTTTATTGCCGTCAGATGGAAAATCTATACATGATCTTACGGGAGGACTAGCAATTTTGCCAGAAGATTTATATTTACCCACACCCTGAAAAGGAATTTGTTTTTCACCATTAACTTCTTCAGGTACAAACCTGCCAGCCTTATTTTTGACTAATTTCATGATCCCTCGATAAGAACAATAGTTTAAGTTCTATTTTATCATCCAGTTTTTATTTAATAACTTAGCTTATTTTACTTGGGCTAAAGCCCTTTTCTTTTTTTGTTATCCTTTTTCTCCGCTGTAAAGAGGCGGAGGCAAAATTGATTTTTAACACCCAAAAGTTTCGATTATAAAATGAAATCAAATCCAACTCATACAATTTTGACATTTTCAACACAGGCTCTAAACGCATTGTTGTCAGGTTAGCGGCATTGTAAATTATTCTTATGAACTCAACCCCTGTTTCCCCTTCTCTTACAAAGAGAAGGGGACTAAGGGGATGAGTTATTTTTGTTATCCTGACAGCATTGCCTCTAAACGGCGGAGTTATATTATTAACCACGTCCTTCATGGCTTGTAGTCTAATATTCTTTGTGCCCGCTTAACAACCGGCGCATCAATCATTTTACTGCCAAGAGAAACAACTCCAAGCCCTTTCTTCTTTGCCTCTTCAAATGCAAGTATAATTTTTTTTGCTTTTGCAATCTCGTTTTCTGAAGGTGCAAATAATTTATTAATTATTTCAATCTGCCGCGGGTGAATGCAGCCTTTCCCTTCAAATCCCAAAATTTTTGCTTCAATTACACTAGCGCGTAATCCATCCATATCTTCTATATCAGAGAATACTGTGTCAATTGCCTGAACCCCCGCAGCTTTCGCTGAATTTATAACCTGGCACCGGGCAAACAGACTTTCTTTGCCTTCATTAGTCCTTTCAACGCCAATATCAGCAGTATAATCTTCAAGTCCAATAGCAAGAGCGCAAACATTTTGAGATGCTGAAGCAATCTCGAATGATTTTATTACACCAAGAGCACTTTCAATAATCGGCATAAGGAAAATATCATTATCAATATTTTTCTCAGCTTTAATAATTTTTATTTCTTCGTCAACGCTAATTACATTCTCAGCAGATTCACATTTTGGAATTAAAATTACATGAACGTTGTGAGGTACAATATATTGCAAGTCTTCTAACCCTGAAGGAAGCTGATTTATTCTAACCATTCTTTCTGCGCCATAAAAATCTACTGATCTAAGTGCATTGCGTACAAGATACCGTGCTGAGTCCTTTTCCGATAAAGCAACACTATCTTCAAGATCAAGTATAATCCCATCGGGCTTATGAAGCCCTGCATTAATGAAGAATTTTGGTTCATTGCCAGGCAGATACAAACGGCTTCTTCTCATTTTGTCTTTTGAAGAGGAATAGAGATTATTTTTATTCATCTTGAGAAGAAATTCATATGTGTTGTTTTTGACGAGTTTCTTATATGCAGCTTCAAAACGCGCGGCAATAGTAAAGGGCAGCGCACCATAATCATTCACAGAAATGTGTGCATTTTTAATCCCAAATGAACCGCACATTTTTACAAATAAATCATTTATACTTTTCCCATACATTGAACCAACTTTACTTTGAAGGATTAAATGTATTCCTCCGCTTTTTGTTAATTCAATTTCAATAAAGCAGTCGGAACGGATTTTATCTTCTTGCTTTCCGGGGGATGCCTTTCTGTTTCCTTGCATTGGCTACCTTTTTAATAACATTTTTCTTTTTTGCCTTTGATTTTGGTTTTATAACAAGCGCCGACATAAATTTTCGTGCGCTCAAATCTTCACAATTGAAAATTATCTGAGCAATTTCTTTCTGCATACTTGAAGATAATAAAGGTGAAGAAAGGGCATTAAATTTATTTTCAAGATCTTCAATTGTCATTGGCTCACGGGGATCGCCTTTCGGGAATTCGAGATATTCTGAAAAAATATTTCCATTCATTGTTTTTATAACAACTTTTGAAGGCTGTTTAGCAGGGAATAATTTATCAAATTCCGGTGAAGCTTCGCCTTTTATTTTATTGATAGTTTCCCAAATACGAGTATCTTTTAATTTTTCCGGTGAGAATGACCGGGTAGTAATTTTTTTGTCAACTATTGTGGCGGCAATACAGTAGGGAAGTGAATGGTCGGCAGTTTCCCTCGATTCCGGATGGTATTTATGAGGATCAAATAAAATATCATATGCTTTGGTAATTGTTGTAATTGTTACCGAATCAATTTGATCCCACTTAATGTCATTTTCAATTACAAGTTTGAGTGCCGCGGTAATATGAGTGTGCGTTAACGCTTCGGTTGGAAAAGCCTTCATACTACACGAGAGGATTTTATAATCCTCACCCAAATTTTTGATAAGTTTGTCTTTATCCCAACTCCAACTGGTGATGCCTACTTTTCCAGCCATTTGGACGGGGTTGACTATTTGATCTTTTTCACTCCAACCTAAGAAGCAATCCATGAAACCTTCTTTACCTTCAAAAATAGTTTCACTGCCGGTGCAACCTTTTTTTGCCATCAAAGCGGCAAACACACCGCTCTGTACAGCCATAGGATCAACAATATTTTTCATCATTGTTAATTTACCGGCAGTGGGCGATCCAATTGTAAAATTATGTGTGCCATTTATTCCAATCGCATTAACCATCTGGTCAATAGTTAATCCTAAAATTTTTCCTGCAACAATTGGAGATACAAATTGAGTGAGTGATGCATGATGCCATTTACGTTCACGAATTCCGGGTACTGCAAATTCACAAAGCCGCTGCTCAAATTCATATCCAAGCACAATTGCAGTAATAACTTCTTTCATATTAGCATTTACCAGTTCTCCGGCTGCAAGCGCGGCAGCTATCAAATCTGACGGATGGGATGGATCTTGCTTCCAGTATATATCATTGAAATCAAGAGACCTTATCATCAATGAATTAATAAGCGCGGCATTAACAGCAGGCATCCTATCACCAAACGCGAATACAGTGGCTTCCTTAGTACCGCCCATCTGTTTATAAATATCACGGATAATATTTACATCAGCAGTATTATGTGCTCCAAAAGCACATCCAATTGAATCATATAGGTATCTTTTTACTTCATGTATTACCTCTTTAGGTAAATCATTATATTTTAAATTAACAGCAAATTCAGAAATAACGCGAGATATGGACTTATCCATAGCGCAAATCCTTTTAATAAATTTGGGAAATTAGGGACTACTTATTCTGCCAGTTGGTTTCGAAAACTTTCGGGAAGTTAAGCCAGGGAAAGAGTTGTTTTGAATTATTTGATTTTGTTTTACGCATAAATTTTATGTCTAAAACTCTCAATATTACTATATCAAAAATAGATTTTTATTGTAAGTAATTCAACCTAATTAAAACGCTTAGTAAAAGTAAATCATAATAAATACTTGAGTCAAATGAAATATACCACGTGTGTTACCGAAATACAGAAGAATTATACATATGCGGGTAAATCTTCAAGAATTGAGAATTTAGAATGGAGAATGGAGAATTGAAAACCATGACTACGATAAATCCATGCCTGCGGCAGATAAACTTCGGCGTGAAAACCACACCAACCAAAGGTTGGCAAGCTTCATTACAAAAAAGTTGGGCAGACCACCTCCCGCAAATCCGTTAGNNCTCCTTGAAAAAAGGAGGGGAAATCAAATTGAAGGGTTCAAAATTATTTTTTAAAGAAGTTTTGCATATTATGTGCGGACCTCACCCCGACCCTCTCCCCCGCAAAAAGCACGGGACAAGCTTAAAAAAAGGAGAGGGGGAAAATATTAGAATATTTTACCCTGAAGAAAGTTCTTTGACATATTGACCATTAAAAAATTATCTGAAAGAATTGGAAAAAATGGTACAAGACTAGTGTAAAACTGGCGTGAAACTGGTGTGAAAACTGGGGTGAAAACGGTGTGGGAATGGTGTAGAAACAAGGTAGAAATGGTGTATGAACAGTGTAGAAACGTGGTGGAAATTTGACACCACTTTCTACACTCTTCGTTCTAAATTCTTTTTCACCCATTCTTCAAGTCCACCGCAAACTATTAATTCCTGTGCTGCAGCACCTACCGGGTCAAAATGATAAGTCTTTTCATCAGTTGTTAAAGTTGAATTTGAGAAATCTATTTTTGCTTTGACACCAGTCAAAAGCGTCAATTTATCTTTTCCAAATCTTGTTTTAAAATCATTGATAAGATCTGTAGATTCAATAACTAAGTAGCCGTTATTTAAAGCATTTCTTTTATAAATATCATTGAATGAACCTGCAATTACCAATCTGATGCCTCTGTATTTAAGAGCAGTTGCAGCTTGCTCCCGGGAACTTCCTGTGCCAAAATTAAATCCTCCAACCAGAATATCACCTTCATTTACAATCTTACCGAATTCGGGATCATAGTTCTCCATAACAACTTTGGCTTGCTCCTGAGGAGTCATATCATCATTGTAAGTATATTTACCCGGGTAAATTCCGTCAGTATTCAAATTATCCTGATTACAGAAAATTAATTCACCTTCAACGCGAGTTTGAAAGCCATTAATGATTTTAACGCTGTCTTTAATACTGTCGCTTTTCTTATTGATCTTAATTTTTGCATTTATTTTTTCATGATTTTTAGGATTAATATCATAAGTGATATATCCTGCAATTGCAGATGACGCCACAACCGCAGGAGAAGCAAGATATGCCTGAGCATTCGGTGAACCCATTCTTCCTTTAAAATTTCTATTTGTTGCTGAAATGCCCACTTCTCCATCTTCAAGTAACCCAATGCCTAATCCAATACAAGGACCACAACCCGGTGGCAAGGGAATTGCTCCGGCTTCCAGTAGTGAATGCCAGTAGCCAAGTTTTTCACTCTCTTTTTGAACCTCGCTTGATGCGGCAGCTATATAAAATTTTACGTGATCTGCTATATTCTTACCCTTTACAACTGATGCTGCTTCCGCAATATCATCCAGACGTGAGTTGACACAGGAAACAAGATAAGCTTTATCAATTTTCACCTTTTTATTTTTAATCTCAGCAACAGACGTCATTGTTTTTACTGTATTGGGACCGGAAACATAAGGTTCAATAGAAGAAAGCTCAACAGTAATTTCTTTTGAATAGAATGCATCTTTGTCAGCAGCTAGTTCATCAAGATTTTTTTTGAGTTCAGCGATTTTCTCAGAATTAATCCTGGGATGTTTTCCATTTCCATCAATATCGGAGTTTACACCTTCAAGACCTCGGAACTCAATAAATTTAGAACGGTTTTCTAACCATTTTATTGTTATGTCATCAATGGGAAAGAGTCCAACAAGCGCACCCCATTCAGTAGTCATGTTTGCAATTGTAAGACGTTGATCAATTGAAATTGATTTAATACCATCACCAACAAATTCAATAGCATGGTTCAGTACCTCATCATTATTAAATAATCCGCATAAAGTAATAATTAAATCCTTGCCGGTAACACCTGAATTAAATTTTCCTTTCAATTCAACTTTAACAGTTGGAGGAATTTGCCACCATGTGCGTGATGTTGCCCAAATCGCCGCTGCATCTGTACGCACAATTGGGGTTCCCAGGCAGCCAAGTCCACCATACATATTTGAATGGCTGTCGGATGCAACAACCATTGTTCCGGGCCAGGCATACCCTTCTTCAATCATTATTTGATGACCAATACCACGGCCAGCAGGGTAAAAATCAGTTCCCATCAACTTAGAGAAATCTTCAATCTTTTTATATTTTTGTAAATTTTTTTCATCCTTGTTCTGGATATCATGATCAAGAGTATTAACTACCTGACGTGGATTAGCAAGTTTTGCAGCGCCAATACTTTTGAATTTTGGAATTACAGCTCCCGTATTATCGTGTGTCATTACATAAGATGGCCGTATTGAAATATAATCTCCGGAATGGACAAGATAATCCGGTGCTAATCCAACAGCATGCTTCTGAGATATTTTTTCTACAAGATTTTGAGACATGTTTTCTCCATTTGCTAGACGTTAGAAGCGAGAAGCTAGAAGTAATTTCTAGTTTTTCTTTTTGATTTTGTTATTTAAAGATGTAATCATAGCAAATAGACTATTTAATAGCGGTTCAATGTCGGATAGCTCATTATCTGAACAATATTGTAATTTTAATGATATCTCAAGCTGAGTATCAACTTCAACTAAAGATGATCTTGCTATTTCTAAAAATCTTGATTTTTCATTGGCTGAATTTCTTGATAAACCCTCAGCTATATTAGAAGTTATTGAAACCGAAGCACGGCGCAATTGGTTTGTCAATCCAAACATTTCTTCTTTGGGAAAATTCTTTGTTAACCGATAAATCTTATCAATTAGATCAATACTATTTTTCCAAATATCCAATTTCTTATGACTTAAATTCATAAAACCTCTTGCTTCTAGCGTCTAGCTTCTTACTTTCTAAACGGTTCAAAAGTAGCAAAATCGGCATGATGAACAATAATAGATTCAACAGTTCGTTTTGCCATATCACCTTCCCTGGAGTGAGTAGCAATGATATGCTGAACTTCATAAGGTACATCAAAACGAGCGGCAATTGCCTGACCGCTGAATGGATGCCTTAAAAGATCTCCTGATTTGCTGGTTCTTAATTTGCCATCTATTTTTTCATATTCAAACAATTTTCCAACATCTATTAAAATGGCACCTGCTATCAGTACATCCATATCAATCGAAATTTCACTACCAAAATTTTTCTTCATGATATTTGCCATTTCAACAGCAAGCTGAACACATGTACGCTTGTGATTAATGAAAGGTATTTTGCTGTCTTTCGTTAGCAGAGAAAAGGGGATAGTTTCCAAATCCGTAATTGTCAGGGCGCTATTCTCCACTGCATATATCCAACAGTCAAGTACCTTTGTTCTTAAAGATTCATTTTTGATCCAATCAATTTCTGGCCAAAGTTTTTTTATTTTCTCTTTCATCTCAATTCCTTTCTTGGTGAAATGAAATTATTATTATTCTCCCTTAAATGCTAGAGCTTAGAGATTACTTCATCAGTCAACTGCCGGGTAGAAGCAGCACCTTTCTCAAATACATCAGCACCGCCGCGCAGTTTAAGCATGTCATAGGTTCTTACTTTTCCTTCTTCAATAACTTTCGATATTGCACGCCGGATTTTATCGGCAATTTCTTTATCGCCAATATGATCCAGCATCATACACGCGCTCATAAACATTGCGATTGGGTTAACAATTGAAGGATTCAATTTTTCGTACTTAGGTGCTGAACCATGGGTCGGTTCAAAGACCGCAACATCTACACCAATATTTGCACTGCAAGCAAATCCTAAACCGCCGATTAAACCTGCAAAACCATCACTTATTATATCTCCAAACATATTTTCTGCAACAATTACTCCGTAATCCTCCGGATTTTTTGTAAGCCACATCANNGCATCAATGTTGGTGTCCCATAAAGCAATACCAGGATATTCTTTTGCCGTTTCCTTTGCGATCTTGAACATCATTCCCGATGTTTCTCTTAATACGTTTGGTTTTTCACACAATGTTAAATTTTTATATCCAAATTTCTTTGCGTATTCAAAAGCTGCACGGATAATTCTTTCACTAGCTTTCTTTGTTACTATTCTTGTAGAGATAGCCATTTCTTCGCTTGGCACATGACTGAACACTTTCATTTTAGAATGAGTTTCAAGAGCTTCCCGGACTGCTTTTGGCGGATTTGTCCATTCAACACCGGAGTACAGACCCTCAGTATTTTGTCTGAAAATAACAGTGTTAACAAATGGTTCATCAAATGAACCATCAATTTTTTTTCTTATGAAGTTTAAAGGATTTCCCTTGAACGAAATGCACGGACGAATACAAATATCAAGATTGAAATGCTGGCGTAAGCTAACAATAGGAGAAAAATATACAAAGTTTTTTCCTTTCAGTGACGGATCCAATTCTTTTTCGGCTGCGTCTTTTGCTTTGCTTGTTATTGCACCAAATAAGGCTATTTTATGCTTAGCAATCAGATCAACTGTTCGTTGTGGCAGGGCATTGCCTTCACTGCACCAAAAATCCCAGCCGATATCTCCATGAACATAATTTGCTTTAAAACCTGCAGTATCAAGCAATCGTATTGATTCCGGCAGAACAACTTTTCCAATTCCATCACCTGGAAGTGATACAATAGTTCTCATA
>PMDS01000023.1 GCA_003155655.1 Melioribacter sp.
TTATCCTCAACCGGACAGTAGTGATTCCTGGATTATTCTAAATATTGCCAGCTCGTTTTCATTATCGAGATGGCATTCATCACATTCAGAAAATAACCGGCACTTAATTTTTACTTCCTTATTATATTCTTGTATATACCATTCAAGGGCAGGAATTAATCCAAGTTTGTCAAGTAATTCCGGTCTAAGTTGTGTAATTAATTTTCTTACCCGCGCTACAGCATTATCTATTGTTTTATTTAGTGAATCAATCTCCGAAAGTATTTTTACATAATTGGTATTTTCTCTGTCTTCTACCTGACGGTGTATTAAGACAAGATTCATTTTGATAGAACTAAGAATTTGCCCCAGTTCGTCGTGCATTTCTCGGGCTATTGCAGTCCTTTCCTCTTCTCTTACTGTTTGAAGATGTGCTGCTAATTCCCTGTACTGCGTGCGTGATTTTATAATCTCTTCTTCAGCTCGCTTACGTTCCGTAATTACATCAAATACTGCCACAAAAAATTCTTTTTTAGGGCTGTAAACAGATATCGAAAACCACATATCAAGAAGAGGTATATAATCTTCGAATCTTTCAGGTATTCCTGTTGAAGCTACCCTGTTATATATTTCGAACAACTCCGGGTTGCTTTCTTTAATTCCAGGTATCAAGTGAGTAACTTTTTTCCCGATAGCGTTCTTCAATCCTGTAAGCTGCTCAAATTTCTCGTTTACATTGATATAAACAAAATCAACGGGATTGCCATTATCGTACAGCATCATACAATAAGCAAAACCCTCTACCATATTTTCAAATAGATACTTAAAACGTTCTTCGCTTTTATGAAAATCTGCTTCAGCGTGGAATTTGGAAATGGCAATGGCAAGGTACCCGGCTAGTCTTTCCCACATCAAAATTACTTCAATTGTAAAAATCCCGGCCCGGTTATCATTTAATTGAACAAGTCCGAATGTCTTTTCACGGTAACGGATTGGCACTAATGCAACAGATTCAAATCCTGAGCTGTTGCATCTGTTGCGTATTATTGTCTGTTTATCTTCATAAATTGTGCTTGTAAGTAGTTTTGTTGTACTGTTTGTCCAATAACTTCCATTTTTTGTGAAGTAAGGTTTTAAAGGATCAAATCTGTTGGAAATTATATTGCCGCATATGCATTCTAAAATAGGGCTCCCTTCATCATTCCTTAATTTACTACCTGTTTGATTTCGCGAGCATAAACTATTTTCAAGAACAACAAACTCGGGAGGGAAACCTTGTGAAACATAGTAAGGGTAGTCGTTGCCATCCTGCAGGCGGATTCCTACAGCTTCACAGCCTGATTGTTTATTGAAAAAAATTACTGTTGACTGAATCATCTCTTTAAGAGAAGCGCTTTCATTAATAAGTCGTAAAAAATCTAAAGCTATTTCACTCTCTCGCTCCAAACGCTTTCGTTCTGTAATATCTCTGGAAACCCCTACCAATTCTTCTACTTTACCAAGATTGTTCTTGATTAGAGCTGTAACAATTTCAGCTGAAACACTTGTGCCGTCTTTGTGCAAATGATCGATTTCGAATATTTGAGATTTTGAGGAATCTGTATCGTTTTCAAATTCTCTTATTCGTAACGGTAAAGAAGAGTTAACAAACTTTAATGATTTTTCAGTTATGAAATCTTTTAAAGCCAGGTTTAATATTTCTTTGGGCGTATAACCCAATAGTTTTTCAACAGAAGGGCTAATATATGTAATGTGCCCGCTCTCAAGATTGTAATCTCAGATAACGTCAGTTGTATTATCAGCTATGAGTTTATATCTCTTTTCAGTTTGATTTATCTGGCTGTTCAAATTTGCCGCTTCTTTTAATGCGGTGCGTATTAGTGAAAAAAGAAGCCATGAAGTTACAATTACAAATCCCCATCCTTTTATTATTGAAATTTTTGTTTTTATTTCTTCAGAAACAGGCAAATTGAAAACAAGGGTATCGGAAAAAAATATCCAAAGTGAACTAATGATGAAGTATATAGAAACTATTCTGACGGTTCGCGAAGAGGAAATTCTTATTAAAAAATTAATAAGATGTTTTTTCATACTGCTCTCCTCCCCCATTATATTTTAGTGAATTACTTTGCTAAGGGCAGCGTAAAGAAAAATTTGCTTCCCTTACCTGGTTCACTTTCAACCCAAATTTTACAACCATGTTTTTCAATAAATTCCTTGCATAGAATAAGACCTAAACCGGTGCCGGCTTCATTTTCTGTTCCGGCTGTTGAATGACTTGTGTCTAACTTGAATAGGTTGTTCCTTGTTTTCTCATCCATTCCAGTGCCTGTGTCGGAAACGCAGAATTCTATTTGATTATTCTTTATAGTAGCTGTGACGTCAATTTTGCCGCCTTTGCCCGTAAACTTTAATGCATTTGTAAGCAGGTTTCTTATTATTGTTTTTAGCATTTCGTCATCGGCAAATACAAAATAGTCATCCGGGATGTCACATGTAACGTCAATGTGTTTTTTCTCTGCACTTGCTTTGATAAGTTCTGAATTGAGGTTGACAAGATCTTTTAAATTAAGATTCTGTGGGTTAAATTCAATCCTTCCGGTTTGTGAGCGCGACCACTGAAGTAAGTTCTGAAGAAGATTGTGCGATACTTCTGCTGATTTTTTCATCTCCGTTATGTAATATATTTTCTCTTCGTCGGTGATTTCTGAAAAATCAGAAAGAAGTAGATCGGAGAATCCTAGAAGAGTAATAAATGGATTTTTTAAATCGTGCGCTATAATCGAGAAAAATTTATCTTTAGTTGTATTTAGCTGTTTAAGTTCCTCGGCATATTTTGCAATTTCATCTGAACTTCTCTTCCGCTCTATAACTTGGGCAATTTGCTCGGATACGAAAGTCAGAATTTGCATTTCCTCTTCGCCGTAGGCTTTTTCATTTTCATAATCCTGTACAACAACAACTCCAATGTTTTTACCGCCAAGTTTTAAAGGAACACCAAGCCAGATAGCCTGCGGTGCGCCTATAAGTTCAACTTCTCCGCTCTTTCTTAATTGTAAATCTTTTTCTGCATTTACAAGTAATGGCATGCCATGACGTATTACATATTCGGTTAATCCCTTGCCGGGTTTTTTTGGCGGCTGGGGCGGATCATATTCGTCTACAAAATATGGAAATGAAAGCAAGTCTGTCTTTTCATCATAACGGGCAATATAAATATTTTTAGTCGGCATTAACTTGCCTATTGCCTCGTGTATCTTTTTATACAGTGTGTACATATCGGAAGCAGTATATGCAGCCTCTGATATTTCGAATAATCCTTCGCGTATTCTTTCAGCTTTTTTCTTCTGTGTTACATCATGCAGGTGGGCTTGTATAATTTTTTTACCTCTGATGATAACAGACTTTAGAGAAATATCACAGTCAACAAGGGCATTATCATATCTTTTGTGCTGCCATGCAAAATGCTGCGCTTGACCTTCAAATGCCATCTCTATGTATTCGTTTGCTGAATCTAGTGAGTCTGTTCCATCTGGCTGGTAGACAGGTGAAAAATCCGCTGGGGAATGTCCAATTACAAAATCGCGTGAACACTTAAGTATTCTAAGTACTGCCTGGTTGCAATCTATAACAACCCCGTCGGAAATTAATAATATCCCGTCTTCAGAACTTTCAAATAACGACCGGTACAACTGTTCATTTTCTGCTATTCTTTCCTCATTTAATTTGCGTTCTGTTATGTCTCGCGATATACCAAAAGTCCCCATTATTTTATTTTTAGAATCATAAAGCGGCATTTTTGTTGTGAATGCCCATGTGGTTCTACCGTCCGGCCAATCTTCTCTTTCTTCTTTTCCAATTAATGGTGTGCCGGTTTTTATTATCTGCTGTTCGTCTGAATATGCTTCGGCGCTATGGCTTGGTCCGAATATGTCGGCATCTGTCTTCCCAATTAACATTTCCGGGTTGTTTACACCGTGCTTATTTGCTAGTGCAGTATTAGCTTTAAAGAATCTGCTGTTTAAATCTTTGAAATAAATATTGTCCGGTATTTTTTCTAGTAATGTTGCAAACAGGTTCTGCTCTGTTGCAAGTTTATCTGAAATTTGTTTTTGTTCGGTAATGTCTTCTATAAGGGCTAAAAGTGTTCCTTCTGTATCATTCTCATCTTCAATCCGGGAAAGGTTTACTCTTACAAATTTTATTTTTCCTTCTTTGGAAATGTATCTTTTTTCAATCTGGTAATCTTTCCGTTTACCTGAAGCCAATTCTAAAAATAGCTTAAAATCTACTTTATAATCGTGTGGATGTGTAAAATCTTTTACTTGTAACTTATTTAGCTCAGTTTCATTGTAGCCGACAATTTTCTGAAAGGCTAAATTGGTCCGCAGTATTTTTCTCTTAAAGTTTAAGAAAACAATTCCAATTCCGGCTTTATCCAAAATTGATTGCAGTATTGCATCGGATCCGGCTATTTTCTTTTTTGTCTTTGCTTTAATAACTTTTACGGGTTTAACTTGATTGGCTTTTTTTTGTTCGATTTTAGTGCTGTTTTTCTTTTTCAACATGTTCGTTTCCAGGTGCAGTAAAATATTCTCTTTACCACTGAAATATATCAAATTCTGCTTTAATAATTGAATCTACTTCGTAAAACAATCACGATTTAACAAACCGTGAATTTGTTAAAGAAGGAGGTCTGATAGGTGTAATTAGGCTCTAATTAAAAAATATCACAACGGGAATATTGATTTTTTCTATAACAACGGTGTATTTAGCCCGATAATAAAATCATTCTTTCCCGGATAATTTAATCTCCAGGTAAATTCAAGTCTGAATGGAATAAGAGGATGCCCAATTCCAAAGCCTAATTCATAAAAAGGTGATTTATATTCTGTGAGAAATTGAGCCGTGTTTAAAATAGAGCTAGGAATAATTCCTTTGCTATTTGGAGATATTTCTAAAAGTGCGGCATTAAAATGCAATGAAAGATTCATCTGGAGTTTAGTTAAAAAATTTAGACCGAATAATCTGAAGAGTTCATCATTAAAATTATTTTCTATAGAAAGTGTTAAAACTCTGTCGCCAAAAACTTCGCCGGTTCTTAGAGTTCTCATCGTTGAAGATAGTCCGGCTCCTTCAATATTTCCGGGCAAGGCATACATCATTTGGAATGGAACCGGACCATCAGAATAAATTCCATTTAGAATAAAATTGGCGTATGCCGACCTGAACATAGGAATAAATCCATTGATCTTGAGTTTATATAATTGAAAATCAAGGCCGCTTCCAAGTGTATTCTGGCCGCTTAATATTGCATCACCGCTAACCGTTACATTAACTTTTCTTTGCCCGACTCTGAGTCTAAAGTAGCCGTCTTCAATGTACTTGCGAAAATCCAGCTGAAAACCCGCTGTTAGTGCATTTATCTTGGTCTCATAAATTTGTTTGTTAATGCTATATGTTTTGCTTGTGCTAAAAAAAGAAAAGTCGGAATTGTTAAAACCATTGCTGTCTGTCCTGTTAAAGAATCCTGCACTTAGACGCAGAATTGGAAAAACCTCGTTTTGAATTTCAAAACCGAAACCGCTTGTGTAGTAGTAATCTCTGAAATCATATTTTCCAAATAGGTTTGTTAGGGTTGAAGTAAATTTGTCGTATCTCATCGATTCAGCAAAGAGATCGGTTAATTTATTAAAACCAGTAAAAGAAATCGAATGTGTGCGGTATTCTCCAAAAAGGTATCTTCCCGAAAAATCTGTTTTAAAACGCTTATCACTAAAACCATACGAAAAATCCAAATTTGAATTAAATCTCTTTTCAAATTCTTGATAAATATTTAATCCAAAGTTAAGTGTGTGTCCTTCTACCCTGTCGAATGAATAAAGTCCTAATGGTCCGGTAATAGATAAATTATCATTCAGGTTAATTCGCGAGGCTAGAAATGAAAAGTTGTCCCAAAATGTATGCGGTATCGCTTCCAAACTATCAATTCTTTGATAAGCCTTTATTTCATCAAGCGAGTTTGGAATTGTTTGTGTTGTTTTCCAATATGCTGAATCTTTTTTATCTGCATTGGGCATTACTTTAATAATAGACATTCCAAAAAAATCATCATTAATCTGCGGGTTGATCTGGTAATCGTAAAAAATAGTGTTCAGCTCAAATCCAAATTTTGCGAGTCCAAGAAAATTTCCTTCAACAAAAATACGGTAGTCAACCGGCATATATATGTTTTTTTCTACGGGCGTAAACTGCTGGATGATTTCTGTTTTGTTAAAAAGCTTTCCGGGGTTTGCAATATCGTTCAATGCAACATCAATTTTAATCAGGGAAAAAACGCTGTCTACAATAAATATTTTTCCAATAAATCCCGGATCAGATTTAGATAGCGGCTCAACATGAATTTGGTAAACTTTATGTTTATCCATTGCAAGAGTATCTTCAATTAGAAAGTCGTAATAATCTATTGCTTCATCTGAAATGGGGCTCGGTATTGGTCTTCCGAAAAATTGAATATCATCTATATAAAAATTTTGGATTATTCTTCCGCCGGTAAATATATTAACCGAGGATGGGGTATTAGCGCTTTGTTTGCGGGCAATAATTTCATCTTTGTAGTCATTAGGCTTTTTGTAATAACCTTTGCTTTCATTTTCGATTATACCGGTAATTTTAAGCTGCGCAGTATCTTGACCAATTGAAAGACCTACGTTATTTCCGTGCGAAGAAAAATCTTGGGTTGTTTTAACTAGTCCTTTTGTGTATGCATGAAATTCATAAGAATTCAGTCTGTTGTTCCTATCATGTTTCGCTTTGATAGTTTGCCTGATAATTTCTAAAGCGGGATTTTCACCAGGTAAAACTTTTATTTCTGCAAATGAAACTGAAATCTGCTGAAGTGAGAAGGAAATTGATTTATTTGCATTTAAATTGACGGTGATAGTGTCGGATTTATACCCGATAAAAGAAGCTATTAGTTTATAATTACCGTGCTGCAAGCGCAGTTCAAAATTCCCTTCAAAATTTGTGGTTGTACCGGATGTCGTGCCGGCTATTCTTATTGTTGCATAAACAAGTGGAGAATAACTGGTTTTATCAGATACCTTTCCTTTTAGTATAAACTGTTGTGAAAAAGTAAGTGAAGTAAAAATTAAAAAAAATGATATCGATGAGATTTTCATATACAACCGTACCCTGTATTTTTGATGTAAGCGGTCTATTATGGATTTATTCTAGAATGAATGCAATTTCAAAGCAAAGATATTAGTTTATTGGCATTCAAAAAAGTCAGAAAATATTCTTGTCTTTAACAACAAAGAAAACTTATTTTTCACTTAACCGGTTATTTATAAAAAGTATTAAATGAAAAAAATAGTTATCTCTGGTGCTACGGGACTTGTTGGTAAAAAAATTACCCAACAATTAATTAGACGTGGCGATGATGTTACGGTTCTGACCCGTTCGATTAAAAATGCAAAAGAACTCTTGCCCGGTGCCCACAGTTATATTGAATGGAACAGTTCTAATAGTGATTGGCAGTTTTGCCTTGAAGGGAAAGATGCGGTAATTAATCTTGCCGGGGAAAATCTTATGGCAAAACGCTGGAATGAAATACACAAAAAAAATATTCTGGAAAGCAGGGTTAAAGGAACCCGGGCTTTAGTTCGTGCAATCGAAAACCTCAATAAAAAACCGGAAATTTTTATTTCAGCTTCGGCTGTAGGTTTTTATGGAAATTCCGAAACGGCAGTAAATGAAGAATCAAAAATGGGTAACGGCTTTCTTGCTAAAGTTGTTGATGCTTGGGAAAGTGAATCAATGGTTGTTGAACAATTTGGCGTCAGAAGGGTTAATGTGAGATTGGGTGCGGTCCTGGATAAAAATGAGGGCGCATTTCCGCAATTGTATAAACCCTTTAAATTTTTTGCCGGCGGGGCATTGGGCAATGGAAAGCAGTGGTTCCCATGGATTCATATTGATGATGTTACTGGAATATTTTTATATGCTCTTGATAATAAAAATGTGAAAGGGGTTTATAATGCTGTATCGCCTGTTCCTATCCGCATGGCAGATTTTTGTAAGACACTTGGAAAAATTATGCACAGACCTTCATTTTTTAATGTGCCGGAATTTATTCTGAAAATAATTTTTGGTGAAGGCGCTGATGTTTTACTGAATGGTACAAATGTTTTACCCGAAAGAACAATTGATGCAGGTTATGTATTTAAATACCCTGAGTTGACTTCTGCTTTAAAAAGTTTATTGTACTAATATGATTTACTTATCATTTTTTTAAAAATGGTATTTGAAAATATACTATCATTCAAACCATGATACTATTTGGTAAGTACCGCAGCCTGGATAAAAGGGCGGGTATGTTGTTTGCAAACGGCTGTCGTATTTGTATCTTTTATTATATCCCGTTTTAATTGAGCCATTACTCGCTAAAGTTCCTACCGCTCCTCTTATATTTTGTGTTATTCCTCCGTATAGATTGATGAAACCGTCAATAGATCTTGTATCATAATTCTGAGCGCCAAAAGACCCTTTCTGACAGTAGATTGACGCCTGTACATTGACATTGCCGCTGTTGGCATCATTATCAGTTATCCAAACATTATTGTAGGCTAACAATCCCAGCATATCTGTTGACGTAGAATTGGGTGTTGTTGGATCTGTTTTATAAGTAATGTCATTATCAATATAAAAGCTTCCTAGGTTTGTGGATGTAGCTGTATTATCTACTGCCAGTGAATATCTTCCCTTTACAACTCCCGAAACATGTACTTCAGCATTTTGAAAATAAATAACTCCGTTAGGTGCAAATGTTGACGCTAGTTTATATGTCCATGTGCTGCCGGTACCCGATGTACTATATCTGTATCTTATACTATCACCATTATTCTTATCGCCCCTAAATTCAAAATAGACTAGACTGTGACCTGTAAATTTAGCTGTGCTAGCAGCATATCTGGCTACATGTGATACGCCTGTATCGGGTATTCCAATCTGAACATTCGTTTGTAAGCCTTCCTGAAACTGCGGATGATCGTTGCTGCCGTTTGCTTTATTTACTGTTCCACCAATTGTAACTGAGCCTTCAAATACAGGATTTCCGCTGATGTTAAGATTATCATTTGTATGCATTGGTCCAAAAACTGTATCCTTTGATGCCCAGTAAATGGTTGATCCGTTTGGTGTTTCATCATTTGAAAAATAGGCAAACTTGGAAAACAAACTCGGTTTAATTATTACTTTGGATGTTGAGGAGTATATAGTTCCATCACCAAGAGTAATTTTGCCAATTGAAACGATCTTTTTAATATTTTGTATTTGATCTAATGTAACAAGAGAATCCGTAATTGTTCCGCCGTCAAAACTGAAAGAATATGTTCTATCTGCAATGCCTCCATTTTTCCATAGAAAGTTATTGACTAAATTAATGCCGCTTGAAGCCATATTCCGGCACTTGGTACTGTAATAATATTTAGTATAATTATCAATTGTTGCTGTTGCTGTGCTATTGAAATTTCTTCCTGCAATCATAAAGATGAAGGTAAAACCAATTACCAATATAAGAGATGCCCTGCCGCCCATGTTTTATTAACTCCTTACCGTTTACTAAAATTTTTTTGAGACAATCTTATTTGTTTCCACATTGCTCTTTTTTCCCAGGAATAAGCTACTTTTCCTCCTGTTGTATCTATAACAGCTGTGGAGTTTTCTACTGCAACTTCAATTTGAATAGAAGCTATTAGTAAAGGTGGTGTTGATGGAAGCGGATTTGAGGTGGTGCCAAGTTGATTTCCCAAAGCATCATAATATGTCAAGTGAAATCTTGTTATTCCTAAATCTGATCCTTTAGGTGTATCATGGTTTACTACTCTATATAAAATCCTGTCGCGTGGGTTTGGTGTTGAAGATAATTCTGAAGTTGGACCTATATAATAATGAACAGTATCAATTACGCCGTCTCCATATTGTAAATCGCTAAGTGGGCTGGTAATTATGGGTAGATCAGTTTGATATGTAATACTTGTTGAATCAGCCTGTAGAATTGCCTTCGACTGTACTATTGGTGTCTGGTTCTGACCTTTACAATAGCCTATTTTTCTAAAATCGTATTCTAGTAATTGTACAACGTCAACCAGATTCTGCTGCACAATTCTTTCGCCCGTATAATCGTAGTTATTTTGTGAGGATGTCATATTCATTCTCATTAATATAATCAGCAGCAAACCGCCAATTACAGTAGAACCTACAATATCTAAAAGTGTTGTAAAGCCCATTTTATACCTTTATGGTAAATACCAATAACTGTAAACTGTTGATAGTTTAACCGTATCTGTTTTCCCGGTAAGCGGATCAGACAAGTCTTTAGAATATACGTATAATCTAAGACGTTTAGTCCATGTTCTGGTTGCTGATGAAACATCCGGGTTATTTGAACTTACATAATCTACTTTGCAGATTGTTAGAAAGCGTACCCATGTGTTTGCAACTCCTTGAACAGCGATTGAATCTTTTTTTGGTGCATGGTTGGCATCGCTATTGTTAAAACAATTATAATCATCAAAGTCATCAAATGTCGCCGGGTCCCGGCTTTCACCTGTATCAATTCCTAAGAGAGTGGGTGCTGTTAATGTAGTTGAATCTTTTGTTGCACCGCTAACTGTTGTTTCATCAAATGCCATATTTGGAGCTGTAGCATCTTCAATAATAGAAGTTCCTAAAGAGATAGCCATAATGTCATACCTGCTGCTTGATACTACTGATGCAGTGTTGTTGGAGTTCTTGGTCACCGTCAAAATAGTCATTGACAACAAGAAAGCTGCTAAAATTGTTATCATCATTTGACCGGTACTCATATTACCTGCAATTTTATACTGTTTATAAAATATATAAAATACACATATTATTCTAATCAAAAATCATGCAATATTAAAAACGTGTTTTTTATCAAAAAACGTAATTAAAATATCAGGGTTGCAAGGTTTACATGTATTTTTGTACCATTTTGAGTTAGTATCTTAAAAATCAATATTACTTGCAAAGTTGTTATATTTAAATCAAAAATTTTGGTAAATAAAGGGCAGTATGGATCCAATTAATCTACTTGTTGCAATTAATCTATTTGTTTCTATAACCGCAAATTATTCTGGTGCGCGTAAAGGTTTAAAGACTTCAGTAACTAAAGTAGTCGAAAGACCGGTAACATATCTTCAGAAAATGCCTCCAAATGTGGCTGCTATAGTTCTGGTTCTTACTATAATTTCTATTTTTAAAATTGGCTCGCTTCCGGAAGAGTATGAAGTTAAATTTTCAACTCTGAGAGCTATTGGTCTGTTAATGTTTGTAATTTTTTCTTGGCTCCAGGTGTGGGCTTACAAATCTTTAGGTAATTCTTATGCTCAGGATATTGTTATCTTAAAGGATCATAAACTTTGCAAAGATGGAATTTATAAGTTTATCCGCCATCCCCAATATATCAGTCAGATTCTTAGTGATTTAGGTGCGGGAATTGCCCTGCTTAGTTATACTATATTGCCCGTTGTTATATTTTTTGAATTGCCGCTTTTTATCTTACGCGCCGCAAAAGAGGAAGGGCTGCTTAACAAACATTTTAAGGATAATTTCAAAGCTTATAAAAAACAAAGCGGTTTTATGATTCCATTTATTGGGTAAGTTTTTCCATGAAGATTAAATTTATTTTCTTCTTTGTTTTATTTGCTTGCTCTGTTTCTCTTTCACAAAGAGTTTATAAAATTACTGCACAGGTTGAAGGTAAAGAAACAACCTTATCCTTTGTTTTGAAAAATGGCATTGAGTATGTTTCTGCCAAAGAACTGGGCTCTCTTCTCGGGGCTAGTAAGTTTTACAATTCAGAGTCATCCAAAATTGAGATTAAATTTGGGGAATATTCATTAAAGTTTACTGCTAGAAATCAATTTGTTGTATTGACTAAAAAATCCGATGGCACACAATCAATATTTCAACTTCCCCTTTCGACCTTATTGTTCAACGAGGATGTATTTATTCCATTAATGTATTGCCTTGATTTTTTTAATCTTGGTTATGGCAAACGTCTTGTTTATGACAGCGGCATAAAGAATTTAAAAGCTACTGATGATGAATTTTCAAGCGAAGATTTCCTTACTCCAAAAGCTGCTGTAACTGAAAAAATAACACCGGCACTGCAACAGCCTGCAACTTTGAAATCCAATTCAAAATATGATATAAGTGCTATTTCAGTCGAAGATAAATCAAACGGAACTCTTGTAAGATTAAAAGCAAATAGAAAAATCCCGATTCCCCGGCATTCAATAAGCAATGCAACGTTGTATATCTTTTTAACGGGAGTGACTGTGCAGCCTGATCTTATAAATGTTGTTAAACCTGCCGGACTTATTAAGAAAATCAAGAAGACTACCATTAGTTCAAAAAATGTCCAGTTAGAATTTGAACTTGCTGATGGTTACTCTACTACCGAGGCATTTCAGGATGTTGAGAGCGATGATATTTTGATTACAATTAACAATAAACTTTTTTCCGAACCTGTTCCAATCGTCCAGGATGCAAAATCAAAATGGATTTTTGATGCTGTTGTTATTGATGCCGGTCACGGTGGTAAAGACCCAGGTGCCATTGGCGTTACTGGCGTTAAAGAAAAGGAGATTAATCTTGAAGTTGCTCTTAAGCTGGGAAAACTGATTGAGAAAAACCTGCCCGGCATTCACGTTATTTATACAAGAAAGACGGATGAATTTATTGAATTATATAAAAGAGGAAAAATTGCAAATGAAAATGGCGGGAAACTATTTATTTCAATTCATTGTAATTCAACTGAAGCAAAAGATATTAGCTACCGCGGATTTGAAGTTTATCTTTTACGCCCGGGACGAACTCAAAAAGCTATAGCAATTGCAGAATTTGAAAATAGTGTTATTAAGTATGAAGACAACCCGCAGCGTTATCAAACTCTTACTGATGAAAATTTTATTCTTGTTAGTATGGCACATTCACAGTATATGAGGTACTCTGAAAAATTTTCTGATATTTTAAACCAGGAGTGGAAACATGGGGTTAAAATTCCCGTACTGGGAATTAAGCAGGCAGGATTTTATGTGCTTGTTGGTGCTTCTATGCCGGGTGTGTTAATAGAAAACGGATTTCTTTCAAATAGAAAAGATGAAGCTTACCTTGCAAGCAAAGCCGGGCAAAACGAAATTGCTCAAACTATCTTTAATTCAGTAAAAAGATATAAGCAAAATTATGATAATGAGTTGAAAAACTGATATTAGAAGGGTAGTATTCAAAATAGAGATTTGTTATTATATTATCATCAAGTTAACTTTGTAAAGATAAATTTTTTGTTGAAAGGATTTGAATGACTAACGCTCAAAAATGGGTAATTTCTGCTCTTTGTATTTTTCTCCTTCTCCTTTTTATTGAAATTAAAACAAAAAAAGAAGAACAACCTGTACCCCAAATGCCCGGTCAAATATCGCAGCAGCAAACTACAACTTCCAATGATGCAGATGGATTAACTTTAATTAATCAAAATGGGTGCACTTCATGTCATGGTTCTGATTTAAACGGTTCCGCTGTTGCACCGGCTCTTACTAGTATTAAGCAATACTGGACTCGCGATAAACTTATTAATTACTTGCGTAATCCTTCATCATATAGCGGGGATCCGCGTTTTGATGTTTACCGCTCAAAATATAATGCAATTATGCCTGCTTTCAATAATATTGATGTTAAGGAACTTGGCAAAATTGCAGATTATCTTTTGACCCGCTGAGCTAAAATCTTATTATATTAACAGCAATAATTGCGAAAGGAACAAATGATGGACTATTCGTTTATATATATATTTCATTTGATATTTGCCGGTATATGGCTTATTAATTTTCTTACTGATTTTCTTTTACGCGGGTATGTAATTAAGAATAGAAGCAAAATTGGTGAAAAAAAAATCATTCACCTTTATTTAACTTTTGCCAACCTGTTTGGAATGATTGGGGCGCTTGGAATATTGATTACTGGTATTACACTTGTTTCAGTAAACTCAGCATTTGGATATTTTCAGACATCAATTAATCATTGGTTAACAGCAAAGCAAATTTTGATGACTATTCTGCTGATTATTCTTGCTGTGTTTGTAATTCCAACTGCAAAAAAAGTTAGAGCGGCTATTGGAAAAGACCTCGAAAGTCATTCGGCAATTAGTGAAGATGGATATAAAAAATTGCACGAACTTTTTAAATTAAATACAATTATTAACATTATAGTTTTGATTAATTTTCTCCTCGCTATTACTCATAGATTTTTCACTAACTAACCGGCACTAATGAAGAAAATTTTAGTCCTCGGATCTACAGGATCTATTGGCGTTAATACATTGGAAATTGCGCGTTCTTTCCCGGATGAAATTCAAATTGTTGGTTTATCTGTTAATAAAAGAATTGATGAACTGGAAAAACAAATTGCGGAATTTAATCCTGCCGCCGTTGTAGTTAGAGACACCGATCAATCCGCAGAATTGAAAAAACGAATTGGAAACCGGTGTGAAATTCTTTCCGGTGATGAAGGTCTTCTGGAAATTACGGGCAGGGGAAATTATGATATTCTTGTATCTGCGTTAGTTGGTTTTGCAGGACTTGCGCCCACTATCGAAGCTATAAAACAGAAAAAGAGAATTGCGCTTGCAAATAAAGAGACACTTGTTACTGCAGGGGAAATAATTATTGAATTATCTAAAAAATATGGCGCTGAAATTATACCGGTTGATTCAGAACACAGTGCTATTTTTCAATGCCTTATTGGTGAAGAGAAAAAGAACATTCATAAAATTATTCTCACTGCTTCCGGCGGACCTTTCTTAAATAAAAAAAAATCCGGGCTTCAGAATGTTACGGTTCAGGAAGCGCTGAACCATCCTAACTGGAAAATGGGCAATAAAATAACTATTGATTCTGCTACAATGATGAACAAAGGTCTTGAAGTTATTGAGGCTTTTTGGCTTTTTAACCTCTCAAGAGAGAAAATTGAAGTGCTAATTCATCCCCAGTCTGTTGTTCATTCTATGGTACAATTTAATGACGGCTCAATAAAGGCGCAGTTGAGTTCACCGGACATGAAGCTCCCAATTTTATTTGCTTTGACATACCCAGAAAGATATGTTTTTAAGGAGGTTGTGACTGATTTCAAGAAGTTAAATATGTTAACGTTTTTTGAGCCGGATTTTGATACATTTGTTTGTCTTAAAATTGCTTATGATGTAATAAGTCAGGGTGGCACGGCTCCTTGTATTTTAAATGCGGCAAATGAAATTGCTGTCGAAAAATTTCTATCTGGAAAAATTGGCTTTATGCAAATTCCGGAACTTATTAATGACGCATTGGATAATGTTAAGAATTATTCTAACCCGGATCTTGAAACAATTATTCAGAGCGATTGTCAGACAAGAAAGTATTTAGTTAATAAATATATTTAAGGTTTAAAATGGAATATATTGTCTATTTCATAATTACTATTGGCATTTTAGTTTTTGTTCATGAGTTCGGACATTTTGCCAGTGCAAAGCTTTCCAAAATGCGCGTAGATGTTTTTGCCATAGGATTTGGTAAACGCTTGTTTGGCTGGAATAAAGTTAATGGCTTTACATTTGGAGATCTTCCGAAAGATTTTGATTCTCAAGGTTTTACTGATTATAGATTATCTCTGCTTCCTCTTGGAGGGTACGTTAAAATTGCGGGAATGGTTGACGAAAGTTTTGATACTAAATTTGCTGAATCTGATCCGAAACCTTATGAATTCAGGGCTAAGAAAACCCTGCCAAAGCTTTTTGTAATTTCTGCCGGTGTGATGATGAACTTAACGCTCACACTTTTAATTTTTTGGGGAATTAATTTCTTCCATGGCAAACAGTTTTTTAATACTACTACTGTTAGCAATGTTGAATTAGGTAGCGACGCTCAAAAAGCTGGGTTCCAATCTTTTGATAAAATTCTCTCTGTTGATGGCGTTAAAGTTGATAATTGGGATGAAATTGTTGACCAGATGATTGCTAACATTTCTGCACACGATGTTAAAGTTCTGGTGGAAAGAAATAATACCCGGCAGGAATTTCATATTCCTAAAGAGATACTGTCTCAGAACATGCAAAAAGGGTTTTTCATTTCTCCGTACCCTAGCCAGCTGAATATTTATGTGCAAGAAGTAATGAAAAATTCTCCCGCTGCAGATGCCGGCATAAAATCAGGAGATTTTCTTCTGGCAATTAATGGTACGAAGTTAGGTGAGAAAGACCAGGTTATTGATATCATTTCTTCAAACAAAGAAAAAAGCATTCCTATTGTTTATCAACGGGGTGAAGATACACTGCGTTCTATGGTGAACCCTGGTATGGACGGCAAGATTGGTATCAGTTTTGCACAGGCACAAACTTATACTGGAAAAATTGAATTCCGCAGATATGGTTTTTTTGCTTCAGTTACTCATGCCTTTGATGATGCTGTGCAATATACTGTCCTCACTTTTAGCATGATGAAAAATGTTATTGTCGGGAAAATAGCTTTCAAAGAAGCATTTGGCGGACCAATTAAAATTGCCCAGTTTGCCGCAAAATCTGCAGACATTGGTATTATTTCTTTCCTCCACTTTTTAGCTATGCTTAGTTTAAGTCTGGCAATTATCAACATACTGCCGTTTCCTGTACTCGATGGCGGACACGTTGTGATTATTGCTCTTGAGGGATTGTTCAGAAAGGAACTGCCGATCAAAGTAAAAATTGCTATTCAAAATGTCGGCTTTGTTCTTCTTCTTTTGTTAATGGCGTTCATTATTTACAACGATGTTATAAGTTTATAATTTTAATTCATCGAGGCGGTAATTAAGCCGCCTCGATAAATCTTTCCCAAAATTATTTCTTCTTATTTTTTAGATAATTAACAAATTTGAAAATCTCTTCTAAACTATCGGCTCTGTATTTATATATGTTAACACCATCACGAGTAATAAAACCGTACCATGTTTTGTCTTTTTGAATTACTCTATAAAGAGCAGATTCATCTCCAAAAGAAATGTTTCCTCCAATCTTATCATACCTCCATCCCTCTGTATTTGCTTTCTTCAATGCCATCTCAATCAATCCGTTCATATTAGTCTTAGCTAATTCAACAGTATCAAAAGTTTGCGGTCCGGCTTCGGAGTAATCTTGCACTTGATTTTCCGTTTCAAATCTATACGGCAGAACAATCCAGACTGAAATAGGAAGCCCTTTATTAAAGGCAGGAGTAAACTGGCTTTGCATCGCCGCATCTACTGCCGGTTTAATGAAAAGTTCACTGTCACTCTTTATAACAAAAGCTTTTATTGGCTTTCCTTCCTTATTTACCAAAACTTTTACATAGGCTTTACCGCTAATATTATTTTTCTTTGCTTCATCTGGGTAGACGGGGTTGGCAGCATTTACCATCTCGGGCAGTTTTTCAACTGCGATTCTTTCTTTTGGATCCGGATTATCAGTAGTAAATGTTGCATCCTTTTTCTCTTGTGCCGTTGTAATGCCGCAAGTAATTAAAAGAATGATTGACACTGCTAATAATGCAAATAATACTCTGTAGGTTTTCATTTAGCGCCCTCGTTTTTATTTGTGGAATTCTTCTCTTTTTCTTTTAAATCATCCACGTATTTCTGTATATCTGTAATGTTAAGTGCATTTGTCCTGTAAATTTTAGCACCTTTACGGGCAATAAACATATATTTGAAATTATATTCATTGTCTTCCGGCCAGACTTTGTAAAGAGCAGATTGATCACCATAAGATACTTTCCCTTCAATCTTCTCAGCTTTCATATCCGGCAAATTTCCCGTGTCTTTTCTCCACTTAGGATTATCCCACATAAAAATAGATGTATCAAAACTTTTTTTGGCATCTTCTATTGAGTCCTGAATGTCACTTTCTCCTTTTTCTTTTCCTGGCAATGCAAATCTATATGGTAACACTATCCACACAGAAACCTTCTCTCCATTATAAAGTGCAGGCGTAAATTTGCTTTTCATTACCGCATCCATTGCAGGTTTAGTAAAAATGCCGTTTTCACTTCTAATTACTCTAACTATTCGGGGAGAACCATCTAAATCAACCAAAACTTTAAGATAAACTTTTCCTTCGATTCTATTTTTCATTGCTTCTTCGGGATAATCAGGTGTGATTGAATTAATAATTTCGGGCAGTTTAAAAACCTGTGGGTTTTTATCATTCCCGGGTTCATTGACATTTTTAGATTTATTATTATTCCATTCTTCAACTTGTTTACGTATTTCATCAAGTGTTTGAGCCTTAAACTTATAAACCGATTTTCCTTTTCTAGCAACAATGTTATAAGTCACACCTTCTTTAGCAGAAGTGCCTTTGAATAATTTTAACTCATCCCCAAATGAAATATTCTCGTTAGTTTTTTCTAATTTCAAATCTTCAGGAACATTAGCTACAATATTTTGCAATTCTTTGGGGTTATCACACCAATAAACCCAAAGATTATAGCTTATTTCAGCTCCATCAATAGAGCTGTATTCCTCTATTCCTATGTCTTTAAGGACTACAGGGTTTTCAAACTTATCTTCCAATGGTTTACCTGCCAGTTGAAATCTATATGGCAATACAATCCACACGGCAATTGGCTGTTTATCCTTCATTGCAGGAGTAAATTTACTTTTCATTGCAGCATCAATTGCAGGTTGATTTAATATCTCGTTATCACTTTTTATGACGAAAGCTTTTTTAGGATTGCCTTCTTTGTCTACTAAGAGTTTAACAAAAACTTTTCCAGTAATTCCAT
The DNA here is from genome assembly GCA_003155655.1 of Melioribacter sp. Classification (GTDB taxonomy): domain Bacteria; phylum Bacteroidota; class Ignavibacteria; order Ignavibacteriales; family Melioribacteraceae; genus Fen-1258. The sequence goes on from PMDS01000023.1 coordinate 18,828, forward strand.
TTTTCTCCGCTTCTTCTGGGTATGCCGGCTTGACAGCATCAGTCATTTCCGGCATTTTTTGTACCGGGATAAAGTCATTCATTCCGGGTTCATCGTTCTGGCCCAAAGTATTTTTTTTATCTACATCGAGTTTAAAAGCAATAGGAAGAACAACCCAAACCTTTATTGGTTTATTATTCAACATTGCAGGGGAAAATTTTGCTTTTTTTGCAGCAGCCAATGCCGAATTATCCAATAAATCTTTAACTCCCTGTTCAACTTTTGCTTTTACCACATTGCCTTTTTCATCGATAAGTAATTTTAAGTAAACAGCGCCTTCTATTCCGGCAAGTTTAGCTTCATTTGGATAAACGGGCTTCAATTCGGAAATCAACGCCGGTGCTTTATCAACCTGTATAAAACCGGATTCGTCGGCTTTCATTAATTTCGCGCCTTCTTTTTGCTGGGCAAACGCACTGGCAAAAGAAATGAGTAATACAATTAATAAAAATTTAGCTTTCATTTTTAACCTCATATTTTAGGTCTAACTATTATTTGTTTTGTTTGAAAATACCCGCCCTGAACTTCTACTTGAGGTAAAGCATTCATAAGAAGTTCGAGCTTATCGTTCTGTTGTTTGACTTCGCGCGTTAAGTCAACAAACTGAACTTTGTATTCTTCCGATTTTGAATAAAAAAAGATTGTAAGTGCTAGAAGAACTATTGTAATTGAAAAAGCTACAGCTGTAAAAATTTTTTTATCCTTGAAAAAAGAAAAACGTTTTTCGCTAAGAGAACCGGTTTTTCTAAGAATTTTTTCATCCAGGTTAGATGGAAATTCCTGCATAGAATTTGCCATTTCAGTTTTCAGCACGTTCATCTTCTTAAAATATTCACGTGCTTCAAGATCTTGCGATAATTGTATAAACATTATTGGCTCTTTACTTTTTTCAAGTTCATTATCAAAATAAAGATCAACTATTGTTATCAATTCATTTGTATTCATAACTGCTCCAAATCTTTTTATTCTTTTATTTGCTTTGACTTCAAGCTTCTACAATTTTTGAAAGTTTATTGATTAATTTCTGTCTTACCTTAAACAATCTGCTCTTAACCAACCCCACATCAATACTCATTACCTCGGCAATCTCCTTATATGAGAGATTTCCATATTCTTTGAGTAAAAAAACCTCGCTTTGATCGTAAGTCATTTTATCAAGTTCTGTTATAATAAGTTCATTCATTTCTTTTAATTCAAATTCCTCATCAAGCTTAACAGAAGCGTTAATTTCAATCTCGTCAGAGTCTGCAACTTTAAACTGGTCAACATGAGTTTTTTTAGTTCTGTAAAAAGAATAAATCTCATTCCGTGTTGTTGTAAAGAGCCAGACCTCCACGCGTTCATTATTGCGCATGCGTTCAAGATTTTCAAAAAACTTTACAAAAACATTTTGTATTATATCCTCACACAACATTTTATCATTGAGCATTTTGAGTGCATAGTTATAGAGTTTCTTCTTATGCTGGTTGTAAACCAGTGTAAACTCAATAATATTTTTTGATGAATTGCTCAAAGCTGTCTTTTCTTTTACTTAAAGATGCTTGAAATTAAGAAATGTTGCCTGGTAAATTTTAGAGAAGAGGATATCGTGAGTTATTTAATCGAAGAAAGAACAGTGTTCTGGATTTTATATAGTTCTTGAGCCGGCTGGTCTTTAACGGGCGCTGCAGTTAATTCATAAAATTTGTTATTGTACTTTAACACAACAACACGTGTTGCCCTGTTTTGGCTATCAATGTATTCATAAGCTGCAAATTGGTTTTTGTCATTTGTAAAATATTCTTCATTTGTAAATGCTTTTAACGAATTTCCATATTTAGCTCTTTTAAAAGTTTTGCTTATACTTAAAACTGTCTCAAGCTCACTTTTGCCGGACTCTTCTTTTACAGCAGTCGAATCAACATTGAGTGAAATGAAACTTAGTGTTGCAGAGTAATCATTTTTTATCAGCCATAAATCAATGCAGTTACATTCATTATCATCTGCAGCATACCATCCGGCTGGAATTTTCACTGTAAGCATGGAAGTCTTGGATTTTACTATTTCATTTGTAAGATGGTAATTGGAATTATACATCGAAGCATTACCGCCCCCGCATCCTGTTAATGAAAGTAAAGAAAATACAACTAGCCCGCAGAATACTCTGCAGGCTAATTTTGATTTTAAAAATGATGATTTTTTTTTCACTCTTTTCATTGGGAATTAGATCTTACCAACCAAATCTTCACCGGGCACTAAAGTTTTATCCCCTGGTTCCCAGCTTGCAGGGCAAACCTGCTCAGGATGTTTACGTACATATGCGGCAGCTTTAACTCTTCTTAATATTTCTTTTGAACTTCTGCCGATACTGTTATCATGGATGTCAATTGTTTTAAGAATACCGTCGGGATCTATTATGAATGTGCCTCGCAATGAAAGCCCTTCATCTTCAATGTAAGTCCCAAATTCCTTGCAAATTTTTCCTGTCGGATCAGCACCCATCGGGTATTTAATCTTTCCTATGGCTTTTGATGTATCATGCCATGCAAAATGAGCAAACTTTGTATCTGTGCTGAAACTAATTAATTCCGCGCCTTCTTTTTTGAAGTCATCATAAAAGTGTGCGGCTTCTTCTAATTCTGTTGGGCAGACAAAAGTAAAATCTGCAGGGTAAAATAATAGCACAAGCCACTTTCCTTTGTAGTCGGAAAGGTTCATTGTTTTGAATTCGTTATTATGATAAGCGTCGAACTGAAAATCAGGCACTTGTTGACCTATCTTTAACATTTATATATCTCCTTAATTTATTTTTGATGTGAATTTCTATTACTATAAAATACAAAAAAAGTTTATGAATGGTTCAAAATGGTGAGATGACGTTTGGGGTCATCTCTAGCTGCGGATCTTGCTTTTACTCGAAATTACATACCTTCGCGGACATATTTTTGCTGCTCAAGAGTTATTATTAATGAAATTCTATGGGATGCTGGCAGGCTTTCTACATTAGATTGCGATGAGCGCGCATAAGAATAATCCAGTTGGAGCTTGGGTAAAAATATTCCAGCGCCCAACGTAAACTCTTTTACTTCATTGTATCCTGCACGGATGGCAAAAATATTCTTGAATTTGTATTCAAAGCCTGAATGTACGTCAAAACTTACAGGTCCAACTGCAAATGTAGAGGCTGTTTTTCTGTTCTCGAATCTTATATCAAAATCGAGCGCAGGCATTAACTTACCGCTGAAAATGGAAAGTGCATAAGCAGCGCCTATCTTTAGAGTTGGTGAAATTAACTCATTTGTTCCTGTGCTCCAGGCTACAAGGGTTGTGGTAACATCTTGAATATTAGCTCCAAGAAAGAAATTTTCCGTTGGTATATAAATAGCGCCAACATCAAAGCCTATTCCGGTTGCGTTGAATTCAGCAATGTTTCTCCTGATAATTTTAACGTTTGCACCCCAATAAAAATTATCCTGCTGCTTTTTTGCAAAGGTTAAATAAAATGCCCAATCTGTATTATTGAATTCGGTAATCTTTGAATTATCCAGCCTGTCGGTATTAATATTCAAAACGCCGTCGCCATTTGCATCGTAAAGAGCGTTGCGCGTATCGGGAATTCCATCAATGCTTGACCGAATAATGGTTAGCCCAAAACTCATATCTTTTCCATAAGGAATGGCAACACCTGCATAATTATAATTAACAAGACTTCCGAAATGTTCTTCATGCATCAGGGCTACCTGCGGATAGTTCAACATTGCAAGTCCTGCAGGATTCCAGTAACCGGCGGTAACATCATTAGCAACCGCCACCTGGGCGCTGCCCATTGCAAGCGCGCGTCCGCCTACGCCAATTGCAAGAAATTCTCCCGCATATTTTGCGATTACCGTTTGAGAGTATATATAGGAGAAGGAAGAAAAGAGAAAGAATACTACAAAAATTGCTTTTTTCATATACGGTTTCCTTTGTAAGTAGTTATTGTAGCAATAACTATCTTCTTTCTCCTTTAGTTGGTGCAATATTACTTTTTCTCTGTCTGTTTTGCAACTGCATTAATTGCCGCATTAATTGCTTCCTGGTCGCCAAGATAATAATGCTTAATTGGCTTCAAATCTTTATCAAGTTCATAAACCAGCGGAACGCCGGTAGGAATGTTAAGCTCAACAATATCGTTATCAGAAATATTGTCAAGATATTTAACCAATGAGCGCAGGCTATTTCCATGTGCAGCAATAATTACCCTTTTTCCGCTTTTAATAGCAGGTGCAATTGTACCATGCCAGTATGGTAGAAATCTATCAACAGTTAGTTTTAAACTTTCTGTTAATGGAATATCTTTCTTATCCATATCGGCATAACGGCGGTCTTTGCCGGGGTAACGTTCGTCATTTTCTTCCAATGCCGGTGGTGGTACGTCATAGCTTCTTCTCCAAATTTTTACTTTTTCAGCACCGTATTTTTCGGCGGTTTCTGCTTTATTCAATCCCTGGAGCGCGCCGTAATGCCGCTCATTTAACCGCCATGATTTTTCGATTGGAATCCAGAGTAAATCCAGTTCTTCTAAAATGATTCCCAGTGTTCTTAAAGCTCTTTTTAATACGGAAGTGAAGGCGATATCAAATGTATAGCCTTGTTCTTTTAAAACTTTTGCACCTTCATGCGCCTCTTGAAATCCTTTTTCGGAAAGATCAACGTCCGTCCAGCCGGTGAACAAGTTCAATTTGTTCCATTCGCTTTCGCCGTGTCTTACTAAAACCACTTTGTACATTTTTCAGTTTCCATAATTTGTTTATAAATGCATGCCAAATATAAAATTTATTTTCTGCCATTTCGAGTTTTTTACTTTAATGATTCAGAATTTAATACCACTTCCACTACCCCTGTCATCTCCCGCTGACTGCCGTTGTGCAAGTTTGTAATCGGTGGGATTAAGCCTCATAATTATTTAACGGAACTTAAATCTATATGCTTAAATCATGCAATTTTATTGAAATAAAGAAAATAGAGTTGAAAAAGTGGATCGCAGCCAAAAAAATTAATATTTATAGCAATTGGTAACATTTGACATTCTTATTCTGATCGTTTACTTTTCTTTTGGAAGTTAAAGTTGGATTATGCCTACTTTATTGATTAAGGATGGGTTCAAGTTTTTTTTCTATGCTAATGAGCATCTCCCGAAACATATTCATGTTACAAAAGGAGATGATTACGCTGAAATTGATTTGGAAAGTTTGACAGTTATTGAAAATTACTTCCGTGGTTCGGAAATAAAAAAAGTTTTGAAAATAACAAAAGAAAATAATGAATATTTTTTGAGAAAATGGGATGAGTACTTTAAAGGGTAAAAAAGTTACATTCGACGATTCTTATTTAAATGTTGAATTAAGCGATGGAAGAATTATATCAACGCCTCTTAATTGGTATCCCGAATTAAAAAAAGCAACCGTATCTCAACTAAAAAAATATTCCTTTATTTGTAGAAATACCGGAATAGAATGGGATGATTTGGATTATTATCTAAGTATTGAAGCAATGATACTTGGAAAAAAAGTTGGAAAACATAGAGCCGCATGATTTTATAATTTTATATTTATTTCACATCAATTTATAAACTTCTATTTGTTTTAATTCGTCCATCCAATTATCTTTGCTACAAAAGAGTATACGAAATGGAACAATTAGTATATCAGTACTTCTCCGATGACGATTTTCTAAGAATCTCGAATAAAATCAAGGAAAATGAAAAATCCACTTCCGGTGAAATCCGCGTTGCAATTAAAGATCACAGGCATTTTTTAGACTGGAGAAAGGATATACGCCGGCTTGCTGAAAAGGAATTTTACAAACTTAAAATGCACAACACCCGCGACAAAACAGGTATTCTTCTGTATCTGCTTTTAAATGAAAAACAATTTTACGTTCTTGCAGATCAGGGAATACATCAAAAGGTAGAGGATAATACCTGGCACCAGGTGTGTGACGAAATTCAGTCTCATTTTAAAGAGGGAAATTTTTGCAATGGCATTCTTTGGGGTATCGATAGGGTTGGGAAAATTCTTTCTGAACATTTTCCTGTTAAATCTGATGATACAAACGAACTGTCTGATGAAGTTGTAATTGAGAACTAATGCCTGCCCAGTAAATCCTGATTTGGAATTTTTCTTATGACACTTCCGTTTTAATAATTATGAAGAGAAGAAATTTTATAAAAAGAAGTTTTTTTGCGGCAATTGCAACTCTTTTTGCACCGCTATTTTTTAGAACAAAAACCAGTGCAGAGCCTCAAGTAAAATTAAATTATAAACCGGAACCGGGTAAATGGAGCAATAATGATCTATCAATTGCGTGGATTGGTCATTCTACAATCCTGATGAATTTCCTTGGAAAATGGATTTTAACTGATCCCGTACTGTTTGACCGTGTGGGTGTTTATTTTTTCGGCGGTACTATTGGTCCCGCGCGTATTACTCCACCGGCGCTTCAATTAAATGAAATACCGAAACCGGATTTAATTCTTCTTTCGCATGCTCATATGGACCACATGGATTACGCAACGTTGAGGGCAATTTCTAAAAAGTATCCCGGGCAAATTGATGTTGTGGTAGCTTACCTTAATAAAGATGTAATAGATGGCTTGGATTGGAAATCGATTAGCGTCCTCGACTGGGGCCAGCAAAAAACAATTCAGGATGTAAGTATTAAAGCCAATGAAGTTAAGCATTTTGGTTTCCGCTATCCGTGGGAAAAAGACCGCTCGCGCGGTTATATGAAAGACGGAAGAAGTTACAACGCTTATGTTATTGAATACAAAGGTAAAAAAGTTCTGTTTGGCGGGGATATGTCTTTAAGCGACAAGCTGCGTCCTCTGAAAAGTGAAAACATTGATGTTGCTATTATGCCGATAGGCGCATATAATCCATGGATTAGAAACCACTGCAATCCCGAACAGGCGTTACAAATGGCAGATGAAATAAACGCAAAATACTTTATCCCGATTCACACGAAAACATTTATGCAGAGTGTTGAACCGTTTAACGAGCCGATTGACTGGATGAAACGTTCCGCTCCTAAGTATAATCTCAAGATCGGTCTTGATGAAATTGGGCAAACGTTTGTGTTGTGATGAACTAAAGCCCTTTTAAAAACTCATCGTCGGTAATTTCAGCATCGCGGAGTATTTTCCTTAACAGAGAACGGTCTATCGATTTATAATTTGGGATTGTTATCGATTTTTTATTCGGGCAATGCAGGCGGATATGGCTTCCTCTTTGACGAACAACAGAATATCCGACTTTAGATAATGCTTTGATAATTTCTTTTCCTGAAAGGATTGGAAGCTCTGACATGTTACAATGTTATTGTATGTAAACTTATTTCTTGGGGATTGTAACCACGTAAAATTTTTTGTGCGTTCTTTTCTTCAAGGATCAATTCAATTACCTCTCTGATGTTTATAATGGCTTCATCAATTGTTTTACCTTGTGTATAACAGCCGTTGAAAAGAGGACATTCAACAATATACCAGCCGTCTTGCCCGCGTTCTATTAAAAGAGGAAGTTTACGGTTGTATTTTGTTTTCTTTTTTACAGTTCCCATCCTATTGCCTAAATTTTAATATCAAAATAAAATTCGCTTTTTCTAAAGTCAAATTTACATAAATAGATCTGATAAACGTTTGTACTGTTATAAACCTTTTTATAATTTGTAAATAATTTTTAGAGAATATCTTTATGAATGAAAACCAAAAATTATCGGATGAATTGTTCAAGTCGGTATTTGGTGACCCTTGGCACGGTGCATCATTAAAAAATATTCTTGAGAGCTGCCCGGCCGAAAAAATATTTCTAAAACCAATTACTAATGCTCATAGTATAATCGAGCTTGCTCTGCACATAAATACTTGGACTGAAGAAGTGCTAAGCCGCTTTGAAGGGAATCCACCTGCGGAACCGAAAGAAGGCGATTGGCCCAATACGCAATCTTCATCCGCTGAATATTGGGAAAGCCTGAAGCAAAAAATTTATGACAACACAAATAAATTGATTGATGTTGTTAAAAACATGACTGATGAAAAGCTGAATGAACCTGTTGGAAAAGAAAGAAACGCTCCGCTTGGTACGGGTTATACTTTTGAAGAAATGTTAATTGGTCTGCTTCAGCATAATGCTTATCATGCAGGACAAATTTCACTGCTGGCAAAATAATATTTGTATCTACGTACTTCTCTTTATTTGCTCTAATTGCTGGTACAAAATCCCGCCCAATATCAATGCAAGCCCCACGATTGAAGAAATAATTATTTTTTCACCTAGTACAAAAGCAATTAAGAATAATGATATTACCGGAAAGAGATACACAATTGTAGAAGTTTTTGTTTTGTTATCGCTAAGCGATAACGCCTTTAGCCAGACAAAAAATGTTATTCCCATTTCGAACAAGCCTATATAAACAGAGCCCATGATAAATTTTATTTCAAAAGGATCAAAGGAATCAAAAAAGAAAATGTAGATGAATGAATAAATTGCTCCAAATAAAAACGCTCCGAACAGTTTGATAGACTCTTCTCTTTTATCAAGAAGATTTACTATCCAGAAGCCTGCCCATATAAATGAACTGCTGATACATAACAAAACTCCGTATAAATTATGGAAGTGCAGTGAAAGAATATCCCCTCGTGTAGCTATTACGACCACGCCGGTAAAAGAAATTATTAAGCCAACAATTGTTTTAAAAGAGATCTTCTGTTGTAAAAATATTACCGATAGAATCGAAAGAATTAGGGGCCAGGTTAGGTTTATCGGCTGTGCTTCCTGAGCAGGCAATAAAGAATAACCCTTGAATAAAATTAAATAGTATATGAAAGGATTAATGAATCCGAAAAGCATGTTCCTCGGTAATTGATCTTTTGAAAATATTCTCTTCAGCTCCTTAGGCGAATTTTTTAAAGCAAAAAAGAACAATACAATTACGCTTGTCAGTGAAGAATAAAATAATAACTGCGCGAGATTCATGCCAAGCAAAGTAAGCTTAAATGCAGTTGCAACTGTTGACCAGAATAAAACTGCCAGTAATGCGTAATACAAGGATTTGGAGCTGTCTTTCATAATTATAATTTATCTGCTGAGAAAAGTTGTACTTAAAATGAATATCTGGACTTAAAGATAAAAATTAATTGAATAGAGAAATAATAAAATCTATTTTACACCTAATAGTGATTTCTTTTTTACAAAGCTGATGATGCAGAATACAGGCTACATTTTTGATATAAAAAAATACTCAGTTAACGACGGACCCGGTATACGTACAACCGTTTTTTTTAAGGGCTGCCCGTTAAACTGTTGGTGGTGCCACAACCCGGAAAGCCAGCGCGGCGAACCTGAAAAAGTAGATCAATGCACTTTTAGATGGAACCTGTCCAACGATTATTCAAAGCGCAATTCTATCGGCAGCCAGGTTTTAGTTGAAGAAGTAATGAAAGAAGTCGAAAAGGATCTACCTTTCTATGAAGAATCAAATGGCGGGGTTACCTTTTCCGGCGGCGAACCAATGCTGCAGGTTGATTTTCTTCATTCCTTACTTTTAGAATGTAAAAAAAAAGATATACAAACAGCAATAGATACTACAGGCTTTACTTCCATTAATGATTTTGAAAAAATTTATGATATTACAGATATTTTCCTTTATGATTTGAAATTGATTGATGATAAACTTCATTATAAATATTGCGGTGTATCCAATAAGATGATTCATGAGAATCTAAAAATGCTCTCTTCGCAGGGAGAGAAAATTATTTTGCGTCTTCCCATAATTCCAACAATTACTGATACTGAACAAAATATATTTGAGACAATGTCATTCATCTCAGCATTAAAAAATATTCAGGAGATTGACCTGCTTCCGTATCACCAATCAGCAAAATCGAAATATGAACGGATGCAAAAGGAAAACAAGGTTGCAGAACTTATTCCGCCCACAAAAGAATATATGAACGAATTAAGAAATAAATTTTTGCAATTAGATATTCCGGTGAAAATCGGAGGTTAGATATGAACGAAAGGATAAAAAAACTTAGACAGCAGTCAATTGATGCCGTGCCAACAATGTCGCATGAGCGCGCGCATTTGTTAACTGAATTTTATAAATCGGGTGAGCCGCAGAAACATTCAGTGCCCGTTGCCCGTGCGCTTGCTTTCAAATATATATTGGAAAGAAAAGAACTATGTGTTAATGATGGTGAACTCTTTGTAGGTGAAAAAGGGCCCGCGCCAAAAGCCACGCCGACTTATCCGGAACTATGTGTTCATTCGGAACAGGATTTGGAAATTCTGCATAACCGTGAAAAAGTTTGGTTTAAATCTGATGAAGAGACTCGACAAATAATGTTAAAAGAAGTTGCCCCTTTCTGGAAAGGGAAGAGCATTCGCGAAAAAATTCTTGATGAGGTTGATCAAAGGTGGCGCGATGCATACAACGCCGGCATTTTTACAGAGTTTATGGAGCAGCGCGCTCCGGGACACACTGTAGGGGATGACAAAATTTTTAGAAAGGGGATGCTCGATTTTAAAAAAGAAATTCAAGATGCAATTAACAGTCTTGATTTTTATAATGACCCGGAAGCATTTACAAAACGTGAACAACTGCAGGCAATGGAAATTGCAGCAAATGCTTTGATTGTTTATGCACAGCGTTACAGCAAAAAACTTCTTGAACTTGCTGCTAAGGAAAAAAACATCGAGCGTAAAAATGAATTGGAGACAATGGCTGGAATATGCAGCCGGGTTCCTGCAAATGCGCCAAAAACATTCTGGGAAGCGCTTCAATATTATTGGTTCGTTCATCTTGGCGTTACAACTGAATTAAATACGTGGGATTCATTCAATCCCGGCAGACTTGATCAGCATCTTTATCCTTTTTTCAAACGTGATATTGAAAGCGGACTGCTAACCGAAGAGCAGGCGCACGAGCTGCTTCAATCTTTCTGGATCAAGTTTAACAATCAGCCGGCGCCGCCAAAGGTTGGTGTAACAGCCCAGGAGAGCAACACCTATACTGATTTTTGTTTGATAAACATTGGCGGCTTGACTGAAAAGGGTGAAGACGCTTCGAATGAAATGAGCTACATGCTTCTCGATACTATTGAGGAAATGCGTCTCTTGCAGCCGAGCTCAATGGTGCAGGTAAGCAAAAAAAATCCTGATAGATTACTAAGGCGCGCGCTGAATATAATTAAAACTGGCTATGGGCAGCCGTCAATCTTTAATACTGATGCGATCATACAGGAATTAACTCGGCAGGGAAAATCAATTATTGACGCGCGGTGCGGCGGCGCAAGCGGCTGCGTTGAAGCCGGTGCGTTTGGTAAAGAAGCATATATTCTTACAGGGTATTTTAACATTCCTAAGATTTTGGAAATCACGCTCAATAATGGATTTGATCCTTTTACTCAAAAGCAGATTGGTCTTAAAACAGGCGACCCAAATTCATTTACTTCTTTTGACGAATTATATGATGCATTTGAAAAGCAGTTCAATCATTTTATAGATATTAAAATAAAAGGCAGTATTATTATTGAAAGAATCTACGCTCAGTATATGCCTTCCCCGTTTTTATCAATTCTGATTGATGACTGCATAAAGAAAGGAAAAGATTATAATGCAGGAGGCGCGCGGTATAATTCCTCATACATACAGGGTGTTGGTTTGGGTACAATCACAGATTCATTATCATCAATAAAGTTTAATGTATTCGACAAGAAAAATTTTACTATGAAACAAATGCTTGAAATCCTTGAAAAAAATTTTGAAAATAAAAAAGAAGAACAGGAGAAGCTTCTGTTTTTTACGCCTAAGTACGGAAATGATGATGACTATGCAGATGATTTAACGTGCAGGGTCTTTGAAACTTATTTTAAAGCCGTTGACGGCAAGCCAAATACAAGAGGCGGACATTTTAGAATTAATCTTCTTCCAACAACCTGCCACGTATATTTCGGAAGTGTTCTTGGCGCTACCCCCGATGGACGCTTTGCTAATGAACCGGTAAGTGAAGGTATTTCACCCGTACAGGGTGCTGATGTTCATGGTCCAACCTCGGTTATCAAATCTGCATCAAAGATAGACCATCTAAGAACGGGCGGAACGCTTCTAAATCAAAAATTTACTCCCAATTTCCTTGAGACCGATGAAGGTATAGAAAAAGTATTGCAGTTGATAAGAACTTATTTTAAGCTGGATGGGCACCATATTCAGTTTAATGTTGTTAATGCAGAAACACTGCGCGAGGCTCAAAAACATCCTGAGAAATACCGCGACCTGATCGTACGTGTTGCCGGGTACAGCGACTACTTTGTTGATCTTGGAGAATATCTGCAGAACGAAATTATCAAGCGAACTGAACATACAGGTTAATAAATAATAGCACGCAGATTTTTATGATCTTTTATGATGCTCACTGATCATAAATAATCTTAATAGATCATAATGATCAGCGTTCCATTGCATTTTTAAAGAGAGGATAAATATTATGTTTAATTCAAAAACTTACATTAAGCGCAGGGAAATTTTAAAAAAGAAAATCGGCAAAGGCATTATACTTTTGCTTGGCAATAACGAAGCCCCGATGAATTACGCCGATAACACCTACACATACCGCCAGGACAGCACCTTTCTTTACTACTTCGGCATAGACCGCGCGGAACTTGCTGCAGTGATTGATGTGGATGAGAACAAGGAAATTATTTACGGAAATGATTTCACTCTTGATGATATTGTCTGGATGGGACCCCAGCCTACAATAAAACATGAGGCAGCCAAGAGCGGTGTAAAAAATATTGGCACATTAAATGATCTTGAAGAGTTTTGCGGCAATGCTGTTAAGCAGGGAAGGAAAATTCATTTTATTCCACAGTACCGGTATGATAATATTTTCACGCTTCACAGAATTCTTGGAATCATGTCAAGCCGCATAAACAATTTTGCCTCCACAGAACTTATCAAAGCAATAGCAGAGCAGCGTTACATTAAATCGAAAGAAGAAATTGAAGAGATGGAAAAAGCTATTGAAGTTGCATACGAAATGCAGACTTCGGCAATGCGCTTTGCCAAACCCGGAATGACTGAACGCGATGTAATGGGCTTCATTGCGGGATTGTCAATGTCGCTTGGCAGCGGATTATCATTCCCGGTTATATTCTCCCGGCATGGCGAGACTCTGCATAATCATCATTATGATAACATATTTCAGGATGGTGATCTTGTTGTTAATGATTCCGGCGCTGAATCAGAATTACATTATGCTAGCGATATAACCCGCACTTTCCCTGTAAGCGGAAAATTTACACTGCAGCAAATGGATATTTATGAAATTGTTCTTCTTGCCAACCTCACGGGTATTGCAGAAATGAAGCCCGGTGTAAACTTCAAAACTGTTCATCTTAAAGTTGCTGGATTAATTACGGATGGTATGAAGGCTCTCGGTTTCATGAAAGGTAATACTAAAGAAATTGTTGAAGCCGGCGCGCATGCATTGTTCTTCCCCCACGGGCTCGGTCACCTGCTGGGGCTGGATGTTCATGATATGGAAAATTATGGCGAGAATAATATCGGCTATGATGAAAAACAAAAACGCAGTACACAGTTTGGACTTAAATCGTTGAGATTTGCCAGACCTTTAAAACCGGGAGTAGTGATAACTGTTGAGCCCGGAATTTATTTTATTCCGCAGCTTATAGATAAATGGCAGAAAGAGAAAAAGTTTACAGAGTTTATTAATTATACCAAGGTAAACCAGTACAGAAATTTCGGCGGAATAAGAATTGAAGATGATGTTGTTGTTACTCAAAACGGCAGCCGGGTTTTAGGCAAGCCGATTCCTAAAGCCATTGAAGATGTTGAAGAAGTAGCCTCTGATAAAATATAAATGGATTATGATTTCTCATCGCACTATCTGAAAATGAAGGGAGGTACGGGATGAGTCTTTCACGCGGTATTCTTTTGTGGGCTTCTGAAAATCAATGGATGAGGCGGCACGTTCCTACGTGGAAATTTGTTAAGCATGCCGTTAAAAAATTTATGCCGGGGGAAAATCTTGAAGATGCTCTTGATGCGGCTAAAATTTTTCAATATGATTCAATTCCTGTTATACTTACTCATCTTGGTGAAAATATAAAAGACCTTTCAGAAGGCGGGGATGTATGCGATCATTACCTTGAAGCAATTGATAGAATAGTTGAGAAGAAACTTGATATTGAGCTTTCCATAAAATTGACCCAGCTTGGTTTCGATATTTCATTCGATGAAACTTATTCCCGGTTCAAAAAAATTGCCGCCAAGGTTAAAGAAGAATTAGGGAATATTCTCTGGATTGACATGGAGGGAAGCTCTTACACTAAGAGAACAATAGATTTCTATAAAAAAATAAAAAGCGAGTTTGATAACATTGGCATTTGCGTGCAGGCATATCTTTATAGTACTGAAGCTGATATTAAGGATATATTAGACATCAATCCAAATATTCGTTTGGTAAAGGGTGCTTACAGCGAGCCATCCGGCATTGCATTTCCTAAAAAGGAAGATGTGGATAAAAACTATCTGCATCTGGCTAAGATGGTAATGAAAAACATGGCTGAAAAGAAAGCATTTATTGGTTTTGCAACACACGATGAAAATATTTGCGCTCATTTAATAAGAGAGGCAAAACATTACAGCGTTCATAAAGATAAATTTGAGTTCCAGATGCTTTACGGAATAAAACCGGCTTTCCAAAAAGAAATGAAAAGTCACGGATTCAGGTTAAGAGTATTGATTAGTTACGGAAATTTCTGGTATCCGTGGTACATGCGCCGTTTGGCAGAACGCCCCGCAAATGTTTGGTTCGTTTTGAAAAATATATTCAATTAAAAACTTTGTCACTTAGACACGTTGCGACTTTTTCACTCCAACAGTAGAATTGCAAAGTAACAGAGTAACCACAAAATTATAGGAATAATGAAATTGAAACCATTAAAAGGAATAATGCCTCCAATTGCAACACCGTTTATAAATGATGAGATAGCTCTGGACAAACTTTCACATAATTTTACTAAATGGAATACAACGGGCTTAAGCGGTTTTGTTGTAATGGGCTCCAACGGGGAAAGCGTTTTTTTAACCCGCGATGAAAAAGTGAAATTAGTTAAATCTGTTAAAAAAAATATTCCTGATGATAAATTATTAATTGCGGGAACCGGCTCCGATTCAATTAAGGAAACAATATCTTTAACTAATGGCGTGGCAGATTGCGGAGCCGACTATGCATTGATTCTTACTCCGTCTTTTTACAAATCGGAAATGAAGCCTGCTGCGTATATAAAATATTTTTATGCAGTGGCGGAGAAAGCAAAAATTCCAGTGATAATTTATAATGTGCCGAAATTTACCGGGGTTGATATTGAAGCGGAAACAGTTGCCAAATTAGCTGAGCATAAAAATATTGTAGGAATAAAAAACAGTTCTGAAAATATCCGCCAGACGCTTGAAATTATTGCTCAAACACCAAAAGACTTTGCAACTATAATAGGAACAGCTTCTGTTCTTTATCCCGCACTTGCAGCGGGGGCAGTAGGCGGTATACTTGCTCTTGCAAACATTGCACCAGTTGAATGCGTACAAATCCAAAAATTTGTTGACGAAGGAAAGCATAAAGAAGCTTTGGAAGTTCAAAAAAGAATGCTGCCGGTTAATAAATCCGTAACTGCTAAGTATGGAGTGGCAGGTTTGAAATGTGCTATGGATATGCTCGGATATTTTGGCGGGGAGCCGCGCTTACCGCTTTCTGTCTTAAATGACTCTGATAAACAATTGCTTGAGCAAATATTAATTAACGCGGAATTAATGTGAAATTATTTTATTGTAGTTGTTATTTGAAGAAAAGGAAATTAAATGTCATATAAATCATTCAAACCTGAGAACAGATTTTTAATGGGACCTGGTCCTTCAAATGTTAATCCAAAAGTTTTGGAAGCAATGTCAAAACTTCCTCTTGGCCATCTGGACCCGCAGTTTATAGAGCTGATGAATGATCTCAAGTCGCTTCTTAAGTATACATTCAAAACAGAAAATGAAAATACTTTTGTTCTTTCCGGTCCTGGCTCTCTTGGAATGGAAATGTGTCTTGTTAATTTGATTGAACCTGGAGATAAAGTTATTGTCTGTGTTGGCGGTTACTTCGGAAACAGGATGGTGCAGATTGTAGAAAAAATTGGCGGACAGGCTGTTGTTGTAAAAGAAAAATGGGGAAGGGCAATTGAACCTCAAAAACTTGAAGACGTACTCAATGTAAATCCTGATACAAAAATTGCAGTATTCGTTCATGCTGAAACTTCTACAGGCGCGCTATCTAACATTAAGCAGCTTTCCGGAATAGCCCACAGAAAGAGTTGTATTGTTCTTGCTGATGTGGTTACATCACTCGGCGCAGTAGACATTTATGTTGATGAATGGAATCTTGATGCGGTTTATTCATGTTCACAAAAAGGATTAGCCTGCACTGCTGGAATGTCTCCTGTAACTTTTAGTGAGCGTGCGGTTGCCTCAATAAAGAATAGAAAAACTCCAATTAAAAGCTGGTTCAATGATTTGAATTTACTTCAGGGCTACTGGAATGGCGGGGCTAAAAGAATTTATCATCATACAGCGCCAAGCAACCAGTATTACGGACTGCATGAAGCGTTATTAATTCTAAAAGAAGAAGGAATTGAAAACGCATGGCGCAGGCATAAAGAAAACAGCGCTAAGATGATTTCCAGACTAAAACAAATTGGTCTTGAGCCGTTTGTGCCGGAAGGAGAAAGAATTCCAAACTTAATTACGGTAAAAATTCCTGATGGAATTGACGAAGCTAAAGTAAGAAGCGAACTCTTGAACAAACACAATCTTGAAATTGGCGCGGGACTTGGCGAGCTTGCCGGCAAAATCTGGCGCATTGGTTTAATGGGCTATAATTCAAATGAAAAGATGATAGATTACTGCATAAATGCGTTGAAAGATGTATTATAAATTTGCAATAAGTTTTACAGCAGAAAAATGGATATTTTTAAAAAATGAAAAATTTAAAAGTAGAGAAGAAGAGTAATAATCCGGATAAAAATATTCCGTGGAGAGATAATGCTTTTTCTATGATGGCATTATATTCAATACTAACTGGCATGGTTGGTGTTTTTTTAGCAGTAATAATTCCCGATAAAGAAATAGAGGATAATTGGTATTGGCCAGTTGGTTTATTGTCCCTTTCAATAATTTGCTTTGTTTTAGGAACAGAAAAATATAGTGATGCTCTTGATGAGGATGATGTTGATAAACATCTCTCATGGTTTCTAGTTTATAATTTTGGTGTCATCTTGATGTTCTTCGGAATCGCAGCATATATCTTTTTACATTATCATTTATGTTTTCCAATATATAAAACAGATGAATATTGGAATCTGATTCCATTTCTTGTTGCTTTTATTGCATCATATAAATGGTTGAAGGACATATATTATTTACTTTTTCAGAATACTAAAGATTATGAAGAGTACAAAAAGGAGTTGTTAGGTCGAAAACGCCCAAAACTGGATCCAGATTGGTTAATGAAATTACACGTGGACATAAGAAAATTGTTACGCAGGTAAAATGAGAAGAAGATTTAAAAATGTTATAGTTGAACTCCGGCCATCTAAAATTGATCCTAAAGGTGTTGGAGTATTTGCAATCACCAATATTAAACAAGGGACAAAAATTTTTGATGGAATATATCTTGAAGATTTTAATAATCTCATCTCTTGGAAGATAGTTAAAAATCTGCCCGAAATGACACTTCAAAAAATTAATGCATTTTGTGTAGGTACACCAAAGGGTTTTTTTCCACCAGAAAACTTTGATTTCAATAATCTTTCAATTGAATGGTATTTGAACCATTCTTGCGACGGAAATATTGGATTTAATAAGGATGGGGACTTTATTGCCATAAAGGAGATTAAACCCAATGATGAACTTTCTTATGATTATGGATTAGTTGAATCAAACCCCAAATTTAAAATGTTATGTAACTGTGGTAGTTATAATTGTAGAAAAAAAATCACAGGTAATGATTGGATAAAATTATTAGATGATCCTGAAAAGAAAAAATTCATGCATCTCTATTTGAGAAGTAAAATATGAATTCACTTTAGAAATACATTTTGAACATTATTATTACGTCTTTTCCGTTACAGAAAAAACGTAATAATTTTTTAGAGTATTATATTTGGTTGTTGTAGCTATTCCATGACGAGTTAAATAGATTGTGTACACACCAAAGATTTTTCCTAATTTTCGAATATTAAAAAACAGCTTTAGAACTAGAAAGGTACTTATATGTCAAATGCAAAGTTTAACATTCCGCTTCCTCCTAATGAACCCGTAAAAAATTACGCTCCAGGTTCACCGGAAAAAGCAGCTCTCAAATCAAAGCTTCAGGACTTATCAAATCAGCAGATAGATATTCCAATAATTATCGGTGGTAAGGAAATCAGGACAGGCGAAACAGACAATTGTGTAATGCCGCACGATCACAAACACGTTCTTGCAAAATATCATAAGGTGGGAACCAAAGAAGTTAACGACGCGATTGAATCATCAATGAAAGCGCATAAACAGTGGTCACGTATGGACTGGTACGACCGTGCTTCGGTTTTCATGAAAGCCGCTGATCTGCTTTCACTTACCGAATGGCGTTATACTATTAATGCCGCGACAATGCTGGGACAAAGTAAAAATCCTTTCCAGGCAGAAATTGATGCTGCTGCCGAGCTGACTGACTTTTTCAGATTTAACTGCTACTATGCAATGAAAATTTATGAAGAACAGCCGCTTCACTCACCGTTTGGAATGTGGAACAGGATGGAATACCGCGGGCTTGAAGGATTTATTTTTGCTGTGGCGCCGTTTAACTTTACATCAATCTGCGGCAACCTGCCCACTTCGCCTGCATTAATGGGAACAACTGCATTATTAAAACCTGCTTCAAGCGCGGTGTACTCCGCTTACTGGGTTATGAAATTACTCGAAGCTGCAGGACTGCCGGAAGGCGTAATTAATTTTATTCCCGGTTCAGGCGCAAAAGTTGGTAATCCTGTTATGGATTCTGAATACTTTGGCGGAATTCATTTTACGGGCAGCACCCCAACATTTCAATCAATGTGGAGAACCGCAGCAAATAATTTAGCTAATTATAAAGCATATCCAAGAATAGTTGGTGAAACAGGAGGAAAGGATTTTATTTTTGCTCATGCTAGCTCCGATCTGACAGCTTTGGGCGTCGCATTAATACGCGGTGCATTTGAATACCAGGGACAGAAATGTTCAGCCGCTTCACGCGCGTACATTCCAAAATCTATCTGGTCTAAACTGAAAGATTATGTTGTAAGCGAATTAAAATCCGTTAAGATGGGTGATCCGTCGGATTTCACAAATTTCTTTAATGCAGTAATTGATAAGGCAGCATTTACTACAATAACAGACTATATAAAATTTGCAAAATCATCTAATGAAGCGGAAATTATTTCCGGTGGCGGCTTTGATGATTCAAAGGGCTACTTTATCGAACCTACAATTATAGTTACAACAAATCCAAAATTTAAAACAATAGAAGAAGAAATTTTTGGACCTGTACTTACAATCTATGTTTATGATGATAATAAATATGAAGAGACACTCCATATTTGCGATGAAACTTCTCCATTCTCGTTGACAGGTGCAATCTTTGCACAGGACAGGTATGCAGTTGAAACAGCAAATAAAATTTTATTAAACGCGTCAGGTAATTTTTATATAAACGATAAACCCACAGGCGCCGTAGTTGGTCAGCAGCCGTTTGGCGGTGCGCGTGCAAGCGGTACAAACGATAAAGCTGGCAGCTACCTTAATTTACTGCGCTGGGTTTCTGCAAGAACAATTAAAGAAAATTTTATTCCGCCTCACGATTACCGTTATCCTTTTATGTCGGAAAAATAACCCTTCCTATTATCCTCCCCGCATGGGGAGGATAAAATAGTTGAATATATTGGAGAGCTTATGAAACGTAACTTCCGGTTTTTATTTATTGCAATACTTTTCATCTCAACATCTGTTTTTCCCCAGAACGATTCCGCACTTCTTAAAAAGTTAAAATCATTCAAAGAAATAACGGATATAACACCGGTAAAACATGATACATCTTATTCAGAAGCCTATGAAATGATGATTACCCAGCCGCTTGATCATAACAAACCAAACGGGCTAAAATTCAAGCAGAGGATTTTCCTTTCGCATAAAAATTATGAATTGCCAATGGTTTTTATTACTGAAGGGTATGCGGCTGACAATAACTATAATTCCGAGCTTGCAAAGATTCTTAAATCCAACCAGTTGATTGTTGAGCATAGATATCTCGGAAAATCCGTTCCGGCAAAAATTAATTGGAAATATCTGAACATTAAACAAGCTGCGGCAGATCATCATGCAATAGTTCAGCTTCTCAAAAAAATATATACCGGTAAGTGGGTTAGCACGGGAATAAGCAAGGGCGGGCAGACCTCGTGTTACTTTAAAAGATTTTATCCTGAGGATGTAGATGCTGCTGTACCATACGTGGCGCCAATTAACGTTGCGCAGGAAGATCCGCGCATTTACATGTTCTTAAACACCGTTGGTACGGAAGAATGCAGGAATAAAATAAAACAATTTCAACGCGCCTTCTTAACCAAACGCGAAGAAATAAAGAAATTATTAATGCAGGATTGTGAGAAAAACAATACCCGCTTAGCATGGGATTACGATTTTGTCCTTGAGTACATGGTTCTTGAATATTCTTTTGCTTTCTGGCAGTGGGGACAGACAAAGTGTGAAGACATACCTAGCCCCGATGCACCCGCCGAAGCTTTATATTCTCACATGATAAAATCAAATCCGATTTATTTCTTTACGGAACAAGCTATGAAATATTTTGGTCCGTTCTACGTACAGGCTTACAACGAAATTGGTTATTATGGATATGACCTTTCGCCATTTAAGGATTTGCTGAAGGAAATTAAAGACGGCTCAAACATCATTCTTGTTCCCAAAGATGCCAAAATTAATTATGACTGTAGTGTACTGCAGGATATAAATACATGGCTTCAAAAAAAGGGGAACAACATTCTATATATTTATGGCGGTAATGATACCTGGAGCGCTACATCCATTCAACTGCTTGGGCAGACTAATTCTGTTAAGATGGTAAAGAAAGGCGGATCGCACGGAACGCGCATTTCAAGTTTTGATGGGGCGGAAAGGGAAAAAATATACTCTACGCTGGAAAACTGGCTTGGAATAAAAATTAAAAGATAAATAAGTAAAAACTTTATTTAAGAGGGACTAATGGATCTTTTTAACAACCTGACGTTAAACGCAGTACAAATAATTCAAATTATGCTTGCACCCGCATTAATGATCAGCGCATGCGGGCTGCTGCTGCTTAGCATCAACAACAAATATTCCACTGTAGTAAACAGGATACGTTTAATGAATGAAGAAAAAAGAAAATTAATGGCTGTTATTGGTGAACGCGAATTGACAACTGATGATAACGTGCGTTTCGAAAGCATTGCAATACAAATTGAAGATTTAGTTCTGCGAGCAAAACTTGTACGTAATTCGGTCTTAGCATTCGAAATTGCAATTGGTTTGTTTGTTGTTACATCTTTGCTTATTGGTGTCTCATCTTTCCTTTCATTGGGCAAATTAAATTTTCCTATTATCATTGTTTTTCTTTTGGGTAAGATTTTTGTACTTGTTGGAACTGTCTACGCAGCCATGGAAACAAGAAAAGGGTACAATATTATTTTGTACGAAGTAAATGCACATGAATAACAAAAAATCTTTTTCAAAAAAGGATTTACTTAAACCTGAGAACATGATTTTTATGTATGCAAGGGGAGCTTTCCCTATGGCAGATGAATCCGGCAGAATAGACTGGTACATGCCGGAAATACGTACGGTAATACCATTAGATAAATTCAACACTCCCCGGTCGCTTAAAAAGTTTTTGGACACTTCCGGTTTTGAATTTTATTACGATAAGAATACAATGGAAGTGATAAAAAATTGCTCGGACCGAGAATCTACATGGATTTCGGAAGAACTTATAGACGCATATAGTGGATTGGAAAAACTTGGCTATCTCCATTCTGTTGAGGTTTATCAAAAGGCAAATTTGGTTGGGGGTTTATATGGAATTACATACAGGGGAGCATTCTTCGGAGAATCAATGTTTTCAAAAGTACCTCAAGCTTCAAAATGCGCTCTAGTAAAATTGGTCGAACGGCTTAGAGAAAAAAAATTTATTCTTCTCGACGTTCAATACCAGACAGAGCATTTAAAGATGTTCGGTGCAAAGGAGATTCCCTTTGAAGAATTTACCAGTCTTCTGCTTGAATCTTATAATAAAGAGATTTCATTCAATTAAACCCGGCTCTTTGTTACCGTAGCGTTTTAAAAATTTTGTATATTTGCCTCTGGCAAAATAATCCGTATTGGTGTTGAAGCGGCATTTCATTTGTGGAATTCTGAAGAGGATTAAAAATTGATTTTGCTCATCAAGCGGGAATAAATTTTTATATATTTATACTTAATTAAACAGAATTAATTTTATTAAATAATATATTGGCGAAAAATATGACTACTTACAAAGAACTCGGACTTGTGAATTCAAAAGCACTTTTCCAGAAGGCAGTAAAAGGCGGGTATGCAATTCCTGCTTTTAATTTTAACAATCTTGAACAGCTCCAGGCAATTATTAGCGCATGCGTGGAAACAAAATCACCTGTTATACTGCAGGTCTCAAGCGGCGCGCGTAAATATGCAAACCAGACTCTTCTAAAGCACCTTGCTAAAGGAGCTGTAGATTATGCAAATGATTTGGGATATGATATTCCAATAGTTCTGCATCTTGATCATGGCGATACATTTGAACTTTGCGTATCTTGTATAGAATCCGGTTTTTCATCCGTAATGATAGACGGCTCACATCATCCTTACGATAAAAACGTTGAGCTTACACGCCAGGTTGTTGAATACGCACATAAGTATGATGTTAGCGTCGAAGGTGAGCTTGGTGTTCTTGCAGGAATTGAAGATGAAGTTTCAAGCGCCGTAACCCATTATACAAAACCGGAAGAAGTTGAAGACTTTGTTAAAAAAACAGGTGTTGATTCACTGGCAATTTCAATCGGAACATCTCACGGCGCAAATAAATTTACACCGGCTCAATGTACACGCAATGCAGACGGCATACTTGTTCCCCCGCCGCTCCGTTTTGATATTCTTGAAGAATGTGAAAAAAGAATTCCCGGATTCCCCATTGTTCTGCACGGTGCTTCTTCTGTTCCTGCTGAACTTGTGAAGATTATTAATGCTAACGGCGGAAAATTAAAAGATGCTGTTGGTATCCCTGAAGATCAGTTACGCCGCGCTGCTGCTTCGGCAGTCTGCAAAGTAAATATTGATTCCGACGGCCGTCTTGCTATGACAGCCGCAGTCAGGAAAACTTTGACCGAGAACCCGGCTGAATTTGATCCGCGCAAATATCTTGGCCCAGCACGCGATGCGTTAAAAGAATTATATAAGCACAAAGTTGTTGACGTGCTTGGAAGTGCAAACAGAGCATAGTCAAATATATAGTATCAGCAGTAATGAAAAGGCGATCATTTTTGACCGCCTTTTTTTATTTACTTTGAAAAACACATCTGTTTCTACTCCCTGCCCGCGTTCATTACTTCAGTAATTCGGTAACGGTTCTGAGTCTGGTAAGCATCAAGATTTTTTGTCAATCTTGTAATCTTTTCGAGAATCTTTTTTGCAGAATATAACAATTCTCTTGTTAATACTTATCTACAACTTTTCACCCATTTCTACCAAGTTTCACCCCTTTTTTATGCTACTTTTGTGCCATTTTTTATGCCATTTGGGGTCCGTTTTTATCCCATTTTTGTCCCTTTTTTTCACCGCTGGGCAATTATGGAATAGTCAGTATGTCAAAGAACTTTCTAGGGTAAAATATTTTAACAACAAATTACTCTTTGCGAATATGCAAAACTCCCTTAATAAATAATTTTGAACACTTCAAAAAAAAATCAGTTTAAAGCATTCCCTGAGTTTACCGAAGGGCAAGCTCTGAGCTTACTCGAAAGGTTTACCCTGAATAATATCGAAGGGAAGAGTTTCCCCAATTTTTTTGTATTGAACTTTTCCCGCCGTAGCTTGCCCGTCTCTGTCAGCTGAAGGAGGGCTTGTCCCGACGTTTTTAGCAGGGCGGTGTTTATGAGGAGTCAAGAAATGATTTCCACCTATCGCACGGGCGGCATAGCCACAAGCAGAACTCAATCTTCCAATTATCTTCAGAATTCATTAATTATATTTCACCTATGAAATTAATCTTAATTGAAGACGAAAAAGATTTAGCTGGTTCAATAGAATCTTACCTTAAAAAGGAAGGGTATTTTATTGACCGTGCGCATTCCTTTTCTCAGGCAAAAGAAAAAATAGGTTTTAACAGTTACGACTGCGCCCTTGTTGACCTAATGCTGCCTGATGGCAATGGAATTGAATTGGTTGACCAGATAAAAAAGATAAACCAGCAATGCGGGATAATTATCATATCTGCAAAGGAGTCTTTGGATGATAAAATTACAGGACTTAACATTGGCGCGGATGATTACATTACAAAACCCTTTCACCTTGCAGAACTCAACGCCAGAATAAAATCTGTTCTTAGAAGAAAATTTTATGACGGAAGCAATGAAATAATTATTAATGAGCTGACAATTGAACCTGATAAAAGAGAAATGTTTGTCAATGATGTATTAGTAGATCTAACCAGGCGTGAATTTGATTTACTGTTGTTTTTTATTAGCAATAAAGAAAGAGTCTTAAATAAAGAAGCAATTATTGAACATGTTTGGGGTGATGATTCCAACGCTTTTGATAATTTGGATTTTGTCTATACTCACATAAAAAATCTTCGAAGAAAGTTAAAGGATTTAGGAGCAGAAGATTATATTAAGTCTGTCTATGGAATTGGATACAAGTTCAGCATAAAATGAAACTGCTTAATAAAATATCATATTACTATATATTGAATACAGCAATACTTTTTGTATTCGGTTTACTTGCAATATATTTATCAGTTAATAGAATAATTGATGGAAAAACAAGGGGGCAGCTTAAAGATACAAGTAAAGAAGTAATTTTAAAAATACAGCATGGAATTATAAATGAATATCCTCCTTTAGTGGAAATAACCGAGCTGAAAGACAAAAATTTTACTAAACCAGCATTTAGCGATACAACAATTTTTTTGGCATCAGAAAATGATAGAGATCCTTACAGGCAATATAAAGTTTATAAACAAATTGGAGATAAGAATTACAGAATTATTGTCAGAACTTCATTGATTGAGAAAGAAGATTTATTCTCAACCATTCTTATCATATTGGGAATTATAATTTCTTTTTTGTTAGCTGCTTTGTTTATAATAAACAGGTTTACAACGCGAAAAATATTTAAACCGTTTTATTCCAATCTGGGCAGGTTAAAAACTTTCTCGCTTCATAAAAATAATTCTTTGGAATTAGATAGGTCCAACATCAATGAATTTAATGAACTTAATAATGCTCTAATAGAACTTTCGGAAAAGGCATTGAAAGAATACCAATCAATAAAAGAGTTTTCAGAAGATTTAAGCCACGAATTACAAACACCGGTTGCTGTTATAAAAGCAAAAGCGGAATTGCTTCAGCAGGAGGAATTTGAAGATCAGGAAACCAACAATAATTTGCAATCTATAATAAATAACACAATTAAACTTGATAAATTAAATAAGTCTTTGGTACTTTTGGCAAAACTGGAGACTAAAGATTTCTTCCCTTCTCAAAAGACTGTTCTGAAAGATAAAATTGAAAAAATAGTCGAAAATTTTAGAGATATAGCTCACTCGAAGAACCTCAATCTGAAAATGAATTTAGATTCCAATTATGAAGCTGATATCAACGAAAATTTGCTGGATATTATGTTAAGCAACTTAATATCAAATTCTATAAAACATAATGTGACAGGGGGAGATATTATTGTGGGGCTTGAAAATTCAATTTTATCAATTATGAATTCAGGAAAAGTACCTAAACAGGAACCAGTGAATTATTTTAAAAGATTTTCTTATGATGAGAAATCCCCAAATTCTCTTGGATTAGGTCTGGCAATTGTTAAAAAGATATGCAACCTGTACGGAATTGAAATCAAATACAGCTTTGAGAAATCGTATCATATATTTATTATTAATTTTGAGCCTTCACGTTAAGACTATCCCAACCATCCAACATTATAATAATTTTTGCAAAAGAGTAGTTCTCTTCAAGGTTTCTTCAAAATCGCTCTTTATTTATACACAGTAAAAATAATCCTCTAATGGAGAAATGTATGCGTATTTGGTCTTTAGTAATATTTTTAGCTTTTATACTAATCCTTAGTATAACTACAAATGCACAGAATACTGGATCAATATCAGGAACAGTTATAGATTCCACAAGCCAACAAGGGATTGAATTTGCAAGTATCAGCATTATTAAGGAAGCGGATGGCATTGCTGTTACCGGCGCTATGACAAACAGCAAAGGAAAATTTGAAATAACCGATATATCATTTGGAAATTATTTAATTAGAATTAGTTCGGTTGGATATATAACAAAAAATACTGTAACCATATCGATTAGTACCAAGAATAGAATTATTAATCTTGGTAATATTATTTTAATGCCTGTTCCGGTTAATATGGATGAAGTTTCTGTTACATCAAAAAAAATTATGTTGAATAATTCTATTGATCGTAAAGTATATAATGTGCAGGAAGATGTAATGAGCAAAACAGGATCTGCAAGTGATCTACTACAAAATATTCCCTCTGTTCAGGTTGATATTGATGGGAATGTAAGTCTTCGTGGTTCTTCAAATGTTATGATTTTAATTAATGGAAAAGCAAATCCCCTCATGGACAAAACAAGGGCAGATGCTTTGCAGCAGATGCCCGCAAATTCTATAGAAAGAATTGAAGTAATTACAAATCCTTCAGCAAAGTATAAACCTGACGGTTCTGCGGGCATTATAAACATTGTATTGAAAAAAGAAACTGCTACTGGGCTTAACGGGAATATTGGAGCAAATGCCGGAATCAAGGAAAGATATAATGGAAATGTTTCACTTAACTACAAACCAAATGGTGTGAACTATTTTGGAAGTTTAAGCTTTAGGCAGGACGACCGCAACAGTATCTCATCTGATATAAGAACACAATTTGACAGAGGGACAAATCTGCCTGGCTATTATAATAATAACAGTACTTCTCACTCACGTCCGCTTTCAAGGGGAGGTATGCTTGGATTTGATTATACCTTGGATCAATTAAACAGCTTTGGCCTTTCCGGGCATTATTTATACAGAGGTTTCACAAGAAATGATATGTCTAATTATATATTGAGAGACAATAATCTATCAGTAACTGAAGATTACTCAAGAAGCCGGTATGATCCCGAATATGAAGAGGAAGGAGATGTTACGGGATTTTTTCAGCATAACTTTTCTAAAGAAGATCATAAATTACGTTTTGAAGTAAATGCCTCATTTTCTCCTGAAGTTGAAGATAATCATTACGCAAACATTTATAGAATACCTGCTGTTCCAAATGAATTTGATAATACCTTGATAAAACAAAAGGACAATAAATTGCAAATGGTTGCGGAATACTCAAATCCAATAAGCGAAAACGCATCTTTTGAAGCCGGGTACAATGGCGACTTGAACAAAGTAGATTTGGATTTTTTTGGAGAAATTTTTGATCCAATGAAAAATGGTTTTGTAACAGATATGACCAGGACAAATCATTTTATTTATAACGAAAGTTTACATGCTGTCTACGCAACATATTCAAATACATTTGGGCAATTTGGTGTTTTGGGCGGTTTACGTGTAGAACAATCTTTTATTAAAGCAAATCTTGTTTCCAGGGATTCCGTAATTAATAATCAATATTTCAATATATACCCAACTCTTCATCTCAGCTATAAACTTAGTGATATTTTTCAGATTCAGTTGAATTACAGCAAACGAGCAAACAGACCCGAAGGAGATGATTTAAATCCTTTCCCTGAGTATCAGGACCCAAGAAATATCAGGGCTGGAAATCCCAATCTTAAACCGGAGTTTATTCATTCTTTGGAATTTGGAATCCAATGGCAAAATGATTTCTTAACAATTGTTCCAAGCCTGTTTTACAGGAGCCGGTTCAACAGGATGACGAGCGTTACAACAGCTCTTAATGATACAACCCTTTTAACAACAAGAGAAAATTTATCCTCAGATCAATCGGCAGGATTTGAAATTGTTTTTTCCGGTAGTTTTGGAAATTTTTTAACTGCAAACCTGAGCACTAATGCATTTTATGAACAGATTGACGCAACAAATTTAGGGTTTGGTGCAAACAAATCTACAATTTCGTGGAGCGGCAATATGAGCTGCAACGTGAACTTAACCTCTACAACAATGCTGCAAATAAATTCCAATTTTAGATCTTCACAGCTAACACCGCAAGGAGAGAATAAACCGAATTTTGTTTTTAATCTTGGCTTAAGGCAGGATTTATTTGATGAAAAGCTGTCATTAATTTTTACAATGTCCGATGTATTTAAAACTCTGAAACGGGAAACGAACTTAGATACATCATGGTTAATACAGGCAACAAAAAACAGCAGGGATTCCCAGATTATGTATTTGGGAGTAACTTATCATTTAGGCAAGACTTCTAAAAAAGCGAAAGAGAAAGCAATACAATATGATAATGGAATTTGATAATACTTGAGCATTTCTAGTGGAAGCTTCTTTGAAAAATAAAAATAATCGGGCTGCTGTATTTTAGCAGCCTATTTTATTCTAAAACTGGAAATATACAAACGGCTGAATATCCGCGGATTTAAATTGTGCGGCAATCCAGATTACAATTACAAGTAAAGCAATCTTTCCGGCAAGGGGTAAAGCTGTAACAGTTTTTTTCATCCATGTGTAAAATTTAACAGGCAGGAAATGAGAAATGAATCCAATTACAATCAAACCAAATATAAGCGGCATCTTCTCAATGAATTGAAGAAATACCTCCGCATGGAAGAAATCGGTAATCTGGTTTATCATATCCTTAATGGTTTGCAAATTGCTTAATCTGAATATCAAAAAAGAAAACGCAATAAAATGAAAAGTAATTACTATCTGGAAGAATTTTAAAATTTTTGTATTATAAATTTTTAAAGCCTTATAAAGTTTAATCTTGGGCTTTTGAATGATTATAGCAATGGACATTAATACACCAAAGTAAGTTCCCCAAAGAATAAAATTCCATCCGGCGCCGTGCCATAAACCGCAGATAAAAAATGTAACAACCAAAGCAATAATGTTCCCCCACATTTTTAGCCCGCGTAAAGAAATCTGTATTGGTTTAAATAGATAATCCAGCAGCCAGGTTGAAAGAGATATATGCCAGCGCCGCCAGAAATCAGCTATGCTTGCCGCTTTAAATGGAGAATTAAAGTTATCCATAATTTTAAAACCAAGCAGCAGGGAAATTGCAATTGCCAAATCTGTATAACCCGAAAAATCACAATAGAGACGGAGAGCATAAGTATAAATAGCCAGCAGGTTTTCTACACCGGTATATCTCAAAGGGAATTCAAAAACCCTTGAAAGAAAATTATCTTCCAAATAGCTGCTGATTACTACCGTTTTTAGCAGTCCGGTACAAATTAATAAAGTAGCTCTTCCAAGATCATCTTTAGAAAGAAAAGGCTCTTTTTCTATCTGTGGAATAAATTTAGCCGCCCTGTCAATGGGACCCATTAATACATTTGGGAAAAAAACTAAATAGAGAAGAAAATCGAAAAAGTTTTTAGTCGGCTTCATTGTATCATAATAAATATCAAAAATGTATGTGAGCGCTTTGAAAGTATAGAATGAAATTCCAATGGGTAAGAATATTGCAAGCGGGCTGAACTCAGTTCCGCGGAAATCATTTATTATCTGCAAAAAGAAATTTGTGTATTTGAAATAACCTAAGAGTGCAATGTTAAGAATAAGAGCAAGAACAAGAAAAATTCTCTTAATTGGAAAACTTTCGGTGCCGGCAATCCACCTGCCAAGAAAAAAATTGATTATTGTTGATAATATCAATATTCCGGCATAATAGCCCGCCGCCAGGTAGTAAAAGTAAAAGGAGAAAATAATTAGAAGGCTTACACGTGCATGTTTATTGTATTTAATTAGATTGTAAATTATTATCAAACCAAAAAAAAGAAACAAGAACAGGCTTGTGTTAAATAAAAGAGGTTCGTTGGGTTTGTACCCAAGAAGATTCCAGATGTTTTCAAATTTAATAGTATTGGGCATAGAATTTTTTTTGTTCTAAAATTAGTAAATCACCTTATGCATAATCTAATTTATAACCACGTCCTTCAGGACGTGGAGTGTAACCAAGTAAAAAAATCCGGGCTTTAGCCCAACTCTTTGTTCAATGGACAGATAATTTTGTTATTAGCTTACATCTTCATAATGAACTCGAAAATATGAAAGCATCCTTTGCTATTTAGTCTTAAAATCAATTGGTGCAAATACCGTTTTTGCGTAACGTGAGTTATTAAAATAAACTCTTACTCTTAATAACCGCTGAAAACTACTTGCCGGTTTTTGTATCCACGAGTTTCTGAAGATCACCAACGTCTTTCAGACGCAGCACTTCATAACTCTTAAATTTAATGTTGAAATGTTTTTCAACAGCAAGTATAATATTAACATGATTAAGAGAATCCCACCCGGGCACCTGTGTTGCCATAGTTTCATCTTGAAGATCAAAATCATCAAGATCAAGCTGTGTGAGAATTACTTTTTTGAGTTCTTGTGAAATCATTATCTGCTCCAGACTAGTTTATCTTGGCGGCTAATTATTCTTTCTTTATTAGTTGTTCTGCTGGGTTTGCCGGCAGAACTTTTTATCAGCCATCTTGGCGGTACCAGGTACACCTTATGAATGTTCACATCAATAGACATACCTGCCTTTATCACAGCAAGACGAATATTATTTCTTTCCTTGTCATCTTCTGCTTTGGTTTCTGCAACAACAGCAATTTGTTCGGTGCCAATTTGTTCGTCTTCTTCACCAAAAGCAATTACCCTTCCGGGAATTACGCCATCAACCAGGTTCATCGCGCTTTCAACATCTTCGGGATAAATATTTTTACCGGCAACTATTATTAAATCTTTTTTTCTGCCAATTATAAAATATTCATTATTATGGATAAATCCATAATCACCTGTAAAATACCACCCATCATGAACAACCTCCGCAGTTTTTTCAGGATAGTTTCTATATCCATCAAACATTGAAATGGACTTGACGGCAATTTCTCCAACCCGGTCTCCCGGAAGATCATTCCTGTTGTCGTCAACTATTCTTATCCGGCATTCATTAATTAATTTGCCAGAAGAAACACAAGTGCGCGCGTTTATTCCCTCACCAGTTATTTCAACAAAACCTTGTGCAAGTTTAGTTCTGTCAACTTTTAGCTCAGTTATTGTTGAACCTGGGGTTGTTTGTGTTATTGCAAATGTTGTTTCTGCCATTCCATAACATGCAGAAATTGCCAAGGGGTTAAAGTTATATTTTGCAAACCGTGCAATAAATTTTTTATGACTTTCACTTCTTACCGGCTCGCTGCAATTTATTGTTAAGCGAAGGGAAGCTAAAGAAATTTCATTTAGTTCGTCTTCATCAATTTTATCTGCAAAAATGTTATAAGCAAAATTTGGAAGCCAGCATAAAGTTGCCTTCTCCAATGAGATAGCTTCAAGTTGAATAATTGGCGCTACAACCCACTGGAAAGGATCAATCTGTATTGAAGTAATTCCATAAGATAATGGAAGGTGAAATGCTGCAATTAATCCCATATCGTGATAAAGAGGGAGCCAGCTTGCAATTTTATCCTGAGTTGATAAGTTCAATGCATTTTCCAGTCCGGCAATATGTTTTAACACCGCACTATGCGAAAGTATTACCGGTTTTTGCAATCCGGTTGTTCCTGAAGAATGCTGAAGAAGTACGGGATCGCTGCCTTTTACCTTGTTTGCGGCAATTTCAATTTCTTCATTAATGTTGGTGTCAATTTCCTTTTTTAAATCCCACTCTAAAGGAAAGAGCAATGCCTTGATAGTACTTCCGGGTTTTTCAGTCAGGGGACGAATAATTGGTTCGAGCTCACGTTCAGTTAGAATATAATCAAGACCCGAGCGTTGAGACATTCCCTCAATGCCTGAACGGAATTTATCCGGGTGCAGCCTAGTATTTGGGTAGGCAAGCACTGCAGGCAGTGCAGCGGCTCTTGAAACTCCAAGATATAATGGATAAAAAAATGGATTATGTCTTATAATTATTGCGCAGACCTCTCCGGGTTTTATTCCCGCAGATTTAATAAATGTTGAATATTTTTTGGCAGTATTGGTGAGTTTTTTAAATGTCCATCTTATTGGTTCTTCTCCCGCATTCCAATGAACAATTGCATCCTTATCGGGAATGCGTTCTGAATTAAGATTCCATCTCTGCCAAAGTGTAGTAGTTTCTTTAGAGTCGAATGATGACATAAACAGGATTTTTTTTGTCTAATCGTTAATTATATTGAAAAATTATCTGCACCAAATTAATGGATCATTCTTTTCAGCTAATCTTCCTTTATTGGCCATTCTGCTGGGTTTGCCGGCAGAACTCTTTATTAACCATCTTGGCGGAACCAGATATACTTTATGAATATTAATATCTATTTCCATCCCCGTTTTTAATATCGCCAGACGAATTTTATTCTTGTCAAGTCTTTCGTCTATTATTTCAGCCACAACGGCAACCTGCTCTGTTCCCATCTCATCGTCTTCTTCTCCAAATGCAATCACTCTTCCGGGCGTAACACCTTCAACTTTGTTGATTACGTCCTCAATATCTTCAGGGTAAAGATTTTTACCGGCAACAATTATTAAATCCTTTTTTCTTCCTATTATATAATATTCACCATTATGCTTGAATCCAAAATCTCCGCTTATATACCATCCGTCATAAAAAGCTTCTTTAGTTTTTTCCGGATAATTTCTATACCCATCGAACATTGAAATCGATTTAGCTAGAATTTCGCCTACAACTCCATCCGGCACATCAATTTTATTTTCATCAACAATTCTAATTTCACAGCCGTTAATCAATCTTCCGGTCGAAACGCAGACCCTTGTAACAGAATCTTTATCTGCAAATTTTAAAAAGCCCTTTGATAATTCATTTCTGTTCACTACCAATTCCGGCAATGGCAGACCCGGTACTGATGTTACAAGACATAATGTAACTTCGGCCATTCCATAGATACAGGCAAGCGAAAGAGGATTTAAACCATATTTTTGAAATTTCTCTACAAATTTTTGGTGGCTGTCATGGCGGATTGGTTCCGCGCCGTTAAGTACAAGACGTAAACTTTCCAAATTAATTTCTGCCAATTCATCATCATGAATTTTTTCAGCAAGAACGTTATATGCAAAATTTGGCAGACACGTCATTGTTGCTTTCTCTTTTGTTATTGCTTCAAGCAAAATAACAGGAGCAAGCACCCATTCAAATGGATTCATCTGAATAGACGTAATTCCAAATGCTAATGGAATATGAAAGCAGGCGATCAATCCAAAATCGTGATAGAGAGGAAGCCAGCTTATTAACTTATCGTTCTCGGTAACCTGCCATGCTCCTCCAAGATTTTTAACATGATCTAATATCGCCCGGTGAGATAACTTTATAGGCTTTTGCAATCCCGTTGTGCCGGAGGAATGTTGAAGCAGCATAGGATCTGTTTCTTGTATTGACTTTGCGATGTTTTCAACTTCAGCATCTTTTGCGGGATCTATATCTTTTTTGTAGTCCCATTCAAGAGGAAAGAAAACAGATTTTATTGTACTGCCTTCTTTTTCATATAATGGGCGGATCATTGGATCAAGATCAGCCTCAGTTAAAATATAATCAAGACCGGAGCGCTGCGACATTCCTTCTAATCCCTGCCTGAATTTATCAGGATGCAAGCGGGGATTAGGGTACGCTAGAACAGCCGGCAGGGCGCCGGCGCGCGAAATTCCTAAATATAGAGGGTAGAAAAGAGCATTGTGCCTCATTATAATTGCACAAACATCCCCTTTTTTTATTCCGGCATCTCTAATAAGAACAGAAAACTTTTTTGCGGTTTCAATTAGCTTTTTGTATGTCCACCGGAAAGGTTCTTCACCAGCAGCCCAGAAAACTATCGCATCACGGTCCGGTGTCCTTTGCGCATTGCGCTGCCATCTTTCCCAAAGAGTTTTTGAATCATCAAAGTGTATATTAATCATTTCAACTCAACTTTTTTCAATAGAAAAAAATCATTTATTTAGATCTAATAAAGCATCTGTTAATAAATCTGCAACTTTTTTTGCGCCTTGATCATTGAAATGAATATAGTCTTTAAAAGCCAGCGGCGGGTTAGCATTTACCCAATTAGGCATTGAATTTTCACCGCCCATTGCTTCGAATAAATTCCAAATTGCAACATCTGCTTCTTTGGCAATATCTTTTTGAGTGTCGAGAAGTCGTAATATTGTCGGGTCAGTAACAAAACCTGATCCCTTCTTCATAGATTTATCGTGAATTGATATCATTAAGAAACTTGTGTTTGGAAAGGCTGATTTTAAGTTTTTGATCATCTTCACCATTTCTTTTTCATACCAGCTGTAATCCGTATTCTTTGAGCCTGCAATGTTAAGTCCAAACTCGAGTATGATTAATTTATAATCAAGATATTTTGCAAATTCTTTTAACAGTCCAACTTGTAATGAACCAAGATCAACGCCCGTATTTCCGCGTAGAGGAAAATTATCAACATAAATACCCGGTTCATTCTCTAAACTAACTCCGTAAAAATATGCCTGGTCGGATTGCGGAAATTCAATTTTAATTGACTTTGCTCTTGTAGCAGGTTTTAAAATTAATTCTTGAAGAGCAGCGCCCGGTTTAAGGGTTGCTGTTTGCTTTGCGCCATTATCAAAAGAATAATTTATTGTTGAACTTTTCGCGTTTGCATAATAAAGGCGGACAAGGCTAAAGTCTTTGAGATACCTGCGCATTGTAGTAGTTTCATATTGAACCCATGCATTTCCTTTGGGAACAAAAGCTTCACCGCTGATTCCTAATGGTAATCCCTTTTGATTGCTAAGATAAAGAGCTGCAGTTTCCCAATTGCCCTGCGAGAAAGAATGTTTGGTTGTCATTCGAAATGTTATATCTTGAGAAGTGATGCCAAGCCAGCCAACGCCATTGCCGCCAAATTTTGATTGTAGTTTCTCTCTTATATCAGAGGTAATTAAATCACCTTCTATTGCAGAGTCTCCATAATGAGCAATGCGGACAATTTTTGATTTTGCATTTTTTAAAGCATCAAAAAAGAAATGCAACTGCCTTGTGTCTCCGGTAATGGGAGTCTTTTTCCCTTGAGGTAAAAAAGCGGAAGTGTTTTCACCGCTACCTGGTTCTGATTCAAAAAAGGAAATTGCCGATGAAATGATGTTTGTAAAATCCAGTGAAGCTTTGTTGACCGCCTTGGTCTGACCGAATAATAAATTATTCATTTCGTTAGACGGCTGTTGATCAGTTGATTGCTGATCTTTTATGTCGGAAAGTATATCTACATTTTTTAATTTAAAATTTATTACGGGAATTTCATAATCGGTTTTTATGAATGATATTGCATAGAGAATTATAATTGTTAATGCAAAAATCACCAACGGCTGCCTGATTTGGTTTTCGTTTTCCATTATTTGCCTTTCAGTATTTATTTTTTAAAAAATTATTTTTCGTTATATGATTTATCTTTCCAGTACCACCATTTCAATTTTTTAGCTTCAAGACGTTTTTCCGATGCAAAATAAACTGCACATCTAAAAGTATATAGTACGCAGGGGTCCTGCCGGGTACCGGTAATTTTATTCAGCTTGTTATACAAAGCCGCAGGATTTTTACCTGCTAGTTCAGAGACTTTGTGAATACCAAGGTTCCAAAGATCATCGGATAAACTTTTACCTATTCCAGGTATGGTCTGTAGATCTTTCACCGCTTCTGCTTTTAACGTTTTCATACTTATAATCTATGTTTAATTAAAACCTTTTCAACTTCGCGCCCCCAAAGTCTAAATGCTTCCGCTTTAAAATGAATTCCGTCAAAAGTTAAATCCGGGTTTAAAAACCCATCCTTGCCGGCAGTTAAAGAATTAATATCAATATAATCTATATTATTCTTTTTTGCATAATCTGAAAGCAGCTTGTTTAATTTATCGACCTCACGGTTTCTTCCAAAGTTACCTTCGGGTGTTCCGCCCCAGTCTTTTCCGTATGTTTTTGTTGCATAAGTTGTTGATTGAATTACCGGGATAATATTTTTTAACTTCAAACCTTTAATTATTCGCAAATAAACAGCAAAGATATCTTCTACGGGTGTCCAGTTGTAAATATCATTCAACCCGCCCATAATAAAAACAATCTTAGGACTTAGTTTATAGATTGAATTTATTCTAGCTTCATAGCCGTATAATACATCAGAAGGAATACCACGCTCAACTACATTTGAACGGCCGAGCAATTCATTCCACGCCGCGCCGTGAGTTAATGAATTACCCAGCATTACAATATCTGCCTGGCGTGTTTTATAAATATCAAACATTGCCTGTTGAAGCGCATAAGTAGGATTTTTTTTGTAGCGCAAAGTGTCTTTAAGTTGCTGCGGCGGGGCAACCTTTGTTGATTGAATTTTTGATTGTCCTGAAAGTAATAGCAGGGCCAGTAATGGAAGTAAGAATATTTTACAGAGTCGGATTATCTTCATAATTTCAATTCTTTCAAAAATTTTTAGGTTATGTTAAGTGCAAGATAATGTTAATCAGTAAAAAATCAAAAACGGGATTTGGGGGAAATAATAGAGATTTAGAATCTGTACTGTTGTTAGATCAATTGTTTCCTTCAACGGGATTAATCTTCTTTTCTTGTTCGGAAATTATATGCTTTAGGCTGTTTTCTCTGGCAATTAGCTCTGAAATTTTTGCTGTATGCTCTTCTTTTTTAGTTTCGACCAGTGCGGTTTCAGCTCTTAACTTACGCAATTCATTTTTAACAGTATCAAGCTGACTTGCAAGTTCGCCAAGCTCACGCGTACTCTGAGATATTTCAAGAATTAATTTTTGCTTATTTTCACTTAAATCAGAGTAATTTCCGCTTGATAGAGCAAGCAACTGTTTAATTTCCTTTTCGAGCGACTCTTTTTTCAACTCGATTGAGCCGGTTTCTGAGCGTAATTGCTGAATAATAATTTTGTGCTTATTAGATTCATCTTTAAGCCTGAAAACTTCCTCATTCAATTCAGAAAATTCTTCTTTAAGATTTTTCATAAATTGTTCTGTTGCAGCCCGTTCTTTTTGAAGTACTTTAGTCAAACCGCCGTATTCTGCAACCTGCGTTGTCTTCTCGAGAAGTATTTTTTCTTTAGAATTTAACTCTTTTTCTTTATCAATAATTTCCTGGCGTAAAGTCGAAAGTCTGTTTTTATAACTGTTTAACTCTTCAGTAAATTTAAGAAGAACCTGTGAAAAATTATTTTCTACGGTAAGGTGACTTTCTTCCATCTGGAGTTTTCTTTTCTCAAGGTCATCTATTAATTTTTGTTTCTGACCAGTGGATTCAGCCAATTCCTCTTCATCATTTCTAAGCTGGAAAATCTTTTCCTGGATTTCAATTTTAACTAATTCAAATTTTTTAATTTCTTCTGCTAAAGAATTTTTTTTCTCTTCAAGTTCCGATGTTTCTTCCCTAAGTTTATTAACAACTTCAAAAGCAGTTTTATATTTTAAATCAAATTCATCATATTCTTTTTGCTTAATCCTTAATTCCTCGAATAATGCATCCCTTTTGTTTGTGTATTCTGTATATAGCATTTCTTTATCAGAAAGCTGTCCCACAATTGATGCAAGCGATTGTTCAAGATGTGCTTTTATTTCTTCAGTAAGAGTAATTTTTTCATCTAGAGCCTTTATTGAAGCAGTTCTTCTAATCTCCTCATTCTTTAACAGTAAATTTTTCTCATTTATTTTAGATTCGTCAATTTCGTCATATTGATTAATTAAATTTTTAATTTTTTCTTCATCCGAGTGCAATGATGCAAGATTTGCTTCTGAAGAAGTTATATTGCTTTGGATTGTTTTATATTCTTGAAGAAGCTTTTCGTGGGCAGACTTGAGTTCACTGTATTCCTTATTAAGCTTTTCAATTTCAGCAAGTTTAGATCCAAAATCTTTGTTAATCTTTTCTTTAGTGCTTGATTCTAAAAACGACTTCTTTTCAATCAGCAGTTCAATTGCTTCAG
Organism: Melioribacter sp.; assembly: GCA_003155655.1. Taxonomy (GTDB): domain Bacteria; phylum Bacteroidota; class Ignavibacteria; order Ignavibacteriales; family Melioribacteraceae; genus Fen-1258. The sequence continues at coordinate 57,396 of PMDS01000023.1, forward strand.
AAAGCTCACGAATCTGACTGTTTTTTGTTACAATATCATCATTAAAGGTTTTTATATCTGACTGATATTTTTCAGTTTGCTGTTGGAGCTCGCCTAAATCTGTACGCGCTTTTGCAAGTTTATTGTCTAATTCAACAAGATTTTGATGCTTCAGAAGTACCTGGTGCAGTGTGTTTTTTAGTTCATCATTTTCTTCTACAAGTTTTTCAATCTCGTTTTTATCCTTAGACGAAAAAAGACTCATTCTTAAACTACTCCCTTAACTTGCTTTTTCTGTTTCTTATTGACAAAGATAATAAACTTTGTTTAATCAATCTCTATTTTCTTCTTTTAAGTGTTCCAAAATACCTATTCAGCTAAAATTTTTTCAAGATAGTCCCTGTATAAGGATTTTGGTATACTGTTTATTAGAGAAATAAACTGGTCTTTATTTATAAATCCTTTTTGATATGCAATTTCTTCAATGCAGGCAACTTTAAATCCCTGCCGGTCTTCAATAATTCCAAAGAAATTGGATGCCTTTAAAAGTGATTCCGGAGTCCCGGTATCAAGCCATGCAACCCCGCGGCCAATTTTTTCGACAAATAGTTCACCGCGTTCAAGATAAGTTCTGTTTACGTCGGTAATTTCAAGCTCATTGCGGCTTGACGGATTAAGTTTCTTTGATATTTCAACTACTTTATTATCATAAACATAAAGACCCGGTACTGCAAAATTTGACCTGGGTGTTTTGGGCTTTTCTTCAATGCTTATTGCTTTGCCATCATTGTTAAATTCTACTATACCGTAACGTTCAGGGTCATTAACCTGGTAAGCAAAAATAATTGCACCGGCTTTTGATGATTTTGAATTTAATTTTTCAACAGCTTCATAAAAGAAATCTAACTTGCCGTAGAAAATGTTATCTCCAAGAATCAACGAGACAGGTTCCCTTCCAATAAATTTTTCACCAATAATAAATGATTCTGCAATTCCATTTGGTGCGGGCTGAACAGCATATTCAATTTTAAGTCCAATCTGTGAGCCATTTGCAAATAGCTTTTTGTAAAAAGGAATTGTTTCTTCATTTGAAATGATAAGTATTTCTGTTATTCCAGCAAGCATCAAAATAGAAAGCGGATAATAAACCAAGGGTTTATCGTAAATCGTAACTAATTGTTTACTATATACCCGGGTCATAGGATACATTCTAGTTCCAGAACCACCGGCAAGAATTATTCCTTTCATAAATCTTCCATTATTCTGATAGATCAATTTACTACTGTAATATAAGCCGTTTTGATTAATAAATCCTTTTCATCATAGATGTTTATTTTATATTCACCTGTCTTATCGAACTTGAATTTGAAGAAAGTATCTGCCCAATCGGGATTGATTTGATATTTTTTATATGCAACAAATTCATCATAATCCGTTGAATATTTCGATTTTCTTAAAAATCTCGCAAAAATTTTTTCTATATCTAACGGAGAACTACTCTTTACAAAAAAATAAACCTGCCCGTTATCGTTTTTAATTGATATATTTTTTTTAATGTTTACCGGCTGCCCGGCGCTAATTTTTTCACAGATTATAATATCGGCATCTTTATATTTATTTGACAACTGCTGGGCGGGTTGTTTTTCAATTATAGCTGGAGATATAGAAATTGATGCGCCCGCTAAACGGTTGCGCTCGAAGTCAGTAAAATAAATCTCATATTTCCCCTCTCTTATAAATTTAAAACTTTGAGCAATCCAGCTTCTAACCGGCTGGGCAGGAAATACTTTGTTAAATTGGTTTTGTTTTCCGTAATCTGTAATGCGGTCAATAAAAAGAAAAACAGGACTATCGGATATATCTTTTTTACCGGCATTAAAAAGGATACAGACAGATTGATTGAGTGGCATTTCTCTTGAATAAATGACATCTATTGGTTCCCCTGTTTCTGTATAGGCTTTGCAAAAAGTAATATGCTGAGCCGGAATTTTACTTAAACAAAACCCAATGATGAAGATGAAAAAAAATTTTTTCAATTTTATATGTATAATTTTAAACTTTTAATTAGCAAATCTACTTAATAAATCCAAAAAGTGTTACTTAGATATAATTATAATTTTGAATGGTGGGATAATTTAATCAACCTTGGTTTCACCAATCTTTCGTAATCTTTAAAGCTCAATTGAAAAAGTTCCATATGGTTGCAGGCATTAAAAGCAATTTCTTCATCTTTAGCTAGGGATTCTTCAACAAAGACATTAATTCCATACAGATTTCCAAATGGAGGCATCGCGCCAACTTCACACTCAGGGAATTTATCCTGGAATTCAACCTCATTTGCGAGTCTTACATTTTTGCCGTTGAAAAATTCTTTCAGCAAATCAAAATTAATTTTATTGGCTGCCGGTAAAACACACATTGCAAGTTTTCCGTCAATTTTAATTAGAACGGATTTTGCCAGTTCTTTTCCTTTAATATGTGCAGAAGCTGCAATTTCCTGAGCAGTAAAGGCGAGAGAATGTTTTATAGTTACATATTTAATATTATTCTTATCCAGAAATTCTCTTAATATTTGTGTGGGCATAACCGCTCCTTGTTTATTCAAAGATTTTTATAAAAAAATATGTGTCTCGATTATAATGAAAAAAGGTACGGAGTAAAAAGCAGGAATGATTTTGATGAAACATGCCATTAAGCCTCCTTGCTATTTTATTGCAGTAAGAACTGATAATCATTGCAAGGATGAAACTTCAGAAAAATATTTTGCCTTTAAAATGTAGTAACTCGCAGGGTGTTATTCAATGATGAATATAATTTGGGAATAAAAGTAAATATGATCTTTCTTTTAAGTTTATGTTAATTTCTATATTTTAGTGAATAATTAAGAAAAAACAAGAAATGGGCTTACTAATTGGCATAGACGGGGGCGGTACAAAGACCAAATGTGTTCTTGTTGATCAGGAATTAAAAATTTTGACATCTGCTGAAGGAGGTTCCTCAAACCCTCTCTCTGTTGGAATTGAAATTTCTGCTTCTGTAATTGTTAATTTGATAAAACGAGTGCTTACATTTGCAAAAGAGATTGAAATTGATGCGGTTGTTATCGGATCTGCAGGAGCCGGAAGGAAGAAGAATGCTGAAGATTTAAAGCGCGCGGTATTTGATTTAATTTTTCGCGAAAGGCTGTCAATTCCATATATTGAAGTTGTAAGTGATGCTGAAATTGCCATTGAAGGCGCATTTGCAGGTAACATTGGCGCAATTTTAATTGCAGGTACTGGTTCTATAATATTCGGCAAAGATAAAAAGGGCAAAATTGTGCGCTCGGGAGGATTTGGTAAAATTATTGGGGATGAGGGTGGTGGATATTCTATAGGAAGAAAGGGATTAAGTAGAGCTGCAAAGTTACTTGATGGAAAATATGTAAAAACCACTTTCGTTAACCTCCTGCGTAAAAATTTTGGAATTGATGATTTAGACAGTTTAATTTTGAATGTATACTCAGATAAATTTGACATCGCTTCAACTGCTAGCCTTGTTATCAAGGCTGCAGGTAAAGGGGATAAAATTTGCAAAAAGATTTTAGATGAAGAAAGTGATGAACTTTTATATTACATCAAGAAATTCAAACAAAAGTTTAATCAGAAAACGTTCAAACTCTGTTTTTGCGGAGGACTTTTAACAACAGAAAATTATTATTCGAGAATGTTAAGAAGTAAAATCAAGAAAAATTTTAATGAGATTGAATTTGTAAAACCAACTTACCCGCCGGAAGTGGGTGCCGTGATTTTGGCTAATAAACTTTTACATAAACATAAATAAAAAGAATATTAAAATGATTATTGAGAAATCAGCAGAACCGAAAAAGAAAGAAAAAAATAAACCCTGGGCGTGGGTTCCAACATTATATTTTGCCGAGGGACTCCCTTATGTAATTGTTATTTCAGTTTCTGTAATAATGTATAAACGCCTTGGAATTTCCAATACGGACATAGCTCTTTACACAAGCTGGCTTTATTTACCATGGGTTATTAAACCTTTATGGAGCCCTCTTGTTGATGTTTTAAAGACAAAACGGTTTTGGATTACTACTATGCAGCTTGTAATTGGCGCAGGAATGGCTGGTGTTGCATTTACCATTCCAATGCCGGATTTCTTCCAATTTACTTTGGCATTTTTATGGCTGCTGGCTTTTAGTTCAGCAACGCATGATATCTCCGCAGACGGTTTTTATATGTTAAGCCTGACAGAAAACCAGCAGGCTTTTTTTGTTGGTATTAGAAGTACTTTTTATAGAGTAGCAATGATTGCCGGGCAGGGGCTGCTGATTGTTTTGGCTGGCTACCTGGAAAGTACTTTATCTGTTGGACCTGCTGAATTAAGGGTTGCGGCATCACCCGGAAAGTTTTTTACCGAGACAATTAAAGTTGATTCTCTAAGCGCAGGTGAATTAAGCGGACCAATTAGAATTCTTGCTAATCCGGATTATGTTGAAATCAGCACACATCCAAAAACTAGAGAAGAAGTTAGATCATATATTTCTTTTGCGCACAATTTTAATATTATGAATGGTTTCATAAAAGAGTTTGTTACTTTTCCCGATACCTCAAATTCAAATGATCTTGTTGGAAATGTTGGCATAGTAAAATTTGTTCTGTCTAAAAAGCCCGGCAATGACAAAGAATATATTGTTAACTTGAATTTTGTTGAAGGAGACGGGAAGATTAAAGTTGTTGAAGGAAAAGTTTTAAAATTCAATTCAAACAATTGGAACAAACCTGCTTTTGCTGTCTTTCAGCTGGATTCCACTATTACTAATTCATCAACTGCCGTATTTAAAGTCCAAACTGATAAAGTGCCACTTGCCTGGGTATTTACATTTAGTGCTGTTGCGTTCCTCTTTGTTTTGTTCTTTATTTATCACAAATTTATTCTTCCAACACCTGTAACTGATATTGCGGTGGGTTACAACAGGCAGAGTTCTACTGCCAAGGAATTTTTCAGAGCATTTTTCAGGTTTTTTGAAAAGAAGAGAATTATAGTAGTTATTTTATTCCTTTTATTTTACAGGCTGGGTGAAGCGCAACTTGTTAAAATGGCGGCGCCTTTTCTGCTTGATTCGCGTGAAGTGGGAGGTCTTGGGCTATCAACAGTTGAGGTTGGTTCTATTTATGGAATTGCCGGTATTGTTGCTTTAATGGTGGGTGGTCTTCTTGGCGGATTTGTTGTTGCAAGAAACGGGTTAAAATTTTGGCTGTGGCCAATGCTGCTTGCAATAAATATTCCTCACGTTCTTTACATATATATGGCGTTTACACAGCCGACAAACATCTGGATAATTTATGGATGTGTTGCTGGAGAGCAATTTGGTTATGGATTTGGATTTACTGCTTATATGATGTATATGATTTATGCTTCGCAAGGTGAATATAGAACATCTCATTTTGCTATAACAACAGGTTTTATGGCTCTTGGCATGATGATTCCCGGGATGTTTAGCGGTATGATTCAGGAAGCAATTGGTTATAAGTTTTTCTTTGTATGGATATTGATTACAATTATTCCAACATTACTTATTATTAAATTTCTACCTCTTGAGTACCAATTTGGAAAGAAAAAAAATATTGACGTATAATTAATATTTTGTAACAATATTTTTATTTATCCGTCTTATTTAACAAGCAAATGGAGGTTTGTTGAATTCAGAACAGGTAATAGAAGTTCGCGGCCTTACTAAAAAATTTCACGATGTAGTTGCTGTCAATAATCTTGATCTAAACGTTTACCGTGGTGACGTATTTGGATTTTTAGGACCTAACGGCGCGGGAAAAAGCACTACAATAAGAATGCTTCTCTCACTTATTAAACCAAGTGCAGGTGATATCAAAATTTTTGGAAAACCCTTAAAACAAAACCGCCAGGAAATTATGACTAAAATTGGCGCTATTGTTGAAAAACCGGATTTTTATCTTTATCTCTCTGCGTATAAAAACCTGGAAATTCTTGGTAGAATATCAGGCGCAGACACATCCAACAAAAAAATAATGGAAATGCTTGAACTGGTTGGATTGGAAAAGCGGTACAAAAGCAAAGTAAAAACTTTTTCTCATGGAATGAAACAGCGTCTTGGTTTAGCACAGGCGCTTATTCACGATCCCGAACTTATTATTCTTGATGAGCCTACTACAGGACTTGATCCGCAGGGTATGAAAGAAATCCGTGACCTGATAATTTATTTAAGCAGCGCTAAGAACAAAACAATTTTTCTTTCTTCTCATATATTACGCGAAGTCGAAATTATTGCCTCGCGTATGATCATTATTAATAAAGGCGCAACACAGGTTGAAGGAACAGTAGATGATCTTCTTAAAAGTGATAAAGTCAGCGTAACTTTTGAAGTTGATAATTCTGAAACCACATTGAAGCTTGTAAACGATTCAAAGTGGAAAGAGAGTTATAAATCAACATCAAAAAATGAAATTGTATTCGAACTTGGTAAAAATGAAATCCCGGAGCTAAATAGGTATTTAAATGATAAAGGAGTTTCTGTTAGTGCTGTTATTCCTGTTCGCTCTCTTGAAGATTATTTCCTAAAAATAACCGAAGGAGGCGATAAATGATTACTCTTATTTCTATTGAACTGTATAAGATTTTTAAGAAATGGAGAACTTACATCGGTTTTATTGCAATTGGTCTGCTTACAATTATTGTGCAAGTTGCCCTCTATTTTACTGGTGATGCATATTTAAAAAGTATGACACATGGTCTTTCAAATTCATTTGTTATGGTTGGAAATTTGTTTAATGGCTACCTGATTGCCAATTTAGTCTTGATGGGCCTTTTTGTTCATATTCCATTCCTTATTGTTTTGGTTGGCGGTGATCTGCTTGCCGGCGAAGCAACTGCCGGCACTTACAGAATCCTGTTAATACGTCCGGCATCACGCAATAAAATTGTTTCTGCAAAATTTATTGCCGGAATTATTTACACCTTCTTGCTTTTAGTTTGGCTTGCAGTGATAAGCCTTGGTGTAAGCTTAATTATTTTTGGAAGCGGTGAACTGTTAGTATTCTCAGGCGGTAAGATTGTAATATTTGCTGCTAATGATATACTCTGGCGTTTTATTTGCGCGTATGCGTATGCCGCACTAAGTATGTCTACTGTATTTGCATTTTCATTTCTATTTTCTTCCCTGGTGGAAAATGCAATTGGTCCAATAGTAGCAACAATGGCGGTAATAATTATTTTCTTAATTCTTTCTGCAATTCCGGTTGATTTCCTACAGAATATCCGGGAGTATTTCTTTACAAGCCACATGATTCAATGGAATGAATTTTTTGCCGATCCTGTGAATTATAAAGAAATTTTAAATTCTGCATTAATTCTTGCCTCACACATAATAGGGCTATATATAATTTCAGCTTATTTATTTATTAAAAAAGACATTCTAAGTTAGAGCGGGTTGAATATGAAAAAGTTTTTATTATTTATCTTACTTGCAGTTACAGTATCTGCACAATCAAAAGATCCAAATAAACTTCTCAAATTGGTTAAAGATAAATTTGAGAAAGTAAAAGATTATGAAGTTGATGCAAATATTCATCTCGATATTAATTTTATTAAAATGCCTGATACCAGGGCAAAAATATTTTTTAAACAACCTGATAAGATTAAGCTGCAGTCGGAAGGATTTGCAATGCTTCCGAAGCAGGGGATAAATTTTTCGCCGGCACAGCTTCTTAAGGGTAACTTCAATTCCATTTATGTCCGTTCGGAAACGATTGATAACCATAAGGTCGATATTATTAAGGTCATTCCAAAAAGCGATACTTCAGAAGTTATTCTCTCTACATTATGGATTGATGCTTCACAGTACGTGATAAGAAAAGTTGAAACAACTACTAAAAAAGCAGGTACGTTAAATATTGGTCTTGAATACACCGATGAAAATTTTGGGCTTCCTTCGCAGATTAAGTTTTCTTTTAATCTTGGCGATTTGCAAATACCGGCGGAAATGCCGGATGCCAGTCAGAAAAAGGAAGATACAAAAGGTCGCAGGGACCGCGGGCCCGTTAAAGGAACAGTTACAATAACATATTCAAATTATAAAATTGATAAAGGTATTCCTGATAGTTTCTTTTCAGATAACGAGAAGAAAAAATAATTTTTTATACCGGGGAAAGAACTTTTTTGTAACAATTAGTTACGTATTAATTTGAAGAGCTTTCTTAAGAAATGCACTTCATTGCCGCCGGAATTTTCTTATCATACATCTGTCTGCCAGCTTTGTAAATAAATATAAATTTAGAGTATGTTCTATTCAAATTGAATATGAAAGTGAAATGACTTAATTTTTCATTGAAGTTAATTGAAAGAAAATTCTGAAATAAAAATATGAAGGCTCGCAATGAAAATACATGAATACCAGGCTAAAGAAACTTTGAAGAAATATGGTGTTCCTGTTCAGGATGGAATTGCTATTAAAAATATATTGGAATTTGACAGTGCCATTGCCCGGCTGCAGTCGAAGGGAATAAATCAATTTGTTGTTAAATCTCAAATACATGCCGGCGGAAGAGGTAAAGGGAAGTTATTTAATCCAAATGATAGAGAAGAATTAATTCTCGAAGGCGGTGTAAAATTTACAACTTCAGTTGAAAAAGCAAAAGAATATGCAGCAAAAATGCTTGGGAATTTGCTTGTTACACACCAAACCGGACCTGAAGGCAAAATTGTTAAAACTCTCTTTATTACCGAAGGACTTGATTATAAAAAGGAATTATACTTGGGGATTCTACTTGATCGGGGCGTTTCAAAAAATGTTATAATGGCTTCTACCGAGGGGGGAGTTGAGATTGAAAAGGTTGCAGAAGAAAATCCTGAAAAAATAATAAAGGAATGGATTGAGCCCTCCGTTGGTTTGAGGTCTTTCCAGGCACGCAAATTAGCCTTTGGATTACAGCTGGAAGGTAACGCATTTAAAAATTTTATCAGCTTTATTATGATGCTTTATAAAGCATATGAAGATACAGATGCCTCGCTGTTGGAAATCAATCCGCTGATTATAACTAATGATGATAAAATAGTGGCTCTTGATGCCAAAATGAATTTTGATGACAATGCATTGTACCGGCATCCGGAAATAGATGCTTATAGAGATTTTGATGAAGAAGCGCCGCTTGAAATTGAAGCTTCAAAATTTAATCTCAATTATATTAAACTGGACGGCAATGTTGGTTGCATGGTTAACGGTGCGGGACTTGCAATGGCAACAATGGATATAATAAAACTAGCGGGAGGAGAGCCGGCAAATTTTCTTGATGTTGGAGGCGGTGCAAATAAAGAAACAGTTGCTAATGGCTTTAAAATTATTTTATCCGATCCAAACGTGAAAGCAATTCTTATTAATATTTTTGGCGGCATTGTACGCTGCGACCGGGTTGCCCAGGGCGTTATTGATGCTGTAAAAGAGGTTTCTGTTAAGGTTCCCGTAGTTGTTAGACTTGAAGGAACAAATGCAGTTGAAGCCAAAGAATTATTAGAAAGTTCGGGGATGAACTTTGAAGTTGCAACAACTTTGCATGACGCTGCTAAAAAAGTTACGGCGGTGCTTGCTGCTTAAAAATAAAAATAGTGTACAATAAATATTTTGAATAAAATATGATAGAAATTAGGATTACTATTGATACTGCAATGGGGCTGATATTGGAGAGAATGAAATTTGAACTTCGATTAAGACAAAAGCAGCATATTATTAGCCCGGGTCTTAAACTTGATGAACTCAGTTCAATTGAACTTATTAGTTTGGTAGAAGCATCAATTCTTGATACTGTCTTTCTTTTACCCGTTGACTTAATTAACATGGAAACAAACCTTGTCCAAATTATATTCGGCACGGTAAGGGCTTTAGCAAAAACATTAAACCGTGAAGAACTACTTCTTTATTCAAATAGAAAAGCACATCTCCTTATTCAGCCAATTTGCGAATTGGTGGACAAATCTTTGAAGGATCAGAGCTTTCAATACAATTAATCTATTTTTTAAAAAAATAAGCCTGAAATTCGCTTAAAACGCAAAAATATTGTATTTTAAATAAGACAATTTCATGCTTTGCTCTTTATATCGACTATTTTAGATAAAGCTGGATTGGAATGAATATTGGGAAAATAAATTATGTTAGGCAATGGCAGTAACCAGAATGTTATTCAAGTTACAAAGCTCTTTACAAGCCTCTTTGGAGATACTACAAATGCTGTTTTGAACATTTCTCCGGCTAGTTTGATACTATTAGGAGATCACACACACTATAATGATGGGATTCTATTATCTGCATGTATTGATAAGTATTGGATAACATTAGTTAGAAAAAGAAAGGATAAGTTAATTAATCTTGTTTCAACCGAGTCCGGTAATATTGTTAAACTGGACCTGGAGAATATCGAAAAAGAGAATGAACCTCCATTCAAATTAATTAAGGGCTTGATACGAATTCTGAAAGAAGAAGATTTTCTTAAAAACGGATTCGACTGCGTCTTTTCATCTACTGTGCCGGAATGCCTTGGGTTAGGAGCCTATGCTGCTCAGCAAGTTGGATTTTTAAATAGTATTAAAAAATGTTTTTCTTTGGAAATAGAAGATGAGCAGCTATTAAATTTTGTTAGAAAGAACGAACTTAATGCAATTGGCAAGATTTCGAATGTTGCCCATCATTACACTGTGCAGTTTGGAAAAGAAAAAAAATTATTTTTTATTGATCTTAGAACAAAAGAACATAAAACATATTCTATAGACGACAGCGAATATTCACTTGTTATTTGTGATTCAGGTGAAAAAATTGATGCACCGGAAAAAATATGTAATGAACGAATTGAAGAATGTGAAATTGGTGTTAAAGGATTACGGCTTTACATATGGGGAATAAAAAATCTGCGTGATGTTGGTATGGATTTTCTGCATAAGCATTATCATATGCTGCCTAGAAGAATTTTCAGCAGGGTTTTATATAATGTTAAAGAGAGAACAAGAACAGAAGAAGCAATTAAACATCTGAGAAAAAAATCTTTCGCCGATGTTAGTAATCTGATTTCCGATTCGCATAAAAATTTAGAAGAAGATTATGAACTAAAAAACGAACATAGTGATTTCCTTGTAAAAAAATCTTTGGAGATTCAAGGTGTGTTGTGCTCAAAAATGATAAGCTGCTCACCGTTAGAAAGCACATTTAATTTGGTTGAGGACAATAAAGTAGACAATTTTACATCTGAAATAATTAAATGTTACAAAAGTAAATTTAACAAACAACTTAGAGTTTACATTGTTAAGCTTGCAGGCGGGGTTAAAAAGATTTCCCTGAAAGAAATACAATTTAGTCTTCAATAAGTGGTATTTTTGTCTATAAATCACATCTGGAATTGCTTTTTTAATTTCAACTTGATTTTCACTTTTGTTAGCTATACATTTTCCAATGAATTAACCAGGAGTATAAATGAGTTTTTCTGAGGATTATCCAAATGATAATTATGAATCAGATTATGACGAGGAAGAATTAAAATCAAAAATAAAAACTTGCAGGGAATACATAGAAAACGGTCAAACATTTTCCAATCTTGATTTTATAGAAGATGTAATTCAGCACTGCCTTGAATATGATTTTGTAGAAGACGGATTATTTTTAGCAGAAGCTTTACTAAAAGCTGTGCCTTATAATTCGGAAGCATGGCAGTTTAAAGGAATTTTGCTTAACAACTCCTTCAACTTTGAAGAAGCTTATCATTGCTTTGAAAAATCTCTCTCGATGAATCCAAATGACGTTGAAACCTATATCAATAAATCGATTTCGGAAGATAATCTTGGTATGTTTGAAGAAGCTGTAGAATCACTCAGAAAAGCTTTTAATATCGAACCAAACAACGAAGAAATTCTTTTCAGCCTTGGTGTTTTATTTGAAAAGAAAGAAAAATTTGAAGAAGCTGTCGATTATTTCTATAAATCAATTGAAGCTGACCCGGAATACCTTGAAGCATGGTATGAACTTGGGTATTGTTATGAAAATTTAGATAAACTTGATAAAGCTCTAGAAGCTTATGACAAATACCTTGAATTAGACCCCAATAGTTTTACAGGATGGTATAATAAAGGAATTGTTCATCTTAGGATGGAACAGTTTGAAAAGTCTATCAATTGTTTTGAACTTTCCATTGCCCTTAAGGATGATTTTTCAAGCTCATGGTTTAATGTTGGTTTTGCTTATGCAAGAGTAGCGAGAACTCAGGATGCTCTTAAAGCATACAAGAAAGCTTTTAACCTGGATCCTTATGATGAAACAATATTGTTCAACATGGGGCAGACTTATGAAGAGCTTGGGAATTATCCACAGGCAATTCGTTCGTATTCGGAATCGATAAAACTAGACCCTGAATATTACGAGGCATACCTTGCTAGGGGCTATTGCTATGACTTGATGGGAAAATACCAGCTTGCGCTCAAAGAATTTAATAAGGCAATCACACTTACAAGTAATCCTGAAGATGCATGGTTTGCTATTGCAGATTTGGAATATTCGATTGGCAATTTGCAGGAATCAATAAGTAATTATTTAAAAGCTGTTGAACTGAATAATAATAATTTTAATTCTTGGTATAAACTTGCCGAAACATATATTGAAATTGGAATGTGGCTTGAAGGCTTGAAGGCATTCGATGAGTGCATACGAATCAACAATGCCCATGCAACTTCATATTATGGAAAAGCTAAAATAAATTTTTTACTGGGGCATACGCAGGATGCTATTGATTGTCTTAAAAAAGCATTCGAGCTGGATCCAAACATTAGAAATGAATTTACTAAAGATTATCCTGAAGTTAAGACTTCCAAATTGTTTATCAAATTGCTTGACGAAAACAAATCATAAGTAATTATGCAAGTTCAAAATAAGTTTAATCTTGAGACCAAAATAGTTGGTGTAATTGGGCACCCGGTAAAGCATTCCTATTCTCCACTAATGCACAATATTGCCTATGAAATTGCAGGGCTGAATTATATTTATCTTCCTTTTGATGTTCCTTCAAATCAATTGAAGGATGCAATGAAAGGAATGGCTGCCCTCGGAATAAAAGGCTTTAATGTTACACTTCCGCTAAAAGAAAAAATTTTACCAATGCTGAAAGACGTTTCTGTTGAAGCAAGTATTATTGGAGCGGTTAATACGGTTGTAAATGAGGATGGTATTTTAAGAGGGTATAATACAGACGTTGCCGGTGTAATTGAATCATTAAATCCGGTTAAAGAAGAGTTAGCCGGTTCAAACGTTACAATTATTGGAGCCGGGGGTGCATCAAGAAGTGTCATATACGCTTTGATCAGTACTTTTAAAGTCGGCCGTATAAATATTGTTAATAGAACAGAACAAACCGCTGAATCAATGAAAGAATATTTTTCTGCAAAAATGTTCTTTGATGACTTTAAAGCTTATGCACTGGCGCCGCCGGATTTAGTTGAAGTATTCCGGGATTCAAAGCTTATTGTTAATACTACAACAATGGGTATGACACCGGATATTGATGATTCTGCAACTACAATTAAAGAATCATTTATGAAAGGACAGATTGTTTTTGACGTAGTATATAATCCGGTGAAAACAAAATTATTGAAGCTGGCTGAAAGCCAGGGCGCAAGAATTATTACCGGCCTTAAAATGTTTATAGAGCAGGGTGCAAGGTCTTATGAATTATTCTGTGGTGAGAAGATGCCGGTTGAAAAAGTTTATAAAGCCCTGGAATCTTATCTCGTCAGCTAAAATTTCTTACTCTTGCTCTTATTCTTAATCTTACTCTTAATCATAATCTTAATCTCTTTTTTATTGGGTAATGAGTAAGATTAAGAGTAAGATTATGATTAAGATGATGAAATAAATACTTATCCCAATCCTTTTAACGCGTTCTTAATCCTTTCAGCGCCTTCTTTTAGGCTCTCCATTGAAGAAGCAAAAGATATTCTGATATATCCTTCCGCGCCAAATGCACTGCCGGGAACAGTTGAAACTTTTGCCTCATTGAGCAGGTACATTGATAGATCAAATGAACTTTCGATCTTAAAATTACCGCCTGATTTACCAAAATAATTTTTAATGTTGGGGAAAATGTAAAATGCACCTTTAGGCTTAAAGCATGTTATTCCTGGAATTGAACAAATCTGCTCGTGTATAAAATTTCTTCTTTTTTCAAATTCATTCCGCATTTCATAAACTGAATTCTGCTGTCCCTTTAACGCTTCAACTGCAGCAGCCTGGGAAATTGAAGAGGCATTTGAAGTGCTGTGGCTCTGGATCTTGCCCATGGCTTTAATAATTTCTTCCGGACCGGCGGCGTACCCGATTCTCCATCCGGTCATCGAATAAGATTTAGAAAAACCATTCACAACAACTGTTCTTTCTTTCATGCTTTTATTTATTGCACCAAAAGACACAAATTCATCGTTGTCATAAATAAAATTTTCGTAGATATCATCGCAGACAACAAAGAGATTATTCTTTTCTACTACTTCAGCAATAGCTTCAAGTTCTTTCCTTGAATAATTAGCCCCGGTTGGATTTGACGGATAAGAAAGAATTAAAACTTTTGTTTTGGGTGTAATGGCTTTTTCCAATTGTTCTGATGTAATAATAAATTGTGTCTCTTCATCAGTTGGCAAAATTATTGAGCGTCCGTGTGCCAAGGTTACCATATCTGTATAAGAAACATAATACGGGGCTGGTATAATAGCCTCGTCATTATCATTTATTAAAGATTGAACTGCGTTATAAAGGCTTTGCTTGGCGCCGGTTGATACAATAATATTATCCGGGGAGTAATCCAGTCCGTTTTGCATTTTCAATTTATCCGCTATGGCAGTTCTAAGCTCAACAGTTCCATTGTTAAGTGTGTAGCGTGTAAAATTATTATCTATTGCGCGTTTTGCTGCTTCTTTAATATTATCTGGTGTGGGAAAATCCGGTTCACCTACCGAGAGATTAATAACGTCTATTCCCTGTGCAAGCATTTCCTTTGTTTTTGCAAAAACTTTAATTGTGGGTGAAATGCTGATTTTATTTACCCTGTTTGATAACGACAATTTTTTCTCCGTCTGTAAAATGAAGCCGCAATATAATATTTGAGGTAATGAATAGGAATATTTTACATGTATGTCATTTTCATAAAATTAAACACGCAGATTTTTATTAAAAAAGAAACATTTCAATAAAAACAAATTGTTAAGTTTTTGATAGTATTCTTTTTAGCATTGACAAAGGTGTTTGATTCACTTACCTTGTATCAAGTTACTCAGATATTTATTTATACCGCAAATTGGGTTTTTTATAGGGGCGGATATTATTCAAGTACCATTTGAATGGATTTCCTATTTTGATTTGAAATCATTCAGAGCTTAAAAACACCGTGTATAGTTTCTTAAATTTAATAATATTGGTGCAAGTTATCCTTCGTAGTGGACATTAAGTTGAAGAGACGATAAATAACTAATTATCAATAATTAATGGGGGTATTATGACATAAGTAATAAATAGTTAATAAAATTGGTGGATTTCTATTACTTGAGAAAGATGTAGATATTATAAACAATAGATTTTAAATAAATGGAAGAAAGAATTATGAAAAATCATTTTTTTGTTATGTCAGTATTTGTTATATCAATATTTGCATGTTCTTCTGATAATATAGTTGATCCATTAAAAGGAAATTTATCATTTATAGGTTTGAAAGATAAAACTGTAAGAAATATTGTAGTATCTGGAGATTACTTATATGCGTGTGCAACGCGTGAAGGATTATGGAGAAAAAATATAAATTTAGATTCTGATTGGGAATATTTAGGACTTGCAGATCCAAATTTAGGTGGTGATTCTGGCTCTGGATTAGGTGTACAGGATGTTGATGTAGGTGATAACGATATCCTTGTTGCTTATTTTGGCGCTGCTCAAAATGTATTACCTGAAAACAGTGTCGGTATATGGAAAAGTATTGATGATGGTAAAAACTGGTTCCAATCTGATGACGGGGTTCAGAAAAATCCTTTTTCAGTATTCTATGCAATAAAAAGATCTCCAAGCAATCCAGATATTGTCTTAAGTACAGTTTCTCCTAATGTATATAGATCTACCAATAATGGCTCGAACTGGAAATTAAGTTATGGTGATCCGGATTGGGTATTAAATTATGGCAATCTTAAATGGAATCCATACAAAAATGGAGAGGTCTGGTTTTGGGGTAATACAGCAATAGAAGGAACCTACTTTTTTAAATCGAATGATTTTGGTCTTACCTATAGCAAAGATATGGATATTGGTAAAAAATTGGGTTTATATAATGGCGCCGGAGTTGATAATATTAGTTTCGATAAATACGATGCAAATACTATTTACATTTCTGCGGCAGCAAAATTAATTAAATCAATTGATGGGGGTGAAAACTGGTCTATCGTGAATACTAATAATCTTAATATATCCTCCGTCTATATTGATCCAAGACAAATTAATTCTATGTTTCTTTCGGTTTTAAATGAAATATATTATTCAAATGACGGGGCTAAAACAATAAAATCAATCGGTAAAATAGATGATGGCTATATAGTTTATTTTATCCCCGATTTGAAACGTGATCAATTATTTATTCTAACAAACAAAGGTATTTATCAGATTAAAATTGCAGATATTAAATAATTTTAGAAAATAACGGAGATAATCATGAAAAAGAGAAATAGTCAATCAATTTTATTTTTGTTAGTATTGTTTTTATTGTGCTATTCACATTTTTTGTTTGGACAACAAAACATAAGACAATTAACAGATTGGAAATACATCCAACAGGGAAAGGATTGGTTTACATTTAATAGTGGCCGTCAAGGAGACCTTGTAGATACAAATCACATAATTGTACGTCTTAAAAGCAAAGGTGATATTAAAGAATTTAATTTCCAAATTGAAGGATTACCAACTTTGAAAGATAATAGCGGCAGCTATGCTGATGGATTTTATGAACTTGAATTACCAATAGGTACTGATCATTTTAAAATAGCTAAAAAAATGGAGATGACGAACAAATTTGAATATGTTTACTTTAACACTTTTGTTCGCATTAATTCTTCAGACCCACTTTTTTCAAACCAATGGAATTTACAGAAAATTAATGCGACTCAAGCTTGGAATATTTCAACTGGCTCAACTAGTATAATTGTTGCAATAATTGATAACGGTTGTGATTACAATCATGAAGACCTAATTTCAAATCTTTGGTCTGGGATCGGTTACGATAAATTAAGCAATGATTCCGATCCATCCGTTGTTCCATATAACGATGGCGATTATCATGGTACAGCTGTAGCGGGAGTTATTGGTGCAACAACGAATAATGCGTATGGCATTGCTGGATTAGCAGGGGGATGGAGCGGGGCAAATGGTATTCGAATGATGCATTTAAGAGCTGGTTATGGTGATTTAATTGATCATTCGGCCGCAGCGCAATCTATTGATTGGGCTAGAACCCATGGTGCGAAAGTTATTAATATGAGTTGGGGAGGCGGTCAACCTTATACAGACTTGGAAACAGCAATAAATAATGCTACTAATGCTGGTTGTATTTGTGTAGCTTCTGCGGGTAATTATAGAAAAAAATACTCTTGATACGAGAGATATTCTTTATCCCGCTTAATACCAAAATTGTATAGCAGTTGGTGCTACTACTGAAGATGATATTCGTAAAAAATGGGATACTGAAGGTGACGTAACAAATGAACCAACTTGGGGTAGCTGCTATGGTTCTTTATTAAAAATAGTGGCTCCAGGGATACATATACCAACAACTGATTTAACAGGTAGTGCTGGAAAAGATCCATCAAATTATTATAGCAGTTTCAGCGGAACATCTGCTGCTGCTCCTATGGTTTCTGCAACAATTGCTCTTATGCTTTCAGTAAATCCGAATTTACCAAGAAATGATATTTTGAATAAACTTGAGCTGAGTGCAGTTAAAGTTCCAGCTATGGGAGGACAATCGTTTACTAATGAATATGGTTATGGAAGGCTTGATACATGGGCTGCTCTTAGAGCTGTAATTGGATTATTTACTACAGGAGGTACATTACCAACAAGTGAAGTTTGGACAGGAACTGTTAATCTAACTGGTGATGTAACGGTCCCTTCTGGTCTAACGTTGACAATTTCTTCTGGTGCAACAGTTAATTTAGTAAATGGAAGTAATCGTTATTCAATCATTTCCACAGGCGGTACAATAACAAATAACGGAACAATAAACGGCTTACGGGCAAGATTAGAAGCTAACACTGCTTTGAGAGGTCTCTGCAGCACAATTCAAACCTCAGTTAATTATGCGGCAGAGGACAATGAAATTATACTTGTAGACGGGGACTTTAACGAAAATGTAACAATATCTAATAAAGATCTACTTGCTGTGCGGGGGAATTCACAAAATCATAAACATTTTGGAACCTTAACTGTTACAAACTGCTATGGCTTTGAAGGGAGTAGTTTTGGAGCCAATAATATTTATATAAACTCTAATGATTTATCGTTACTATATTATCTTGGTGCCAGTAGTACAAATAAAACCGGGGCGGGTTTAACGCTCTATAATAGCGAAAGGGTTGATCTACATTACTTTTCAGCCGAAAATTTAAACATCGGTATAGATTCTTATTCAAGTGAAGCGGATATATATGGATCTACTTTATCTGACAATACTAATGGACTTAGCTCATTCAACGCATCTAATATTGTAATTGGCTACTCATTTTTTTGCGGCACAGGTTTAGATTTAATTGCATATAACTTTTCTACAATTGCTGCATCCTATTGCTCATATGACGGAGGCACGCCTTCAATATCAAGCAGCGGAGGATCAACAGTACAATCGAGTTGGAATCAAAGCTGCAGCGGGTTATTAAAAAGAAGCACTGTTTCCGGCAAGCAAGGTATTAATTATGATAAAGCAACCAGTGTGAACCCGGCAGAATCGGAATTCGAGAAAATAAATATGTCTTATTTCTCTATTAATGAAAAGTTAATGAACGATATTAAAACAAAAGCCGGCATAAACCAATCAGCATATAGTTCTGACTATGAAGGGATAGCAGAATCATATAAAAAATTTATTGCGAACAACCCGGATTCTCCTTTAGCAAAGATAGCCCTAAGAACGATAGCACACTGTTATCGTAGAATCGATGATCTCCGCGGTAATAAAGGCGCCGGGTCAATGAGGGATTTTCTAACTGACGTTATTAATAACAAAGAATACCCGGCATTGCAAAAATCCGCAGAAAGATTAATGATAGATTATTTTGAATCTGTAAAGGATTTTAAGACAGCAGTAACAACGGCAGATAACCTAATTCAAAAGTATCAAAAAGATGATGACTATGTATGTGATGTAATGTATGCTAAAGGCTTAATGCTTGAATATGGAATCAATCAACCGGAAAGCGCGGCAGAGTGTTATACAATAATGATTCAAAAGTATCCGGAAAATAGTTTAGCAAGGTTAGCGCAAAATGAATTAAGAATATTAGGCAGGGAGACAGAAAAGAAGAAAGAGATTAATACCGTTGCGGCTGTTAAAGATGAATTGAAAATTGATAACTACCCTAATCCGTTCAATCCTTCAACAACTATAAGTTATAACATTCCAACAGATGGAAAAGTTTTAGTAAAAGTATATGATGTTTTAGGAAGAGAAGTATCAACTTTAGTTAACGACATAGTATCTGCCGGAAAACACATTGTACAATGGAACGGAACAAACTTTGCTTCCGGTATTTATTTTTACAGTGTAACATTTAAAAATCAAACGCTTTATAAAAAGATGCTGCTGATCAAGTGATTCATAAAAATAACCTCACCCTTTTTCCCTCTCCTTACTAAGGAGAGGGGCAGGGGTGAGGTCGTAATAATTTAGGGGGTGTTACAGAGTTACTTTACCTGTGATAATCTCTTCGGTCCCGCGTTTATAATTTCCTGCGGACAGCCGGTTTCGAATAATTTAAAATTCTCGTTGAAGCGCGCCGCGAGAGCATCATACTTTTTCCAGTACTCATCCTTGCTGCCCCATGAATTTTCGGGATAGAGAACGTCTTCAGGTACATCAGGACAGGTCATCGGTACTTCGTAACCGAACAATTTATCCTTCCTAAATTTTACTTTCTCCAGTTTTCCCTCCAGAGCAGCATTTAAAAGATTTCTTGTATGGCGTATGCTTATTCTTTTGCCAACACCAAATCTTCCGCCAACCCATCCTGTATTAACAAGCCATACATTTACATTATGCTTTAACATTCTTTGTTTAAGCATGGCGGCATAATCAGAAGGATGACGAACCATAAATGGTCCGCCAAAGCAGGCTGAAAAAGTAATTTGAGGTTCTATGCCAAGTCCAATTTCTGTCCCGGCAATTTTAGAAGTGTACCCGCTTATAAAATGATACTGTGCCTGTTCCGGGTTTAACTTTGCTATAGGAGGCATAACGCCTGAAGCGTCACAGGTTAGAAAAATAACATTCTTAGGGTGAGTATGAACCCAGCCTTCTTTAATAATATTAGGAATAAAACCGATTGGGTAAGACGCGCGGGTGTTTTCTGTAATTGTATCATCATCAAGATCAACCAAACGAGTTGTATTATCCCAAACAACATTCTCTAAAATTGTACCAAAACGTTTAGTTGTTTCATAAATCTGAGGTTCATGCTCCGCAGATAGGCGGATTACCTTTGCATAACATCCGGCTTCAAAGTTAAAAACACCCTGGTTGCTCCAGCCGTGTTCATCATCGCCAATTAATTTTCTTTTAGGGTCCGCAGACAAAGTAGTTTTACCCGTGCCGCTCAAGCCAAAGAATAATGCAGCATCACCTTTATCACCAACGTTAGCAGAGCAATGCATTGGCAGAACATCTTCGAAAGTAAGTAAAAAATTCAGAACGGTAAAAACAGACTTTTTAATTTCACCTGCATAAAGAGTATTTGCTATAATTGCAGTGCGTTGATCAAAATTAAGAATAATTGCTGTATCCGTTCTTGTGCCGTCAGTTATCGGGTCAACCTTGAATCCCGGTACTGCTATCACAGTAAACTCCGGTACAAAATTTTTCAATTCATCTTTATCATTTGTAATAATGAACATATTGCGGGCAAACAAACTGTGCCATGCTTTTTCGGTGATTATTCTAACCGGCATTTTATATTCAGGGTCGGCGCCCGCGTAACAGTCCTGCACAAACAATTCTTCTCCCTGAGCCCAGGCTTGAAAACGCCCCATCAATTGAGACCATTTAGCATGTGCATAAGGGCGGTTATAAGTACCCCACCAAATATCTTTTTGCGTGGATTCTTCCATCACAACATATTTATCTGCTGCTGCGCGGGCAGTATGCTTGCCTGTATTAACTATAAGCGGACCATGCTTGGCAATTTTCCCTTCATTCCTGAAAATGATTTCTTCATAAAGAGCTTCATCCGGTAAATTCCAGTAAACACGGTCGAGGTTTGTTATACCTTGATTTTTCAAGCGGAAATCTGATGCAAGATCTAATGCCTGCTTGAGTGCGGGAGTATTGAATTCTAAATATTTACTCATGACCAATCCCTCACTAATTTTCTGTCGCCAATATATAGTTCGTTGGGCGAGTTTAGATCAAGCGCCCATTTCATTCTTTCAACGCCTTCTGTTATATCCTTGATTGTTCCGCAATAGCTAATTCTTAAATAACCATCCATACCAAATTCTTTGCCCGGAACGGTAAGTACCATAACTTTATCAATTAGAAATGCTGATAATTTATTTGAATCTTTTTCATAAGAAGAAAAATCTGCAAAGCAATAAAATGTTCCATCAGGAACGGTTACTTTAACGCCGCTGAATGAGCGAAGCTGTTCAATCAATACATTCCTGTTATTTTCGAGAGTTACCCGCAAATTTTCCACGCTGGATTGAATTCCATTTAGCGCACCGGCGGCAGCTTTTTGAAGAAGCACAGACGGACCGGATGTTTGATGCCCTTGAATGTTTGACATAGCTTCGATTACTTTTTTATTTCCCACAGCCCAGCCAATTCTGAATCCGGTCATTGCATATTGCTTGGATACACCGTTGATTAATATGATTTTTGAATTTTCGACAGATTGTTTAGTGTAATCAAAAGCGCTGAGATGTTTTCTGCCATCGAAGATCAGGCGGTGGTAAATATCATCCATAATTAAATAAAGGTCTCTCTTTTCACAGAAATTTACAATATCTGAAATGAATTCTTCCGAGTACATTGCACCGCTTGGATTATTAGGGCTGTTAATAATGACAGCTCTAGTGTAAGAGCCCACACGTTGTTCAATATCTTTTAAGCGCGGATAAAATGTTCCATCTTCCGGCAAAGCTGCAACGCCAATAGCGCCGCAGAGTTTTGCCATATCCGGATAACTAACCCAGTAAGGCGCCGGATAAATTACTTCTTCCTGCGGATTTAAAATGGCTTGCAATGCAACCATTATTGCCTGCTTTGCGCCGCCGGATGCAATTACATTCTCTACATTTACTTTTTTATGATAAAATTCCTCTGTGTAACGAATAATTGCTTTTTTCAATTCCGGAATTCCATCTGCAGGAGTGTATCTCACTTCACCAGTATTAAGTGAATTAATTGCAGCCAGAAGAGCATCCATTGGTGCCCTGCTTTTGGGTTCGCCGCCGCCAAGATGAATTACAGGATCTCCTTTTTCTCTTAGGATAGCTGCTTTTTCATTTAGTGCTAATGTTGGGGATGCTTTAATTGATCTTGCTATTTGACTTAAACTCATAATGGGACCTATTCATATGTAAATTAATGTTGGTTTTGCAAAGTTATTGGCAATTGATATGATTATCAAGGATATTCTCGTCTAATTCACACAGCCTGTATTTATTATATATTTTCACTACTGTCCGGTTGAGGATAAA
>PMDS01000137.1 GCA_003155655.1 Melioribacter sp.
AGAAAATGAAAAAGACTGCTGAAGATTATCTTGGTCAGGAGGTAAGTGAGGCGGTTATTACAGTGCCTGCTTATTTCAATGATGCCCAGCGCCAGGCAACAAAAGATGCAGGTGAGATAGCAGGTTTGCATGTTAAAAGAATTATTAACGAGCCAACAGCTGCTGCTTTAGCTTATGGATTGGATAAAAAACATAAAGACCAAATTGTAGCAGTATATGATCTTGGCGGCGGCACATTTGATGTTTCAATTTTACAATTAGGTGAAGGTGTATTTGAGGTTAAATCGACCAACGGTGATACACACCTTGGCGGTGATGATTTTGATCAAAGAGTTATTGATTTTCTAGCTGATGAATTTCTAAAACTTGAAGGAATTGATTTACGCAAAGACCCTATGGCCCTTCAACGTTTGAAAGAAGCTGCTGAAAAAGCTAAAATTGAACTTTCATCCTCTGTACAGACAGACATCAATCTTCCATTTATAACTGCCACACAGGATGGTCCAAAACACTTGAACATCAACATGACCCGCGCAAAATTTGAACAGCTGGTTGATGATTTAATTCAGAGAACTGTTGGTCCATGTGAACGCGCAATTAAAGACGCTAACGTTACAACTTCTCAAATTGACGAAGTGATTTTAGTGGGCGGATCTACCAGAGTGCCAAAAGTACAGGAATTGGTTAAGAGTTTATTTAACAGGGAACCGCATAAAGGAGTTAATCCTGATGAAGTTGTAGCAATTGGTGCGGCAATTCAGGGCGGCGTTCTTGCAGGAGACGTTAAAGACGTACTTTTGCTTGATGTTACTCCTCTTTCACTTGGTATTGAAACATTGGGCGGTGTATTCACTAGGTTAATTGAGGCAAATACTACTATTCCTACGAAGAAGAGCGAAGTGTTCTCAACTGCATCGGATAATCAGCCATCTGTTGAAATACATATTCTTCAGGGTGAAAGACCGATGGCGGCTGATAACAGAACTCTTGGAAAATTCCATCTTGACGGACTTCCACCGGCACCCAGAGGTATTCCTCAAATTGAAGTAACCTTTGATATTGATGCAAATGGTATCTTGCATGTTGCGGCTAAAGATAAAGCAACGTCAAAAGAGCAGAGCATAAGAATTACAGCTTCAAGCGGTCTTTCAAAAGATGAAGTTGAAAAAATGAAAAATGCTGCAAAGGAACATGCGGCAGAAGATAAAAAGAAAAAAGAAGCTGTCGAAGTTAGGAACCAGGCTGATAACATGATATTCCAGACAAAGAAACAAATTGAAGAGATGAAAGATAAATTGACATCGGAACAGAAGAACCAGCTTGAAAGCGAAATCAAAAAAGTTGAGGATGCAATTGCTACAAATGATTCTGATAAAATTAAATCTGCAACTGAAGGTTTGACGAAAGTATGGAATGAAATTGCACAGAAATTGTATCAGCAGCAGGGTCCGCCGCCTCCTGGTGCACAGCCGGGTAAGGAACAACATTCAGGCGGGCAGCAAGAGCAGCAATCTTCTGAAAAGAAAGATGATCGTGATGTGCAGGATGCATCTTATGAAGTTGTTGATGACGATAAAAAATAATTGATTACAAAAAAATAAAATAAAGTGGAGGTCGAAATGACTGAGAATAAAGAAATGCTTGAAGTAAATACAAAAAAAACCTGGGATGAAGCTTTAGAAAGTGAATCATGGGTTGCACCTTTAATAGATATCTATGAAACAACCGACGACTATTTCCTTACCGCACAAATGCCGGGTGTTTCTAAAGATGATGTTAAAATAAAGCTGGAAGATGGTCATCTGGTAATAATGGGAAGGATTGATTTCTCAATAGCTTTAAATCGCAAATTTGTTTTAAAAGAAACTGAGACTGGAAATTTCTATCGAAGATTCAAAATTTCAGATAGCATTGATGAACAAAAAATTGATGCAAAATTGGAAAATGGACTTTTGAATGTTAAACTTCCAAAACACGATAGAATTAAACCTAAAACAATTGAAATAAAGTAAATTGTCTTTTTATCTTAAACGATATAAAAGTCCCGCTCCGTCTCCGTTAACTAACGGATGACGTATGCGGGATTTTTATTTTAAAACTCTTATTGAATTAAGTTTCACTTCTGTTTAATTTGACCCCGCCATGAAAAGACTTACAGCATTAATTCTTCTTATAATTTGTGCCGGGTTACTATATATATCCAGCATGGGTGATCCTATTGTTATTCCAGATATTAAAATGGATGCAAGTGCTTATAAAAACGGTATTCTTAAATCTGAATTTGACAAAATTAACCGATGTGCTAATTATTATATGGATGTTAAATTTGATCCGGATACTAAAAGCATTTATGTTAAAGAAAACATTACGTGGATAAACAAAACAAAATATCCTGCCTCCGAAATTCAATTCCATTTTTATGCAAATGCTTACAAGAGTAATAAAACATTATTTGCTGAAGCTTACTCTATTAATTCACAGACCAGTACACAAATAGATATTAAGTCTTTTCTTGTGGGTGGAAAAAAATCAGATTTAATATTCTTCCAGCCTGAAATTACAAATCCATACGATAGCACGGTTGCAAAAGTATTACTTGATAAAATTATTCTGCCCGGCGACAGCGCAAAAATATATTTTGAATATTCCTTAAAGATTCCAATTTCGGTTAAGCGCTTTGGAGCTGCTTCGGGAAGAAATTTCTTTTTTGTCTCCCAATGGTTTCCTAAGGTTGGTGTATTCCAAAAAGGGGAATGGGTATGCAGCCAGTATCATCCGCACTTAAATTTTTATTCAGACTTTGGAGATTATTCGGTTAATATCAATGTGCCAAATAATTATTTGGTTGCGGCAACCGGAATAGTTGAAGAGAAAAAAAACATTCAAAATTCTACAACGTACAGTTATATCCAGTCGGGGGTTCATGATTTTGTCTGGATGACATCTGACGAAATACTTCATAGGAATTCAATTTATACACGTAAAGATGGAACAAAAATTAATATTCTGGTTTATGTGCAACCGGAACGCGAAAAATATTTTGACCGGTATTTTGAATGTGTAAAAAACTGTCTTGAATATTTTGAAAATTATGTCGGAATTTATCCTTATCAAAACGTAACCCTTGTTGATGTGCCACGCACATCAGCATCGGGAGGAATGGAATATCCAACTCTTTTCACGGTAAGCGCAGAACTTTTTTCTCCAAAAGATACTGGCTGGCCTGAATATCTTGTTTCCCATGAATTTTCTCATCAATATTTTCAAGGAATGTTAGCCAATAACGAAGTCTTTGAAGCATGGCTGGATGAAGGCTTTGCTTCTTATATGGCTACTAAAATAATGTATACATATCAACCGGAGATTGACGAGTATTTTAAGTTTGCTTATTACATTCCTGTCTTTGGGTTAAACTTTCTTTCCTATAATGAAATACCAATGATCTACACACTTGTGGATCTTTCAGTGCCTCAGGGTTTAACAAGTGCAGAAACATATTATAGAAATCTAAATGTCGGTTCAATTTCGGATACTTCATACAAACTTCCCAACAGGCTTTCTTATGTTGTTAATTCATATAGTAAGCCGGAACTAGTCCTCTTAACACTTGAACGTTATGTTGGTATAAATACAATGATGAAGATTCTTCATGATTATTATGATGAATTCAAGTACAAACATCCAACATCGGAAGATTTTATTGCTGTAGTTCAAAAAAACTGTAAAGAAGATATGAAATGGTTCTTTAATGAATTTTACCGCGCTCCAAAAGCTTTTGATTACAAGATTACATCAATTACTAAAACCGCAAACAGCGAATATGATATACTTGTAGAACGTTTAGGAGATGGTGTATTTAAAAATGATGTTGCACTTTATACCGATAAAGATACAATTTATCAAAAGTGGAATGGCGTTGAAAGATGGAAGATTTTAAAATTCAAAACCAATAATGAAGTAATTGCTGCAGAAATTGATCCGCAACGTAAGAATCTTTTGGATATTAATTTTGCTAATAATTCATTTACGGTTAAACCAAGAGCATGGGCTTCACTTTCATTGGCAATCCGGGTTTTCTTTTGGATTCAAAATGCATTAATGATTATGGGAAGTATCGGATGATTAGAAGCGTCAAGGAAATATTACTCCATGGTGTACGATCGGTTTTTCACAACACAAAATTTGTTGTTCTTCTGTGGGCAATGAATGCAGTTTCTGCACTTGTGCTTGCTGTTCCAATTTATAATATTCTCTTAGATAATCTTGGCAATTCTCTTATAAGTGACCGAATATCGCAAAATTTTGATATGATGTGGTACATTCAATTCAGAAATTTATATTCTATCCAGCTTTCACAGCTTCCTCTTACAATTTATTTTGTTGGAGGCATATACGTGCTTGTTCAAACTTTTTTTCTTGGAGGGTTGATTGCTATCTTTAACGCGCCTGATAAAAACCACATGGTTGATTTTTTTTACGGCGGTGTAAAATACTTTATTAGATTTGCAAAAATTGTAATGCTTTCATTGATTCTCTATGCGGTTGCATTTAAAATTAATGATTATAGCGGGTATTTGTTGACCAATCTTTTTAAGAATTCGGAAAATGTTACCGCTGATTTTATTCTCAAATTCTTACGTTATATTCTTCTTGTATTTTATATCGGGATAGTAACAATGCTTTCTGATTATTCAAAAATATCCCTTGCCGTAAGAGATAAAACCAAAATATGGATTGAATGTTTTAATGCTGTACTATTTATAAGAGATAATTTTTATAAAGTATTTGTAGTTTTTTTAATTGTTGCAATTATTGGTGCACTTGGTGCAATTGTATATAATATTATTGGAAGATTTATTCCCCGCACACCTTTCTATTTTCTTATTCTATCCTTTATTCTTCAGCAAATGTTAATTATCTTTCGGCTGTTAGTAAGAATGTTATTCTGCTCAACAGAAGTTACCTTATTTAATGATTTAAGCGCACGTGTAGTCAGGTTAGAAGCGCAATAAATATACATCCAGATGGCAATAATACCAATTACTATTTATGGCGATAAGATATTAAAGCAAAAAGCGCAGCCTGTACCTGCTGTTTCCGATGACATAATTGAAAAAATAAGAAATATGTTTGAAACAATGAGGAACGCAAATGGTCTTGGTCTTGCAGCTAACCAAGTAGGTTTTAGAGAATCAATTTTTGTATTGGACCTTGAAGGTGTTGAAGGCTATGAAAAGTTCAAACCTATTGCGATGATTAATCCAAAAATAGTTTTGCATTCTGATGAGAAAGTTGTTATGAATGAAGGTTGTTTGAGCCTGCCTACTCTGCATGCCGATGTTGAAAGATCAAAAATGATAAAAGTTAAATATCTTGATGCTGATGAGAAAGAAAACGAGATTGAAGCTTCTGAACTTTTTGCCCGGGTTATTCTTCATGAGTATGATCACCTAATAGGGAAAATGATTCCGGACAGGGTTACTGAGAAAATTAAAAAAAATATCCAAAAAGAATTGGAGAATATTGCCAACAGGGAAGTTGAAATTGATTATCCAATCACAGAAAAATAACACACACCAAAAAAACCTTTTTAATATTTCTGCGCTGAGTTAGCATGAAAATTGTTTTTATGGGAACACCGGAATTTGCTATCCCTTCTCTTGAAAAACTTCTTGAAAGCGGATATACTATTTCTGCTGTTGTTACTGCTCCGGATAAAGAAAGAGGAAGGGGAAAGCAAGTTTCTCCCTCAGCAGTTAAGGAATTTGCATTGAAAAGTAATTTGGAAGTTCTTACACCCTCTAATTTGAAAGACGAAACTTTTATAAACCAGTTGAAAAAAATGCAGCCTGATTTATTTATAATAGTAGCCTTCAGAATATTGCCAAAGGAAGTTTACTCCATAGCTAAAAGCTGTGCGTTTAATTTACATGGCTCACTTCTTCCAAAATATAGAGGGGCAGCTCCTATCCAGTGGTCAATAATAAATGGCGAAAAGGAAACTGGAGTTACTACATTTTATTTAGAAGACAAAGTGGATACAGGCAATATTATCCTGCAAGAAAAAATTGAAATTCATGAGGATGATGATTTCGGTACCCTTCACGATAAAATGATGATACTCGGCGCTGACGTTGTTTTAAAAACCGTTAAATTGATTGAATCAGGAAATGTTCCAATAACTTTGCAGGATAACACGTTAGCTTCACCTGCGCCTAAAATAACAAAAGAAATTTGCCAGATCGATTGGAATAAACCGGCAATTGAAATACACAACTTAGTACGAGGTTTATCGCCTTATCCGGCAGCGTACTTTAGTTATGATGGTAAAAGTTATAAAGTCTTTAAAACAAAAATAATTGAGAATTTAGAATTTAGAACCTTGCCTACCGACAGGCAGAATGAGAATAGTATAGATGAAAATTCTCCATTCTCCATTCTCCATTCTCCATTATCAGGTAGTATTCTTCAGACCACGAAAGAGATATTTGTTAATACCGGCAACGGCTTTCTTCAAATTTTAGAACTGCAGTTAGAAGGAAGGAAGAGAATGACCACAGAAGAATTTTTAAGAGGATATAAATTACCGTAACTTTTTCTGAGAAATAATAAATTAGGGATTACATGAGAAATAACCGTTATGAAAATATTATTGATGCAATAGGCAGAACACCAATTGTAAAGCTCGGCAACATTTCAAAAGGTTTAAAAGCTACAATCTGGGCTAAGATGGAATATATGAATCCAGGCGGAAGCATAAAGGATAGAATAGCAAAATATATGGTTGAGAAAGCTGAACGTGAAGGAAAGATAAAGCCAGGTGATACAATAATAGAAAATTCTTCGGGCAATACTGCTTTAGGTCTGGCAATTATATGCCGGCAGAAAGGTTATAAATTAAAAATTGTAATTAGAAACACAACCAGTAAAGAAAAAATTAAAATGCTTGAAATTCTTGGCGTTGATGTAATTAAAGTTGATGCTTCATTGCCGCCTGAACACCCGGAATCATACAATTTGTATGCAGAAAATCTAGTGAAGAAAGACTCCTCAATATTTTACATTGATCAGCATAACAATTTAGATAACAACGAGACACATTATATGACAACCGGACCTGAAATTTGGGAACAGATGGAAGGTAAAATTGATTATCTGGTTGGTGCAATTGGTACCGGGGGAACAATTACCGGTGCCGGAAAATTTTTAAAAGAGAAAAATCCTGACTTAAAAGTTATTGGTTTGGATCCTTATGGTTCCGTTTTTTACGATTGGTTCAAGAATAAAGTTCTTGTTAAACCCTACCATTATCTTATTGAGGGAATGGGTGATGAATTCCTGATTCCGACAGCACAGCTGGATTTATTAGATGATATGATGAAAATTGAAGATAAAAAAGCTATTGGCTGGACTAAAAAATTGGCTTATGAAGAAGGGATTATTGCAGGCGGCTCCAGCGGAGCTAACATTTACGGGGCAGTTAACATTGCAAAGGAAATTGACCGCGAAGCTAACATTGTTACTATTATTTGTGATACCGGATACAAATATTTTTCAACTATATATAATGACGAATGGCTGGGAAAGAATAATCTTTTATAGAATTTTATTCCTGAGTTAATAATACATATTTGAATATTTTGATCATATTGAGAAAGAATGGAATAAATTTAAGAAAAGCGGACCCAAATGAAAAAATATCATGAGATAAAAAATGTTAATATAAGTAAAGATAAATTGAAATTATTGATCGATGGAAAAGAGTACGAATTTCCGTTAGCCTCCGTTTCTAAAAAACTTGTCTCTGCAAATGAAATTCAAAAAAATAATTTTAAAGTTTCAAATTCTGGTTATGGAATCCACTGGCCAATGATTGATGAAGATATTTCTATAGATGGATTACTTAAACATAAAATAGTTATGGGTAAAAGAAAGCTTATATCCTAGTTCCTCTTTTCACTGAAATCGCAAATCATCTTTTATATCCGCAATTTTTCTCCACTTGAGCAATTATCTTTTATAAAAATTCTTTTTCAACTTAAAAATGTCATTTTGACCTCAAATAGCGTCAATTCTAAAGATAGACTCACACTCTAAATTTCAGTAATTTTAATTACTAAAATTTGAGGTTTATTATGGCAAACGATATAATTACTAAGAAAAAAAATATAGTTGACGACACAAAATATTCGATGGATACACATCTTATTTATGGAAAATCTGTGTCAGATAGCTGGGATTATTCCCACCATGTAACGGCTCCAATTTCATCCTCCACCACATTTAGATTAGATTCTGTTGAGCGCGGGGCACAGGGTTTTATGCAGTTTGCAAACACTGAACAGCTTGGAGATAATGCCCCGATCTTTATTTATGACCGTTTAGGTGAGCCAAATAAAGATATGCTGGAAGAAAATTTAGCTTATGTCGAAAAAGGAGAAACCGCTGTAAGTTTTGCAACTGGAATGGGTGCAATTTCTGCAATTCTTGGCGTGTTGACTAAATCGGGTGACCAAATTATAACCCATACCACACTTTATGGCTGTACAATTTCTCTCTTCAACAATTGGTATCCTAAATACAATATCAAAGTCACACCAATTGATTTGACGCAGCCTAAAAATATTATAAATGCTCTTACAGATAAAACAAAGGTAGTTTATTTTGAAACACCTGCTAATCCTAATTTAGGCATTGTTGATATTAGGGAAGTTGCAAAAATTCTTAGAGAAATTAATGAAACGCGAAATGAAGAATACCAAATTAAGATTGTTGTAGATAATACTTTTGCTACTCCATTCTGCCAGAGACCAATTGAGTTTGGCGCCGATTTTGTGGTTCATTCACTTACAAAAGGAATTGGCGGATTTGGAACAGACATGGGCGGTGTTGTTATTGGAAAGAAAAAATTCCGCGACCTGATCTTGCTATACAGAAAAGACTTTGGGGCTGTATTAAATACAAAAAGCGCCTGGGCTATACTTACTTATGGCTTACCAACTCTTGCGCTGCGTCAGAGACATCAAATTAAATCTGCATTGCGCATTGCTGAATTTTTAAATGCTCATCCCAAAATAGAATTTGTGAATTATCCCGGTCTGCCTAGTTTTAGAGATTATGAAACAGCAAAGAAACAGATGGTTGATTTCAACGGTAACTTTGCACCCGGTAGTATGCTTTATTTTGTATTAAAGGGTAACACCCCGGCAAAGAGCAAAGAGATTGGCGGCAGATTTATGGATTATGTCGCTAACAATGCATATACAATGACTCTTGCCGTTTCTCTTGGTCACACACGTACCTTGATTGAACATCCGGCATCTATGACACATTCTGTTGTTCCGCCTGAAAAATTGGCGGAACGCGGCATCGAACCGGGCGGTATTCGTCTTGCAATTGGTCTTGAGAATACTGATGATATTTTGTTTGATCTGGATGATTCGTTAAAAAATATATAAGCCTTCATATTTTCCCTCCCTTAAAAGAGGGGAAGGGAAATTATACTTATAAAATGCAGATTATTAAAAGCACTCTTCTTGAAAAATTTCCAAATTTAATTTTTGGATTCAGTACAAAAATTGGCCTGAACAGACAGAGCCCATTCTGGTTTAACATGTCATTAACTGTCGGTGATGATAAAGAAAAAGTACATGAAAACCGGGAAGCATTTTTTAATGTAATAGGACTAACAACATCCCAAATCGCATTTCAAAAACAGGTGCATTCTGATATTATATCAATTGTTGAAAAACCCGGAATGATTGGGGAAAGTGATGCAATGATAACTACAAAACCAAATATTGGCCTTGCTGTATCATCGGCAGACTGTGTACCTATTTTTATTTATGACAGTGGAAACCGGTTGATTGCTGCAGTGTATGCCGGTTGGCGCGGAACTCAAAAACAAATTTTGTGTAAAACGATTGAGACCTTGATAAAAAACTTCAATTCAGAAAAGAATAATCTTGTTTTTTATATTGGTCCTTCGATAACACAGGATAACTATGAAGTTGGTGAAGAAGTATCAATCCAATTTGATCCCAAGTATTCAGTAAGAAAATATGGTAAAATATATTTAAATGTTTTGCTGGCAAATGTGGATATGATTTATAAATTTGGGATTAGTAAAAATCAAATTGAAATATCTAATTTATGTTCCTACAAAGAAAAGGATCTTTTGCATTCATTTAGAAGAGACGCGGAAAAATCCGGAAGGGCATTGGGAATTATTGCTATGAGGGAAGAATAATTGAGTAAAGAAAAAATTAAAATAGCATCCGGTTATGTTTTAATTTGCGCAATTTGGGGTTCAACATGGCTGGTTATAAGACTGGGTTTGGACTCATTAATACCTTTTATTTCAGCAGGCATAAGATTTATACTTGCATCAATTTTTATTTATGTTTTAATGAGGTTCAGGAATATAAAATTGCAGAAAGATATACTTTCGATAAAGCTTTATATAATGCTTACTTTCTTTTCATATGTTTTTCCTTATGGATTGGTTTATTGGTCTGAACAATTTATACCTTCTGGGCTTACTGCAATTGTTTTTGCAACAATGCCGTTTTTTGTTTTGATATTTTCATTGCTGGCATTTTCAAAAAGTTCGGTTACACGATTCCAAACAATGGGTATCATTCTTGCCTTTGCCGGTATATTAATAATCTTTATGGAAAATCTTTCCATTGATTTATCTTTACATATGAAAGGTATAATAGCATTATTAATGGGTTCTGCAATGCAAGCAGGAATTGCCGTTGCTATTAAAAAATACGGAAAGCAGCTAAACCCATTATCAATGAGTTTTATACCGCTTCTTATAGCAGGTATTATTTTAGTAATAACAGCATTTATATTTGAAGATAAGACCGCATGGAATTTTAATCAAAATGCTATATCATCTATTATATATCTTGCCTTTTTTGGCACTGTACTGGCTTTTACAACATATTATTGGCTGCTGCAAAGAATTAGTGTGGTGTTACTATCACTTTCTTCTTTTATAACTCCTATAATTGCTGTTATATTAGGCTGGGTAATACTTGATGAAAAACTCTCTTTTCAAACTTTAATTGGCAGCGGGTTGGTGCTTATAGGGATTTTATTTGCTAATTTCACTACAATAAAAAATAATTACTTTTCCAGACGGGTATCGATTCGATGACGAATATTATCAGAATTAAAAATGCTTCTTTTTATGCTTATCATGGTGCATTGCAGGAAGAACAGAATATGGGAGGGAAGTTTGAAGCTGATGTAGATATTTATACTGATTTTACAGAAGCAGCTAAAAATGATGATCTTAAAAAAACAATTAATTATGAAGAAATTTATAAATTTATTAATAGAATAGTACATGGTAAGAAATATTACTTAATCGAAACTTTAGCAACCGTAATTGCCGATGAACTTTTGCAAAAAAATAAGAATATTAAAAAAATTGCAGTTAGAGTACGTAAACACAGCGTTCCCGTCGGCGGTGTTCTTGACTGTGTAGAAGCTGAGGTAATAAAAGAAAATGATTGATAAAATATTTCTAGGTCTTGGATCGAATAAGGGGGACAGATTAAAATATTTGCAGAGAGCTGTTATGGAAATTTCACTAACAGAAAAATGCAGGGTATTAAAGTGTTCTTCAATCTATGAAACACGTCCATTTGGAAATCCTAACCAGGAGAATTTTTATAATGCAGTGATTGAAATTGATACTGTTCTTGGCGCTTATGATCTTTTCTTTTTTCTAAAGTCAATTGAAGCTAAACTTGGCAGGGAAGCTATTTTTGAGAAATGGGGACCGAGAGAAATTGATATTGACCTTCTATTTTATAGTAATTTAATTTATGATAACGATCAGTTAACGCTTCCTCATCCTGAAATATTAAACAGGGATTTTGTAATTATTCCAATGGTGGAAATTGCCCCGGATTTTGTTCATCCTCTATTGAAGAAGCAATTTGAAGATATTGATCTGGCATTTAATGAAACACATATAATCCAAAAATTAGATTATACTTTGGTGTAACTTGGCAGATTTAAAGTACATAGCAATTGAAGGAGTAATTGGTGCGGGAAAATCTTCACTGGCTCAAAAACTTTCTGAGAAATTGGGTTCCAGTTTGATAAAGGAAGAATTTGAGGAGAACCCTTTCCTGGAAAAGTTTTACGATGACAGGAAGCGGTATGCATTTCAAACGCAGATGTTTTTTTTGATTAACAGGTATAAGCAGCAGCAGCAGCTAAACCAGCAGGAATTATTTTCCAGGGTTACAGTTTCCGATTACATTTTCCAGAAAGACAAAATTTTCGCTTATTTAAATCTTTCCGGCGAGGAATTAAAACTTTATGAATCTATTTTTCCTTTGCTGGAAAGGGATATCCCCCAGCCTGACCTGGTAATATTTCTACAATCGAGCCTGGACCGCCTTATGGCAAATATAAGATTACGCGGCAGGAAATTTGAAAGAAATCTTACACGTGCGTATTTAGCCGAACTTTCTGAAGCATATAACAATTTCTTTTTTAAATACAGCAACACACCTCTCCTGATTGTTAATACGTCTGAAATTGATTTTGTTAACCGTGAGCATGATTTTGAAGAACTTTATCAACAAATATTTAGAGTTGACAGGGGTTTTATAGAATATTTTAATCCCGAGGTGAAAGGTTAAAAATGAGTCTTTTGCGTTTAATCTTATGGTTGTTGGTTTTTTATGTTGTTATTAAAACAATTGGTAATGTGTTTAAGTTCTTTGCTGCCGGTACAAGTAATTCTGCCAATCAAAATGTTGGGCAAAAACCTTCAAAATATAAAATTGAAAAAGATGATGTAATTGATGCTCATTTTGAAGATATTGATTCAAACAAATCAGAAAAGCCAAAAGATAATTCTTAATGTCTTTCAAAGATCTATTTAAAAAAAGCGTTTCGTCCTTTCTAAAAAAAATTTTAGCCGTAAATGAATTTAATGATTTTTACATCGGCTATCCCAAAAGGATTTTGGTTATTCGGCAGCATAATCAGTTCGGAGATCAATTAGCCGGTATTTCTGTTTTAAGGGCAATAAAGGAAAGATTTCCCCATTCAAATTTGACATTGATTGCTAGTCCTGAAAATTATTATGCAGTTCTAAAAAATGAATTTATTGATAACCTATTTGTTTTTGATAAGAAAAAAATTTGGGAGCCAAAATATTTTTTAAAACTACGCAGAATAATTAAACAAAATTATGATCTTGCAATTGTTCCTGCCACTGTAGCTGTTTCTTCAACCAGTTGTATCCTTGCAGGTTTTTCAAATGCAAAAATTAAAATAGGCCCTAGAATTCTAAATGGGGTGGACAATCCTTACAAGTATATTTTTCATTATCAAATTGCTTTAGACTGGCGGAAACATCCCGATACACATGTTTCGGATTTTATACAGGAGATTATAAGACCATTCGGTATCTCAACTAAAAAATTTAATGCAAGCATAATATTTGATAAGGACGATCTTGCATATGCTGAGAGATTTATCGAGTTTTTAGGCGCCGCAAAAAATAAATTAATCATAGGTTTTCACATGGGGGCAGGTAAACCGGGTAACAGGTGGCCCATTGAAAAATTTATTGAACTAATTAGAGCTATCAAAAATAATTTTGAATTATTATTTTATATTACGGGAAGCAAAGCGGATAAATATGAAATAGAATATATACAAAATTATTTCGGAAATAGCTGCGGCTATTTTATCGATAAAAGAATTCCGCAGCTAACTGCATTAATTTCTATAAGTAGTTTTTTTATAACAAATGATACTGGTGTAATGCATGTTGCAGGTGCAACTTCAACACCTCAGATTTCAATTTTTGGCCCTACTAATCCTTTTAACTGGGCGCCAATTGGTGAAACAAAATATTTCATTAAAAAATCTGATTTAATCGATGACATTTCAGTTGAGGATGTGTACGATTTATTTAAATACGTGATGAGAAAAAAGAAAAATTAGATGGAAACTAATAATCAAAATCTTGCGGCAATTGATGTCGGATCAAATTCTTTTCACTTGATAGTAGTGAAGCTCAAGAATGACGGGAATTTTGAAATAATTGACAGTGAAAGAGAAGTAATCCGTCTTGCTGAAGGCAGCAGCGGCAATATAAAGCATATAAAACCAGATGCCATAGAAAGAGCTTTGGCAACACTACGTAATTTTAAATCTATTGCAGATTCCCATAATGCAAAAATCAGGGCTGTTGCTACAAGCGCTGTACGTGAATCGTATAATAAGAATGAATTTATTGAAGAAGTATTTAATAAAACCGGAATTGAGGTTGAAGTAATTAGTGGTTATGAAGAAGCGCGTTTAATTTATCTGGGAGCAATGAAGGCTGTCCCTATATTTAATAAAAAAACTCTTATAGTTGATATAGGCGGCGGAAGTACAGAGTTTTTAGTCGGATATAAAGGAAAATCAAACTTTGTTATCAGCTTAAAACTCGGAGCTGTGCGTCTGACTGAAAAATTTTTCCCGGATTTTGAATTAACAAAAACCAGCATAAACGAATGCAGGAAATGGGTAGAAATAGAAGTCTTCCAAGTTGCAAATACAATTAAGAAAATGGGGTTCAGTGCTTGTGTTGGTTCATCGGGTACAATTATGGCTGCAGGAATGATGATCAATGCAATTAGGAAGGGGACTATGGCAACGAATCATCTACTTAATAATTTTGAATTTACAAACATAGAATTGTCTAAAATATGTGAGATAATTCTTGATAAAAAGCATTTTGAGAAAAGGAAAAAAATATTTGGACTTGAAGCAAAACGTGCTGATATTATTCCAGCCGGCATAATAATACTTTCAACAATTTTTGATCTGCTAGGATTGGAAAAAATGGTCATCTCCGGGTATGCGCTGCGGGAAGGAATTATCATAGATACCTTGCAGAAACAACATACGGGTTCAATCAAACCGGATCTATCCGATATAAGAACTGAAAGCGTAAAACAATTAGCAGAATCCTGCCGTTATGATAAAATACACTGCAACCACATCGCAAAACTTTCTTTGGAATTATTTGACAAGATGAAGGAGTATTATCCTTTAGGTGAGGAACTGAGGGAATACCTTTACGCGGCGGCAATTCTACATGATATTGGTTATCATATCTCTCATACAAATCATCATCATCATAGCTATTATATAATCAAAAATAGTGAATTGCTTGGATTCAATGAGAATGAAATTGGAATTATTGCCCATGTTGCGCGGTATCATAGAAAGAGTCACCCAAAATCACGGCATGCGGATTTTAATGAACTCCCGGAGAGAACGCAGGCTGTCATTAAACAATTAGCTGCTATTCTAAGGGTGGCTGATTCATTTGACAGAACTCATAAACAAATTGTCCAATCATTGCAGGTTAAGGCAAATCAAAATATTATTGAATTAAATCTTGAATGTGCAAAAGGAACTGTGCCGGAAATTGAATTATGGAATTTGGAAAGACGCAAAGGATTGTTTGAGGAAGTATTCAACAGAAAATTAAAAGTGTTTTATTCCTAAATTGAAGGTAAAGTCCTACTTAGATGGAGTTAATTGTCTTATTTATATTTTTTAGTGAAACTAAGATTAAAGGACGACATGAAATTCAATAAATATTTACTTAATAAATTGTAATTTATTATGTACTAATTATCAAGGCCTAATTGCTGCCTTTGCATTTATAAGAGCCTCTTAACTATATTTACTAATAATTTTTCAACAAAAAAAATCTAAAAATGAAACCTTCTACTTATGTCCAAGACCTAAAAAACAATGTCGGAAATGAAGTTACATTAAAAGGATGGCTTTACAATAAAAGATCCAGCGGCAAGATAAAATTCCTGATTTTGCGTGATGGTTCCGGTTACGTTCAATGTGTTGTCTTTAAAGGCAATGTTAGTGAAGAAGTTTTTGCAGATGCCGATAAGCTTACACAAGAATCATCTTTTGAAATAACAGGAAAAGTAAAAGCCGAGCCTCGTTCAGTTGGCGGATATGAGCTTGATGCCACTGGTTTAAAAATAATTTCAATTGCCGGTGAATACCCGATTACCCCCAAAGAGCATGGAATAGAATTTTTAATAGATAACCGCCACCTATGGGTTCGCTCAAAAAGGCAGGTGGCAATTCTTAAAATTCGCGCACGCGTAGTTAAAGCAATACGCGATTTTTTTGATTCACGCGGATTTGTGCTCTTTGATCCGCCGATTATTACACCGAATGCATGCGAAGGTACATCGACACTTTTTGAAATGGAATATTTTGATTTAGGTAAAGCTTATTTAACGCAATCAGGTCAGCTTTACGAAGAAAGCGGTGCCATGGCGCTTGGAAAGGTATATTCATTTGGCCCAACATTCAGGGCGGAAAAATCTAAAACGCGCAGGCATTTAACCGAATTCTGGATGGTTGAACCGGAAATGGCTTTTTATGATTTGAATGATGATATGGATTTAGCAGAAGAATTTATTGAATATATATTTGGCTGTGTTCTCGAAGATAAAAAGGAAGAATTAAAGGAGTTAGAGCGCGATTTAACCAAACTTGAGTCTATTAAAAGACCTTTCCCAAGAATTTCTTATACAGAGGCAGTAGAGATATTGAAAAGAAAAGGTGTTGATTTTCAGTGGGGTAATGATCTTGGAGGAGCAGATGAAACTGTAATTGGCGAGGAGTTTGACAGACCGGTAATGATTCACCGTTATCCTTCTGAGGTAAAAGCATTTTATATGAAGCGCGATCCTGAAAATCCAAAAGTTGCCCTGGCAGTTGACGTTATTGCCCCGGAAGGTTACGGAGAAATTATTGGCGGCAGCCAGCGTGAAGATAATCTTGACCTTTTGCTTGAAAGAATAAAAGAACATAATTTGCCGCAATCATTCTTTGAATGGTACCTGGATTTAAGAAGATTCGGCTCAGTTCCTCATTCAGGGTTTGGGCTTGGTCTTGAAAGAACAGTAAGCTGGATTTGCGGGATGGAGCATTTAAGAGAGGCTATTCCTTTCCCGCGTATGATTTATAGGAATACACCGTAATAATGAATATACAATTAATTCTTTTTATAATACTCGCACTGGTAGCGGCAGTTTCATCTGTAGTAATGATTACAAGGCCAAGCCCGGTAATTTCAGCAGTGTTTCTAGTTCTTAATTTTTTTGCACTTGC
This sequence comes from Melioribacter sp., assembly GCA_003155655.1. GTDB lineage: Bacteria > Bacteroidota > Ignavibacteria > Ignavibacteriales > Melioribacteraceae > Fen-1258. The sequence continues at coordinate 17,194 of PMDS01000137.1, forward strand.
GGGCTTATACCTTCTTCTAAACGCGCAATTTATAGCAGTTGTAGAAGTAATTGTATATGCAGGGGCAATAATGGTTTTATTTCTTTTTGTTCTGATGCTGCTGAATACTGAAGTTGAAGATAAACTATTTGTAAATAAACGTACAATTAAATTTTTTGCGATACTTGTCAGTGTTTTTGTATTTGTTCAGCTTGCATATTTAATTCTATTTGGAAAACCGTCGCGCACATTAACACCTGATGAAGCAGCCAGTATTAAAGCAGGAACCATTCAAGCTATTGGATACCAGCTTTATACAAATTATTTTATTCCTTTTGAGGTAGCGGGATTTTTACTTCTTGCGGCCACAATTGGCGCTCTTGTATTAGCCATGAAAAAATTCGAGTAGAATATGTCAACAGTTCCAATGGAATACTATTTAATATTAAGCGCATTCATGTTTTGTGTGGGTGTTGCCGGTGTTTTGATTAGAAGAAATGCAATAGTTGTATTCATGTGCATTGAGCTTATGTTGAACTCTGCAAACCTAACCCTCGTTACATTTTCATCATACCTTGGCAATTCAATTGGTCAGGTTTTTGCATTTTTTGTAATGACTGTTGCCGCGGCTGAGGCAGCTGTTGGATTAGCAATAATCATTGCAATTTTCAGAAATAAAAAATCAGTTAACATTGACGAGATAAATATTTTTAAGTGGTAATCATTAACCTAATATATTTTGCAGTCCTGCTGCCGTTAGTCGGTTTCTTGATTAATGGCTTATTGGGAAGAAAAATCAATAACGAAAAAGTTATTGGCTGGATTGGCAGTTCTGCAATTGGAATTTCTTTCCTTATAGTTCTAGGTGCGTTTATTCAAACCCTGGGATTGCCAGTAGAAGAAAGATCGAACACAGTACAATTATTTCAATGGTTCAAACTTGGCAGTCTTGATATAAAATATGCGTTTCTGGTAGACCAGCTTTCACTTACCATGTCTTTGATTGTAACAGGGGTTGGTTTTCTTATTCATGTTTATTCAATTGGCTACATGCACGGTGATAAAGGATTCTGGAGATTTTTTTCATACATGAATCTTTTCATTTTTGCTATGATGAACCTTGTACTTGGTGATAATTTCCTTGTGCTTTTTCTAGGATGGGAAGGCGTTGGGCTTTGTTCTTATTTATTAATTGGATTTTGGTATGATAGAAAATTTGAGAAAGGAACAACAGCACAAGCTGCAAAGAAAGCATTTGTCGTAAATAGAATTGGTGACTTTGGTTTTTTGCTAGGAATGTTTTTAATTTACATAACGTTTGATTCTCTCAACTTCAAGGAAGTATTTTTTAAGGCTGCTGCATTTCCGGTTTCAAGTGCAACTTTTAGTTTGATAGCTATTTTTTTATTTATTGGTGCAACCGGCAAGTCTGCCCAAATACCGTTGTTCATCTGGCTGCCCGACGCAATGGCTGGCCCAACCCCGGTTTCCGCATTAATACATGCAGCAACAATGGTAACTGCGGGTGTCTATATGGTATCCCGTGCTTCTATACTTTTTGCCTTAGCGCCTAATGTAATGCTGATTGTTGCAGTAATTGGGCTTTTGACAGCTTTTATGGCAGCAACTATTGGTCTTGTTCAAAATGACATCAAAAAAGTATTAGCATACTCAACTGTAAGTCAGCTTGGTTATATGTTTTTAGCTGCAGGTGTCGGCGCTTTTTCAGCTTCAATTTTTCACGTTATGACCCATGCGTTCTTCAAAGCATTATTATTTCTTGGAGCAGGTTCAATTATTCATGGAATGCAAGATGAGCAAAACATTCAACATTATGGCGGATTGAAAAAGTATATGCCAAAAACTTATGCAACTTTTTTAATTGCTGCACTTGCAATTTCCGGAGTCCCGGGTCTATCCGGCTTTTTTAGCAAAGATGAAATTTTATGGAATGCTTATGCAAACGGAGGATTTATTTTTTGGCTTATTGGTATTCTTACTGCAATGATGACGGCATTTTATATGTTCAGACTGGTATCATTAACATTTTACGGGAAAGAAAAATTTGATCAGCACCATGTTCATCCGCATGAATCTCCTGCTATTATGATAGTACCATTGGCTATACTTGCTTTCTTATCGGTAATTGGCGGATATATTGGCTTGCCTAAATTTATTTCCGGTGAACAAGGAAATTTATTTGAGAGATGGCTGGAACCAATTTATGCTCCAGCCCAGGCAAAGCTGGCATTATATAATTCGCATTCTCAGTTTGAAGAAATTTTATTGATGGTTATCTCTATAGTTGCTGCGTTGAGCGCCATTTATTTTGCTCTTTATATTTATACAAGAAAAATAAGTGTTGCTGACAAGTTCTCTTCAATATTCAAAAACTTGTATAATCTTTTGCTTAATAAATATTATGTTGATGAAATTTACGAAGCTGCAATAGTTAAACCAATTCAAAAGGGTTCTGAAAAAATTCTATGGAAATTTTTTGATGTTTCCATTATCGACGGTACTGTAAACGGTATAGCAAAATTAATTGATAAATTTTCCGGCACGGCAAGAAAAATACAAACCGGAATTGTCCAGTCATACGCAATTGTTATGCTTGTTGGTATAGCCATAGTTCTTTTTTGGATTATAATGAATCTTTAATGTTGTGCTAACTAGTTTCAAAAAAATGAGACGTAAAAAGGAAGAATGGAACAAAATTTATTGTTAACATATCTACTTGTTACACCAATCATCGGTAGTATACTGACGCTTTTTTTCAGAAAAGAGAAGAAGAATCTGATTCGCTGGTTTGGACTGTTTGTCTCAATTATCGCTTTTATAATTTCACTCTTTGTTTATGCAGGGTTTGATTCATCTACTTCAAAGTTCCAGTTCGTTCAACAGGTTATCTGGATAAAGAGTCTAAACATAAGCTATCATGTCGGTATTGATGGAATTTCATTAATGCTCGTTTTACTGACAACTTTTTTAACTCCGCTAACCTTACTTTCGACATGGAAAGCAATTGAGAAAAATGTAAAGATGTTTACTTTCTCGATGCTTTTTCTTGAAGTTGGAATGCTTGGTGTGTTTATATCTATTGATATTTTCCTCTTCTATATATTTTGGGAAGTAATGTTAATTCCAATGTATTTCATTATTGGAATTTGGGGTGGAGAGAGAAGAATTTATGCGTCAATAAAATTTTTCATTTTTACAATGTTTGGCAGCTTATTAATGCTTGTTGCTATTATCTGGCTAACAGTATATTCATCAAATATACTAGGTATATTTTCAACAAGTTTAACAGATCTTTATAAAGTCGGACCAACAATACCGCTTCAGATTCAAACATGGATGTTCCTTGCGTTCTTAATAAGTTTTGCAATTAAAGTGCCCATATTCCCGCTTCATACATGGCTGCCGGACGCACACGTAGAGGCCCCGACTGCAGGTTCTGTTATTCTAGCCGGAGTTTTGCTGAAGATGGGCACTTATGGTCTCATACGGTTTTGTCTGCCTCTGTTTCCTCAGTCTGCAGTACAGTTTGCTCCGTTTGTATCAGTTCTAGCTGTAATAGGAATAATTTACGGTGCGCTTGTCTCAATGGTTCAAACGGACATGAAGAAGTTGGTAGCTTATTCGTCCGTATCGCATCTTGGATTTGTTGTACTAGGTATTTTTGCAATGACTATTGAGTCCATCCAGGGAGCAGTCATCCAGATGATCAATCATGGATTATCAACAGGAGCGCTCTTCCTTCTAGTCGGAATACTTTATGAAAGAACACATAAGCGTGAAATAAATTATTACGGCGGCATCGCAAAAATTGTTCCGGTGTTTTCAACTTTTTTAATGATTGCAACTCTGTCTTCCATTGGTTTACCGGGATTAAATGGTTTTATAGGTGAGTTTTTAATATTGATAGGCGCATTTAAATCTTCCGTATTAAACAGCTGGACCTATACAATTTTTGCAGCAACTGGCGTTATTTTTGCGGCTGTATATTTGTTATGGATGTATCAGCGTGTTGTGTTTGGTGAAGTGAAAAATGAAAAGTTGAAACTAGAGCTGACTGATATGAATTTACGCGAATTAATTGTGCTAATCCCAATATTTATTTTCATTATTTGGATAGGAATTTACCCGGGTACATTTTTAAAATTAACTGAAGCGTCAACACAATCAATACTTCAACAGGTTGGATCGTTTACAGGAAATTTAATTAAATAATTTCTATTACTTAACTAAAGGTTAAGGGAAAGGATGTAATAAGTGGCAAATAGTTCAGATTTCATTGCAAAAGCAGAAGTAAAAATAAATGCCAAGACAGATAAAGTTTGGGAAGCATTAACCACTCCCTCAATTATAAAACAATATTTATTTGGCACGGAGACTATTTCCGATTGGAAAGAGGGAAGCAGGATTACCTTTAAGGGTGTTTGGGAAGGGAAAGAATATATCGATGGCGGAACCATATTGAAAATTGAACCTGAGAAAATATTACAGTACACCTATTGGAGTTCAATGTCCGGCACTGAAGACATTCCGGAAAATTATGCAACAATTACATTTGAAATATCCATAGATGGAAATGCAACTCTTCTTACTCTGACAAATGATAATTGCAAAACTGAAAAAATGAGAGATCATCTTGCAGAAAATTGGAAAGCTGTGTTAAATGGCTTAAAAGAGATAGTTGAAAAATAATTATCACGAATAATAATTTCGAAAAAACTATGCCGCAAAATAATTATGAATATTTCTTGCTGATGCCTTTTCTAATCATTGGGACGGGAATTGTTTTATCTGTACTGATAGAAATCTTTACAAAAAAGGGGAAAGAAATTCTCCCATGGTTCTCAATTCTTATGTTTTCAGGTGCGGCGTTTTTCTCGATACAAACGATAGATCAAAATTTTGTTTTATTCGGCGGAATGATTGAAGTTGGAGCAAAACCGGCAATATTCAATTTCATATTTAATCTAGGCGCTGCACTTGTTGTTCTTGCATCAATAGATTATATAAAAAAATTCGGATCATTCTACGGTGAGTATTACATACTAGTTCAATCTTCTCTGCTTGGAATGATGGTAATGGCCGGCTCGAGGGATATTCTAATGATCTTTATGGGTTTGGAATTAATGTCCATTTGCTTTTATGTGCTGGCAGGAATAAATAGAAAAAAATCGTCTGCAAATGAAGCCTCGATGAAATATTTTTTATTAGGCTCATTTGCGACCGGATTTATTGTTTACGGTATAGCATTGATCTATGGAGCAACAGGGTCAACAAGCATTCAGAATCTTACAGAAAATTTTCCGGCATATTCTACAAATATTATTTTTATTCTTGGGCTGGCTCTGTTTCTAATTGGGTTTAGCTTTAAGATAGCTGCAGTTCCGTTTCATATGTGGGTACCTGATGTTTACCAGGGTTCTGCAACAACTATAACCGGATTAATGTCAACTTCAGGCAAGGCAGCTGCGTTCAGTGTATTGCTGATCATTTTTTCAACAGCTATCGGGTTCAACTCGCAAAATATTTTTAGCCCCTATTTTGCAGTAATTGCTTTACTTTCGATGTTTTTAGGAAGCATTGTCGCGATAGCTCAAACTAATATGAAGAGGATGCTTGCATATTCATCAATTGCACATGCAGGTTACATGGCAATAGGGCTTGCCGCCGGAAATCTTTATAGTATTGCCGGAATAATATTTTATCTGGCAGCTTATACATTTATGAACATCGGCGCATTTACAATTATTTCAATTGTTGAAGGAGAAAATGATTCAAGAACTGATCTGAATTCCTTCTCAGGATTAAATAGTAAAAATCCAATTCTTGCAGCAGCAATGGCTCTTTTCATGTTTGCCCTTGCCGGAATACCTCCCCTTGCGGGCTTCTTTGGCAAGTATTATGTTTTTGTAGCAGCAATTAAAAGCGGGCTGACCTGGCTTGCGATTGCCGGAGTTCTCGCAAGCGTAATCAGCATTTATTTCTATATTCGCGTGGTAGTATTAATGTATTTCAAAGAGCCGGAAGAAAATTTTTCAATACAAGTTCCGTCATTTAGCTTAACTGCTGTCGTAATCTGCGCCTTATTTATTATTGTTTTTGGCATTCTGCCGGATACGTTAATGAACTTAATTGTTTTGGCTCTTCATTAAATAATTATTTCTTCATTACCTTCTGACTATTATAGCCCTTCTCACCATAAGGCTGAAGTTTTTCTAGCCACAAATCTTCTAGTACTATAAGATCATTTGTGTAGTCATACGCGGGATCATCCTTAGGTTCAAGATAATCCAAAATCTCAAAAGTAAAATTATCCAATCCGTACTTTGTGAAATCCTCTTGAATCAGTTTATTGATATAAGACCCGTTACCAAGCTGAAATTGAATGCTATTAAACTTAGCTTTGAAATTTTTACTGAAGCCAATAAATATTTTGCCATTAACTTTATTTTTAATCTGATAAATTCCCATTGGCTGTATAGTTTGTTTATAAGTTTTCTTTATTTCTTTCTTATCGATCATTTTTTAAATTCCTAAACTAAATTATATTAACCAGTAAATTTGTTTTTCTCTTTTCATTAAATTTTCTTCAATCAGTAGTCTGCGTATTGTACAATAGTCGTCAAACGACTGCTTGATAATTTCATTCACATTCTCTTCGGAATATTTTTTACCTTTTTTAAACATGCCTGCATATCCATCAAGAATAATCATTCTTTTTTTTCTTTGAACAGGCAGTTTAACCAATCTCTTATTTTTGAAAAAGGTTTTTAATACTTTTATTCTATAATTCCGGATCCGTTCTTCTTGTGCATATTTTTCAATATTTTCAAAACTTGTCAGTTCTTTTAAGGAAAGGTTTAACAGGTCGTCATTTACACTATAAATTATATAATATTGCTCCTTATGCTGGTTTACAAGACCTGCAGCCTCTAATTTTTTTAAATGAAAAGATACGGTTGAAGGCGCTAAATCCAGCCGGTTAGCAAGTTCTTCGACGTAATGTGGTTTTTCCATAAGTGAATTAAGTACCCGCAGACGGGATGTATCCGCAAGTGATTTCATTATTTCAATGCTTGTTGAAATGTCCATTCTTTAACCATATTATGTTTTTATAAATATCGAAACAAAAATAATAATAATTTTATAAATATCGAAATAAAATATTAATGTTGTTGGATGATACGTCAAAATGAAATTGCATAATAGAAAATCAATTGAAATGAATATTTATCTAAATTCTTTAGTATTTTGCCTATGAAAAACTGTGAAGGATAGATATGATACCATTATATACATCTCAGCAGGTGCGAGAAGCGGATAACTATGCAATAAATACACTTGGTATCCCAAGTATTGTGCTTATGGAAAACGCTGCAAGAAGTATTTATGAAGAAATAACTAATTACTTTGAATGCAAAGAAAAAGTTGAAATTATAGGTATTGTGTGCGGTAAAGGTAATAATGGCGGTGATGGATTTGCTCTTGCCCGGCATTTTATTATAAATGGATATGTTGTTAAAATTATATCGCTTGGTGCGGAAGAAGAATTAAAAGGAGATGCACTTATAAATTTCAGGATTACTAAAAATTTAATTGCTGAGCATTCTTCTTCAAAGATTGAAGTTTATGAAAACCTAAAAGATTTAGCATTGTTTGATGACTGTGAACTAATGATTGATGCGATGCTTGGAACCGGAAGCAGGGGAGATTTAACGGAACCATATAAAGAGATTGTTGAAAAATTAAATTCTATTGACGCGTTAAAGGTCTCAGTTGATCTTCCAACAGGATTAGACCTTGAAAATGCTTTTGGAGAGATGATCTTTAACCCGGATCTTACAATTACTCTTTCGGAATTCAAAACAGGGTTATTTTATGGAAAAGGCTATCTGAATAGTGGAAATATAGTCAAAGGCTCAATTGGAATGGATAATGAGTATTATGATAAACTATCTGTCAATGACTATCTAATTGAGCCGGAAGATGCATATTATGGCTTGCCAAGAAAAAGTTTGGACCAGCATAAATATTCTGCAGGAAAGGTACTTGTAATTGCCGGCTCGGGAAAATATCCCGGCGCTTCATTTATGACTACAAATGCAGTTTTACGCAGCGGGGCTGGTTCGTCTATTTTGGCTTTCCCAAAATCTCTAAAAAATGTAGCACATCAAAAATTAGAAAGTGCAATAGTGGTCGCCTATGAGGATGAGGGTAAAGAGTTTTTAAGCAGTTCCAATCTTAAAGAACTGGATGAAAAAATAAATTGGGCTGATGTAATTGCTATTGGTCCGGGTATTGGCCGAGAAGATGAAACAAAAAATGCAGTTATTGAAATTCTAAAAACTCATAAATCAAAAAAATTTGTAATAGATGCGGATGCTATAATTGCTCTTAAAGATGATGAATATAAAAAGCTCAATTTAAAAACTAAAGTATTGACACCACATCATAAAGAATTTGCGGATTTACTGGGCATAAACGTTGAAGATCTTGAAAAACAATTGCTTCGGTACGGTAAGGAATTTGCCGTAGAAAATAGTTGTTGCCTTGTTTTAAAAGGCGCGCCTACAATAATTTTTAATTCTTCAGGTGAAATATTTATTAACTCTGCAGGCAACCCGGGAATGGCAAAATTTGGCAGCGGTGATGTGTTGACAGGCGTTATAGCAGGATTTCTAGCACAAGCGGATGATATTGAGGATGCTCTTATTAGTGCAGTTTATATACATAGCCTGGCTGCCGACCTTTTACTTGAGGACAAAACAGAATACGGATTTACCTCTGAGGATTTAATTCAAGGAATACCTAATGCAATCAAGTTCATTCTTAAATCGTTTGTATAAATTTCTTCAAGCTCATGTTGTTGCTGCAGTTTATTTGCCATTGGCAATATATTGGATTGTTCTTTTTATCGGGACAACATTACCAGCAGATGAAATTCCGCATTTTTTCAATTCTCAAGATAAGTTAGAGCATTTCCTTGCTTATCTTGGGCTGGCAGCATTAATAAATCTTACACTTTTTCTACAAAATAAGATAGTGTTAGATTCCTCAAAAGCATTTTTACTTTCAATACTTTTTGTAATGATTTATGGCGCTATAGACGAAATTCACCAGATTTGGATACCAAGCAGAGTATGCGATTTTTTTGATTGGTGTGCCGACTCTTTAGGAGGATTTACTGGGGCTGCAATAATTTATTTATATTTGAAAAGTGAATTTGTAAAAAAAATGAAGCGTTAATTTCCTGGAATTAAATATTCAATTCTTATTTGCATTGCAATTAAATAATTAAGGATTCTTTATAATTCACATCTCAATTATTTTTAGTGATTAATAATAAAAATAATCTTACTAAAATTTGATTTTTAAGGAATGGTACATGAAGTTGTTAATAATATGATTGAAATCAAGGATATAAAATTTAGTTATGAAAAGAAAATAGTCAACTCAGGATTTGAGCTTGATATTCCATACTGGATTGTGAATGACGGCGACTTTGTAAGCTTGTTGGGTCCAAACGGTTGTGGAAAATCGACACTTCTAAAACTACTATGCAATTTATATGCTTCTAAAACAGGAACTATTGAGATTAATCATAAAAATATTTGCAATATTGACAGAAAAGAAATTGCAAAAAAAATTTCTTATGTACCGCAGTCATCACAATCTATTTTCCCTTTTTCAGTTTATGAAATAGTTCTTATGGGTCGGACACCATATTTAAACATGATGGGATTTGAAAATTCATCAGATAAAGAAATAGTAAATGAAGCATTAGCATTAATGGAAATTGAGCATTTAAAGAAGAAAGGAATAAATGAACTTTCAGGCGGCGAGGCACAGCGCGTTTTTATAGCTCGTGCACTTGCCCAAAAAGCCGATGTGATATTACTGGATGAACCAAATGCCCACCTTGATATTGAGCATCAAATAAAAATATTCGACATTCTTAAAAAAATAAATTTTGAAGATGGAATAACAATAATTTCGGTTTCGCACGATCTTAATCTTGTGGGGATCTATTCAAAAAAGGTTACCTTAATGGTAAATGGAAAAATCGTGCTTCACGGGGATAAATCAGGAATTCTTAATGAATCAAATATTCAGGAAATATTCGGTATCAAATCAAAAATATTTTCCTCTGCTAATTCAGAATATGTAAATGTCTTAATCAACCCTGTCAATTAAATAATTTTGGGAATACATTGAAACGCAACACAGCAAATATAAAGCCATTGTTAATAGTAGCATTAATTTCGTTGGTTTATCTTATTGGTTTATATTATGCAAAATATCATTTCAATAAATTGTCAATTAAGGAATTTAGATTTGATTATTTAGGTAATCTTTTAAACCTGCTATTATCCATTTCTATATTGCTTGGATGTATAATATTAATGTTCAGCAAAAAAAATAATCTTGATGTAAAGAGGTTAAATCTTATGCTTGCATTTCAGATGATTTCCATTATGTGCCTTATAATTACTTATATGATAATGTATCTAAACATTATTGACATGAATACTTATATATTTCACCATCCGGCAAAAAAAGTTTATATGGGCTTTTTCTTTGTCATTGGTACTTTGTGTCAATTGTATACGATGATATATATCTGGGGACTGGTAGTTGGACCAGAAAATCTTCTAGAGTTAAGGACGTTAATACGAACTATGGCGGTAGTAATACTTCTGTTAATATTTTCAATGTTATATGTCTGGAACGTGAGAGAATATGATGAAAGTAAAATCCAGAACCAGTCTTACAATTATGGGTTTGTTCCCGGTGCGGCAGTATACGGTAAGGGGAAGCCAAGCCCGATTTTTGAGGCAAGGATCCGAAAAGCTTATGATTTATATTCAAAAAAGATTATAAAAAAAATATTTTTAACCGGCGGCAATGCCCCCGGTGAGATAAGTGAAGCAGAATCTGCATCATTATACTTAAGCAAGCTAGGTGTTTCTTCAAAAGATATTATTATTGAGCAGCATTCAACAACTACAACGGAACAAATTAAATATTTACGTATTGAAGAAACTGTAATAAAAGAAAATGCACCTATAGTTGTCATTTCAGATGGATTCCACTTGACACGTATTATGCAGATCTCGAAATTTTTTAAATTAAACACTGTTGGTGTAGCATCCTATTATACAATGTCGTTTGAGAAAGCTTTTTTTTACCGCGCAAGAGAAAGTGTAGCATTATTATTGTTTTGGTTTTATGCTGTTTAATCTTCAACTTTAAATGGAAATGAAATATCTTTTTTTGTTTTTTGAAATTAACGGCTTAGATTTAGCCTAGAGATTTTAATAAAGAATAAAATATGAAAGTAAGAAAATCTAATAGAAGAGAACTTCGTGAAAAGGTATTACAGGTTCTTTATGCATATGAATTTAACGGCGAGGGATTAACTTCTTTAACCGAAGGGATATTGACCGATGTTTCTTTAGAAGTTGATAGAAATTTTGCAAAGCAGCTTATTAATCATGTAGTTGCCAATCAAAAAATGCTTAATGAAATAATAAGAGAACGCCTGGCAAACTGGGAAATGGACCGTGTAGCTTTAATAGACAGAATACTGCTTAAAATTGGAATTGCAGAAATATTTTTTTTCCAGGAGATTCCACCCAAGGTTTCTATTAATGAAGTAATTGAAATTGCTAAAGATTATTCAACTTCAAACAGCGGCAAATTTATAAATGGAATTCTGGACGCAATATTATCTGATCTTAAAAAATCCGGCAAATTGAAAAAAACCGGCAGAGGGCTTATTGAAGAATCCTTCCCAAAAACTGCCGACGAAAATTAAAGAAAACGAAAAATTCCGGGTTTTTGTCTGGGCTCTGTTTGATTTAGCACACACATCTTATTCCATTGTTGTAATAACATTCTTGTACGCTGTTTATTTTAAACAGGTTGTTGCCGGCGGTGAAGCAATAGGGGATTTCTACTGGAGTATTGGCACAAGCATATCTATGCTTATAACAGCTCTTATATCACCGGTTCTGGGTGCAATTGCTGATTACTCAACAGGTAAAAAAAGATTTTTGCTTTTCTTTTCTCTTGTCTGCATAATTGCAACTTGTTTGCTTTATTTTATCGGCAGGGGTGATATTTTTTTCGGTCTTGTAATTTTCATTATAGCAAATATCGGGTACCAGGCGGGAGTGGTTTTTTACGATGCCTTTCTGCCCGAAATTACAACCCCTAAAAATTACGGAAGGGTTAGCGGCTATGGTTTCGCGATGGGATATCTTGGTTCACTGATTACACTTGCTTTAATTTATCCATTCATAAAAGCTCAAATGATAAGAGAAGCATTTCCTTTTTCAGCTGGAATATTTCTTGTATTTGCCGTACCGTTGTTTTTGTTTCTAAAAGACAGCAGGAAAAAAGTTGAGAGAACAAAATCGTTTATTAATATTGGATTGACCAGGGTTTTTAATACAATTACCCACTTGAAGAATTATAAGAATCTTTCAATATTTCTTTTAGCGTTTTTCTTTTATGTTGAAGGTGTCAACACTGTTATATTTTTCGCGGGCAATTACGCAAGCAGTACTCTTCATTTTACTATGGGACAATTGATAGTTTTTTTCTTAATAGTACAGACTACCGCAATATTAGGCGCTCTTATCTTTGGTGTTATCGCCGATTCAATCGGGCCAAAGAAAACAATTGTTATAACTTTATTAATCTGGATGTTCACAATCTTTTTTGCATATGCAACAAGTTTTAAAGAAGGTGCTTTTGTTCAATACCTGGCTCATTTATTTCAAATGGATAATTCAGACATTCTAATTAAGTGCTTCTATTTTGTTGGTCTGCTGGCAGGCAGTGTAATGGGAGCAACACAGTCTACAAGCAGAAGTTTAATGTCACGTCTGACACCGTTAGACCGGAAAACTGAATTCTTTGGTTTTTATTCCATGTTCGGCAAAAGTTCTGCAATAGTTGGTCCGCTTATATTCGGTTATGTTAGTTTTATATCAGGCGATCAAAGATTCGCAATTCTCACAATCCTGTTTTTCTTTATTATCGGACTTGGTATTTTAAGTTTTGTTAAAGATGAAGGTGTCGCTAAAGTTCATGCGGAATAAACTACTTTTTATAACTTACCTTAATAGCAAATATAATTCCCAGTAAAGAAACTACAATCCAGATGATACCGACCAGGTAAGTTGGAATGTTTAATATATTTGCAAGCACAGAAGCATCTGAAACTGAATCCGTTCTTTGCAGAATATCTTCCTTAATATCAAATAGAACATAAATACAACTTAAAAGACCAAGCGCACGCATTATTATTGCTACTATTGGAATCCTTGAATAAAATGCACAAGTAATCAATATAACCGATGAAATGAGCGCTAATAGGATGAAAAGGATATTAGTAGCAGTCATGAATGAGGTAATAATAATTAATGTACAAACGGTAATTACAATCCACTTACCATGTTTAGAATTATTAGGAGAAATAAAGAATATTAATCCAAATAAAAGGCTTCCCAGGTAACCTGCTGATGAGATAATAAATACATTTCCGCCTTCTGCTTCGCATTTTCCGCCAAGATTAAAACCAATATTCATTGAAATGATTTTGCCGCCGGTTAATATTGCAGCCATTGCATGGCTTAATTCATGCAGCATTACTACAAATAATTTTATAGGATAAATAAGATATGTATCCCAGAGGAAAAAGCTGACAATTATAAGAATCAGGAGAATTGTCAATTCAACGGTTTTGTTCTTTTTAGCCATTAATAAGGTAAAAATTTGGACCTCAAAATAAATAATTCTTGATTAAGTGTTCTACTGGTTTTAATTTTACCATTGTTAAGTTGCATGGTAATTTTTGTGCTGCTTAAAATGTTTTTTTGATGCGGGTGTAACTCAGTTGGTAGAGTGGTAGCTTCCCAAGCTGCAAGTCGCGGGTTCGAGTCCCGTCACCCGCTCAAAAATATTTTTTGGATGTTGATACTTTAAACCAAAAAGTATATAATTGATGCTCAAATTTTGAAGTTCTTTTATTACTGGGGGCTTAGCTCAGTTGGTTCAGAGCATCTGCCTTACAAGCAGAGGGTCGTAGGTTCGAATCCTTCAGCCCCCACAAGAACAAACCCTTGTAACCCGATAAGTTACAGGGGTTTTTTTATTTTAAAAATATTACAAGCAGGGTGGTAGGCCAATCTTCAACTTTTCGTCCATTATCGTCTTTTTTTTGCACCGTTTTGACCCGTTTTTTCACAATTTTTATCTATTCTTTTATGAATTTTTTGAATAGCCAATATGCCAAAGAACTTTTTTAGGGTAAAATATTTTTACATCTTACTTGCCCACCGAAGCAATTTATTGCGCAGGCGGGATTACCCTTTGCGAATATGCAAAACTCCTTTAATAAATAATTTTGAACTGTTCAAAAAAACAAGCCCTGAGTTTACAGAAGGAAAGGGCTTGCCCTGAACGTAGTCGAAGTGTCAGCACAACTTTTTTTGTTCACCTGGTTATTAATAATATTTAACCCCTGTGTTACCTAATTACTGAAGAATTACACTTTGGCTGGTAAATTCTCCTGAAGGGAACCGAAAGCTAACGGAGAATCCTTACATAATTCATTTTTTAGGAAGCATTTCTGAAATATTCAGATTAAGTTTTAGTATCCCGCTGATGTTTTGGTAACCAATTGTTGAAGGACCGTTAGGATTAAAATAATGGCTGCTATAAATCCTCTTATCATTTATAAAATCGAAGGAAAGAAAAACTGCTTTAAATCCAATGCCAATACTTGGATTGATAAAAAGACCATCTTCAGTAGAATACCCTGAAGAATTTCCTTCCTCGAAGTGTACATTATAATGAAAATTAACCCCAACTGTTCCAACTATACTTTTATAAATGGGTGTATTAAAAAACACTCCTAGTTCCGGTCCAATATAATAAGAACTAAAAAATAATCCCGGCCTGAATTCAAACTCACCAATTTCGGATATGATGTTCCCGCTGTAATGAATTCCTACTCCGTATGAATTGAATGACTTGCTATTATTGATCTGTTTTGGTGTTGTATAAATGATGGTGTGACCGTCGTCTGTTTCATAAGTCATGTGAGTGACAATAGAATTCGATATTGAAATTATCAAACCGCCCCTGTAGCCGGCTTCTTGAGTCACTTGTGAAAAAGTAATAATAGAAAATGTTAAAAAGACTACAAGTGATAGAATAGTATTTCTCATGTTGGGGACCCCAATTTATGGATAATTAGAACTATTAATTATAATAAAAACTTCTTATACAGTAAAGGCTTTACTGGAACAACAGATATTTGTAAATATTATTTTCTTATGAATTACCCGATAAATCTTCTGCGATGCGCACCGGGAAGTATCTCAAATCATTGAAAAATTATTCGAAAGCCATAGATTACCTAAAAGGAAAAATTGTTCAGAGCACTCCGACACAGTCGGAGGAGCCTGCCCCGATGAATCTTTAGATGAATCGGGGGTCGTAGGCCAGCCTACCAGATGTAAAGAATATATTTTTATATTGGAGAGATTTGGTTTGGAATGAAAATTGGAACTGAGCGGGAAGTTTATTGTTGAAAAGGAAATAGTATACAATACAATTGATGTCTGTAATCATTCTTCGGGTTAGTCAGATGTTAGCTATATTTTAAAAAATATATTATTTTGAACTAACCAAATATTTGGGGTTACGTAATAAATTGCCTAGTATAAAACCTGAGAGTAGAATTATTAATTTATACGAGAATGGATTACTCCAGTCTATTAAACTTGATGATAAATCTTCATTTGAAAAAATATATAAACGATATTGGTCCGAACTTTATATTTATGCCTTCAATGTTTTACATGAAAGAGAAATATGTGAGGATATTGTCCAGGAGATCTTTATTGATCTATGGACAAGAAGACATGACATTCAGATATCTGATCTCAATTCATACCTATACCAGTCTGTAAAATTCCAGATTTTCAATCATTTTCGAAAAAGTAAATACAAAAAACAACTTTTGCTGAAATTTGATTTGATAGACAACCAATATGAAATTGATGGATTATATGAAAAGGAAGAATTGAAAACTCATATAAATAAGGCAATATCTAATTTACCTGAACAGCGCCGGATAATATTTAAGATGAGCAGGTATGAAGGATTATCAAACAAAGAAATTTCCGAGAAACTCAATATTTCAAAGCAAACTGTAAAGAATCAAATTAGTGAATCATTAAAATTTATCCGCAAATCTTTGAAAAACCTTTCTATTTTGTTATTCTTGACTATCATGTCCTTCTGAGAATAAGATTCCAGATCCCCAAAACCTTATATTATATTAAAATTAAATCAAAAAAAATATTTACATGGATAGTACTTTTCTTTAATCCAGGTTACTTAATAATATAAATAAATATTATTAAGAGAAAAGTCGTGGGAATGCAAAAATTATTAGATTTAATTGAAAAATATAAAAGGGGTGAATGTTCGCCTCAAGAAAAAGATTTACTGGAAAGTTATCTCGAATCATTTCAGAATAATCACAACGAATGGATTCAAACCGAAATGGGAGATCAAGGCAAAGTAGATGAAAAAATATATTCCGAGATAATGAAGAACATCAATAAAGGAAAAAATGATTATTTCACTAAAGCATTCTTATCGCCTTCATTACTTAAAATTGCCGCCTCCATTATTTTTTTCATGATCATGGCTACAGGAATTTTATATAAATCAGGAATATTTGAGCATAAAGCAGGCTCTCCTGTTTGGTATGAAAAAGTTACCTCGTCTGGTGAAAAATCCATAATTACCTTTTCAGATGGTTCTATTATTACCCTGAATGCCGGTAGCAAATTAAAATATCCAGCTCAGTTTGATGACGTTAATAGAGAAGTCTACCTGGAGGGTGAAGCTTTTTTTGAAGTGCATCATGATACTAGTCATCCATTCATTGTGCATTCTGAAAACCTCTTGACTACAGTATTGGGAACTATTTTTGACGTATCTGCATACCACGAGAATAAAACTATCGTGGTTTCTTTGTTGGGGGGCAAGGTAAAAGTCTTAAAAGACGAAAAAGAAAAAGCAGATGAAATCGCTATTCTTAAACCCAAAGAACAACTGTTATATAATAAAGAAAAGAATTTAAGTTCGTTCGAACAATTTGATTCTTTAAAAGTTGTTGGTTGGAAAGACAACATTTATAAATTTGAGAATGATCCTTTGGGCAAGGTGTTATCCCAACTTGAAAGAGCGTTCGGTGTAAAATTTAGTTTATACGACAATTCGGTCTTAGCACAAAAAATTACAACAAAATTCGAAAAAAAATCGCTTAAGACAGTTGCTGAAGTTATTAAAAGTTTAACCGGGTTAGATTATAAAATAGATAAAGAAAATGATGGCATAACAGAGGTTTTATTTTTTAAAGATATAAAATAATCTTTTATTTTATCGAAATATGCATTTAATGTAAAATGAAAAAATTTTAATAGATAATAAAAATATAAATGGATGTCTTTCTCAAGTTTATTATTATATGGTAAATAGAATTTTGGGAACAACGAAACCAGCTATATCTTATTCTTTTCTAAAGACTGTTTTTCTGTCATTTATACTTAGCATTTCATTTGCTTATTATGTCAATGGACAAAATCATCCGGATTCGAAAGTTAGTTTGAAGGTTGCAAATATTCCGCTTGGCGAAGTTCTAAAGATATTGGAACTAAAAACAAATTTTACATTCAGTTATCTCAATGAAAAATTATCCCTGGATGAAAAAGTTACCTTAGATATAAAAGATGAAACATTGCTGCATATTCTTGAAATTCTATCAAATAAATATGATTTGGTTTTTAGCAAGATTAATAACATTATAACTGTTAAAAAGAATGAAGTAAAAAAAGAAAATATTAATGAAAAGAATAATCCGCATTCTTTTGGAACACTTAGAGGTACAGTTCGGGATTCTATAACTTCAGAAAATTTACCTTACGCTAGTATTTATATCCGGGAAATAAATTCAGGTGCCAGTACCGATAATCGGGGATATTTTATAATTCCATCTATTCCTGCAAATAAAGAATATTTAGTAATTGTCTCATACGTAGGTTACTCACCTAAAAGGGTGAAGGTATTTATACATGAAAATGAAATTACCCATATTAATATTTATCTTAAAATGTCTACCATTGAGATTGGCAATGTTTTAGTTACAGGCGAAAGAGAAAAAGAAGAAGAGGTAACAGTTCAAAAAATTTCAATAAGAGATATAGAGGATATGACTTTTGGTGTTGAGACAGATATAATGAGATCAATTCAACTACAACCCGGTGTTCAATCAGCAGGAGACGTTTCAGCCAGATATTATGTAAGAGGGGGTGCAAGTAACGAAAATTTAGTACTTCTAAATGAAACTCCGATTTATAATCCTTTTCACGCTCTCGGAATCTTTAGTGTTATTGATCCCGACATGATCAATAGCATTGAATTTTTTAAAGGTGGATTTGGTGCAAGGTATGATGGACGGCTTTCTTCTGTAATGGATATTATAACAAAAGACGGTAACAAGAATCACTTTGGGGCAACTGCTGCCGCAAGTCAGCTAACTGTTAAATCTGTCTTGGAAGGGCCTATACCTGATGGTTCTTTTATAATTACAGGACGGAAAAGTTATTCCAATGAAATATTTAAAAAATTTACAGATAACAAAAGTATTCCGGTAGATTTTTATGATGCTTCTTTTAAGGTCAATTATTCCAATCCGGAATTTCTTCCGATTTCAAAATTCACATTCTTTGGGTTTATTAGTAAAGATAACATTAATTACAAAGATAATTTGCACGCCAGTTTTAATTGGGCAAATTCACATTTAGGTTTCAATTGGTTTACAGCAACACAGAACAGTCCATTATTTGCCGAACTCACTTTATATTATTCAAAGTTTTCCGGNNTCTAATTCGAGTGGGAAATTAAATAATGATGCAGCCGAAGGCTCGTTTGTCAGTGGTTATGGAGGTTTTAAATTACTAAATATAAACAAGTTCAAAGCTGATTTTGGTTCGCGTTTTAATATTATGAATTTGACTGAAGCATCTCCTCTGTTTTTTGAACCGCGTGTTAACGCAATTTATAGTTTACTGCCAACTTTGAACTTAAAAGCTGCATGGGGAATTTATCAACAGGAACTGGTTACAATCTCGGATGAAGATGAAGTTCTTGCCTTGTTTGAACCCTGGATTATTACTCCGCAATATTTAAAAGTTCCCAGCTCTATTCATTACATAAGCGGAGTTGAATATTACTTCACAGATAAACTAAAGATAAATGTTGAAGGTTATTATAAAGTAATGCACAATTTAGCCGTGTTAAATGATGAAGTAATTTATCCAACCGATGAACAATTAATTAATGCAAATGGAAAATCTTATGGCGGCGAGTTTACAATGAATTATCATGACCGGTGGATAAACACACAACTTTCTTATTCTTATTCATGGACAACAAAAAAAGTAAGAGAAATTGAATACCATCCAAGATACGACAGCAGACATGCTATAAAAATCTTTATAAACTGCGAGCTTGGAAATAATTGGAGAGCCAGCATAAGCTGGAATTATAGTATGGGTCTGCCGTTTACTCAAATTTTAGGATATTATGACAAGTTCAATCCGTCAGATATTTTAAATCCATCATCCATACTTACTAATTATGCATATTATCCAATAATGGCAGAAAGGAATGTTGCACAACTTCCGGATTATCATAGACTAGATTTAAATTTATCCAAAAAATTTAAGCTCGGGTTTATGAANNATGCTTCCTTTTTTCCCTTCCATTGATATTAAGGTGGAATTATGAAAAAAGCATTTTTGGTTCTGCTGACAGTTCTGTTAATATTTATTGAATCATGTAAAAGTGATTTTAATATCAATGCTCCAAGCGAAGATGTCTATGCCCTTAATTGTGTTTTACGGAATGATAATTCAATTCAGTATGCAATACTTTCAAAAAATACTGTTACTGATAATGGAACCTCTCCAACTTTAAACAGTAACGCACTAAATATAAAAGGCGCAAATATTAAAATCTTCTGTAACGACTCAGTGTTTGTTATGAGGGATACAACTATTCAAGTAAATGATGCCGGAAATATTACTAATGTCAATTGTTATTATGTGAAAAACCTGATAATGAAGCCTGGTAAAATTATCAGTATTGAAGCAGCAGTCTCCGGGGGAAAAACTTTGAAGTCTACAATCCCGGTACAGGAAATTTCTTTCGGAACATTTTCAACAAACTTTCCACTTACACTTAAAACGGGTTATCAAATAAGAGATCCTTACACTTGGAGTTGGAATGGTGATCCCGAGAGCAGCACAGATATTTTAAATCAACCTCAATTAGAAATTTATTATAAAAAATACGAGGGCGGAAAATTTGTTGATAAAATAATACTTGTACCCCTTGTCTATTATTATACTGGTAGCGCAAACAATCTAATACCTGTTTACGTAAAATTTTCATTCGAAAACGATTGTATTACAACTCTTGAAACCATTAATAAAACGATGCAGGATATTTCAGGGAATGATCCTGATAAAGGGAATTATATAATCAATAAAGTTTTGTTCAGCGTAGTCAGCTTTGATCCCAACCTGACAAAATTCTATTCAGCATACAATACTTATACAGAAAATTTCACTGTAAAACTAAGGCAGACCGACTATTCAAATATTGAAGGCGGAATAGGAATTTTTGGAATATATTATAAATTTTCCCAAAACCTGGTTGTTGACAGTTTATATATCGAATCATATGGCTATCAGTATAATCCCAGGTGATAATAATTATTAACTTAAAATAAAAGAGCAATAAGGTNNAGTATTTATGCCGGTACAGAGGGTGATGGTATTTTTGTATCAACAGATAACGGTGAAAACTGGGTTAGTATTAATAACGGCCTTCAAAATAAAGTTGTTCATTCCATTTTTGTAAACGGAAAAACAATTTTTGCAGGAACAGAAGGCGGCGCTTCTTATTCAACAAATAACGGTTTAAACTGGAGTACAATTAATTCAGGTTTGGCCGGTAAAGGTGTATGGTCATTTGCAATAAATAATTTTATGCCGGGTAATTCTATCATTTTTGCCGGAACATGGAGCGGTATTTATACTTCTACCAATAACGGTACAAGTTGGAATAGGAGTTTATCAAATACTAATATGCCGGTTCATTCAATCGTTGTGAACAATAATTATATTTTCGCAGCAACTATGGGCGGTGGTGTCTTTAAATCATCCGGCAATGGATTTGGGTGGCAAGATTTTAGTATTATAATATTAGATGAATATTTCCAAACTCCTGTTGCCATTATACCTGTTTATTCGCTTGCTGCAATTGGTTCATATATTTTTGCAAGCGCCGGTGATGGAACCGGGAGTTTTTATCGTGCTGCATTTACTGACACACTTTTCAATCCTGCCGGTTCCACATCCTCAAGAAATAAGCCAAACCTTTGTTTTGCTAATCGTGATGCAGTTCTTTTTACGGGGAATTTAAATGGCGAAATATTTTTTACTGATAACTATGGAACACATTGGAATCATATATTCCCTTCTTTGACGAATGAAATTATATACTCTCTTGTGCTTAACAACTTATTTATTTTTGCCGGTACAGAAAATGGTATTTGGCGTTTACCGTATCCTGATCCGGCAACAAAAATAGATAACTTTAAATCCGTTCCAACAGGGTTTTCACTCGAACAGAATTATCCAAATCCGTTTAACCCAAGCACAATAATAAAATATTCTGNNTTAAACAGAACTATCCAAATCCGTTTAATCCGTCCACGAAAATCGAATATCAAATCCCCCCATCCCCCTTTTCTGAAAAGGGGGAGCGAGGGGGATTCGTAAGTTTGAAGGTGTATGATTTATTAGGACGCGAAATTGCAACACTTGTGAATGAAGAAAAGTCTCCGGGCAATTACATTGTTAAATTTAATGGTAATAATTTCTCAAGCGGTCTTTATTTTTATACACTGCGGGCAGGAGAATTCATTCAAACAAAAAAAATGTTGTTGATAAAATAACACAACTAACAAAATCAGCTTCTAAGAGGTTATTATGAAAGCGCTGTTTACTAAAAAAATATTTCTGTGCATGATTTTGAATGTTGTAAGCATGTATGGACAGGGAATTCTAAAAGGTATCGTAACAGATTCGCTTACAGCGGATCGGTTAAAAGGGGTTGAAATTATTCTTACGGGCACTAATTTCAGTTCCGTTTCAAATACTGATGGTGAGTTCAAAATAACCGGAATCACTGATGGAGAGTATATGCTGCAAACTTCCTACCTTGGATACAAGGGGAAAAAATATTTAGTCAATATTAAATCTGAAGAAACACTAAAGCTCAATGTTGAACTACTTCCGGATATTACAAATTATAATGAAACAATTTTAACCAATCAGGCAAAAAGCCAGGCTGAAGAGATTAATATGCAGATCGGCTCGAATGCTATAAAAAACTTCATCGCCGGCAAAAAATTTAATGACTTGCCGGAAGAAAATATTTCCACAACATTAAGCCGTTTACCGGGTGTCATAATTATTAGACCAAATATTTCCGCCAAAACAACATTCTCTGTAGCTGTATCAGAAGATGTCGACTTACTTCCTATGGAATTTCCTCCCGGCGATGATTTTCCCATTACTGATGACCCGGCTCAAAGGGTTTTGATCAGGGGGATGGAGTCCAAATATTCTAATATTACTATTGATGGAATAAAAATAGCTCCGACTTCAGCAAAAGACAAAAGTGTAGACATGAACATTTTTTCCGAAAGAGATTTTACGAATATCGAATTACATAAAACTATTACCCCGGATGAAGACGCGGATGCAACGGCAGGCACTGTTAATTTAGTTACAGGAAAAGCTCCTGATAAAAGAATTCTAAATGCCTATTTAACAGGTAATTATAATAAACTTGATAAATCCGCGAACCAATATTATTTCACGGGAAATTATGGCGAAAGATTTTACGGTAATTTGCTCGGTGTACAGGTTAACGCAATGGCTGAAAAAAAAATTGCAAGTTATGAATACCAAAATCACGAGCTTTATATTTCTTCTTCTAACCATTACATAGGATATTCAAACGCAACAAATGATAAATATGGCGCAAACATTTTATTGGATTTTACTACAGCCGATGGCGGTTCTATAAAGTTTAATAATACATATAGCAATACATCTGCCGATTATTTTGTATGCCAGACGGATTCAAATAATAATGGCTTATCCCATACTCCTAATCATTCATTTTACATTAGAAAAACTAATCAAAAAGTCTTCTTATCATCCATAAATGGCAGTAATTATCTATTTGGGTTTAACATCGGCTGGAATGCGGCTTTTTCGGAATCAAGGACGGATCACCCTTCCTATTTTAAGCTTACTACACTTGGACTTCAAAAATATCAAAGTATTAGAGCATCATACGAATCTTTACTTTATACAATCGACAATCCTTCCAACAATTATAATAAAAGCAGATCAGCATCAATTAACCTTGATAAGACGTATAATTTGAGCAATGAAATCAGCGGTGAATTAAAATTTGGCGGGAAATACAGTATAAACTCAAAATCATATACTGAATACTTACAAGCAGAAAATGGCGACCTCACCAGGAATAATCAGTATATAAAATTACCAGATGGTACTAAAATTCTAAAAGATTTCTCGGGTACCAGGTTTGACGGGTTGGTTGGTAAATCAATAGGTTATGTTTTCTTTTCATACTTTCAGGATAATCCACCCGTTGAACGCAGCGTGCTTGATAAAGCTACAATACCCATGATAAACAAAGATGCCCTTAATTTATGGCATCAGTTAAATTACGATGAGAATGCTGCTGATTACGGGCCAGATATAAATTCATCTAATTTGTCTGAAAGCGTTTTTGCCGGATATATAACGCATGATTTTAATTTCCGGCAGTGGGCAAAATTTATAACCGGAATTAGAATTGAAAACGAGTCCAATGATTTTTCCGGTTATTATTTTCCTAAAATAATAAATGATCCCACCGGTTTTTACAACGGCACACCGGTGCAAACAAATACTTACAATCGCAACAAAACAACTATTCTTCCAAATTTCCAGATGATTTTAAAACCAATTGATTTTTTAAATTTACGGCTGTCGGCGTATAAAACATTAATCAGACCGGATTACAATGCCAGGCTGCCTAAATATTTCTGCATAAACAGCTACAATGTAATGACATCTCTTTATATGGGAAATCCGGACCTGGAAAATGCCGATGTATGGAATTATGAAATTCAGACACAATTCCATGGGAATGGAATTGGACTGTTCAGCATTAATGCTTTCTTCAAAGATATTAAAGGAATGCAGCAAGCGACAAATGGAACTCTACTATCGGGCTCCTACGTAATTGATTCATTAGGAATTCAAAAGAGCTCTTTTCCTGTAAATGTTCAATTGAGTAAAAATTCTAACTATTACCTATATTCATATTTTAATTCATCAAGACCAACTCATATCTGGGGTTTTGAAATTGAACACCAGGTAAATTTCAGGTATTTACCCGGACTTCTAAAAAACATTGTTTTGAATTACAATTTCACTTTTCTTGGGTCGGAAACCTGGACAATTGATTCATACATGAAATCTAGAACTTCAATACAATTTATGTCCCGATTTAGAAAGCAAAAATTGGAAAATATGCCGGACTTTTTCGCGAATTTTATCTTGGGTTATGACTTAAATGGATTCTCAATTCGAATTTCCTACTTCTATAAAGATGNNATCGAGATTGGACATTGCTATAAAACAGCAAATTTTAAACAATATCGATCTCGTTCTTAACCTGAATAATCTAACCAATTCTATAGAAGAATCTTCATTTTGTTATACTGGAAGCGCCTGGCAGACAGCGCAAGCTTACAGGAATGGAACTAATTATGATTTAGGAATTAGGGTTAGCTTATGAACTTTGGCAAATAGAATTTGATGGTGGTCTGATTAAATTAATTGAGAAGGATTTTAAATGAGAGCACATACTGAAACAAGAATTATTTTGTTTATGCTTCTGAGTTCTTTATGTGTTTACGGCCAGGGAATTCTAAAAGGTACCGTGACAGATTCACTTGCAATGAACAAATTAAAAGGGGTTGAAATTAATTTAACAAGTACTACTTTCAATACTATTTCAGATATTGATGGCGAGTTTAGAATAACCGGAATCCCTTCAGGAGAATATATTCTGCAAGCCTCCTATCTTGGATACAAAGTGAAAAAATATCTGGTAAATATTAAATCTGATGAAACACTAAAGCTCAATGTTGAATTACTTCCGAATATTACAAATTATAATGAAACAGTTTTAACCGATCAGGCAAAAAGCCAGGCTGAAGAGATCAACATACAGCGTGGATCGAATACAATTAAAAATGTAATTGCCGGCAGAAAATTTCGTGACTTGTCAGAAGAAAATATTTCCACAACATTAAGCCGTTTACCGGGTGTCATAATTATAAATAGACCCAATTTATCCGTCAATTTAACTAATTTTTTGATTCAATCTGACACCGGACTTGGAATGGAATTTCCTCCCAGCGATGATTTTCCCATTACTGAAGACCCGGCTCAAAGGGTTTTGATCAGGGGGATGGAATCCAAATTTTCTAATATTACTATTGATGGAATAAAAATTTCCCCGACTTCAGCAAAAAACAAAAGCGTAGACCTGAACATTTTTTCAGAAAGAGATTTTCAGAATATCGAATTACATAAAACTATTACCTCGGATGAAGACGCGGACGCGACTGCAGGCACTGTTAATTTAGTTACAGGAAAAGCTCCCGGTAAAAGAATTCTAAATGCCTATTTAACTGGTAATTATAATAAACTAGATAAATCCGCGGACCAATATAATTTCACCGGAAATTATGGCGAAAGATTTTACGGTAATTTACTCGGTGTACAAGTTAACGCAGAAGCAGAAAAAAAAATTACAAGTTATGAATACCAAAATCACCAGTTTATTAATCTTGATCCCCATAGCATAGGATATACAAACGGAATAAATGAAAAATATGGTGCAAACGTTTTATTGGATTTTACTACATCCGATGGCGGTTCTATAAAGTTTAAAAATATTTATAGCAAAACATCTGCCGATTATTTTGTCTGCCAGACAGATTCATCTTATTATGGTAACACTGACCAATCCTCATCCCCTAATCATACATTTTACGACAAAAAAATTGATCAAAAAGTCTTTTTGTCATCAATAAATGGTAGTAATTATTTATTTGGGTTTAATATCGGCTGGAATGCAGCTTTTTCCGAATCAAGGACGGATCATCCTTATTATTTTAAGCTTAATTCACTGGGAATTCAATATACTTTGAAAGGTAGAAATATTATAGGATCATACGAATCTTTAATTTATACAATCGACAATCCTTCCAAAAACTATGATAAAAACAAATCCGCATCAATTAACCTTGATAAGTTGTATAATTTAAACGATGAAATTAGCGGCGAGTTAATATTTGGCGGAAAATACAGTATAAACTCAACATCATATGCTGAGTACTTACATGCAGAAAATGGCAGTCTCATTGGGGATAATCAGTATATAAAATTAGCAGATGGTTCTTTGGTAAAAAAAGATTTCTCGGGCACCAGGTTTGCCGGATTGATAGGTAAATCTGCAGGTTATGTTTTCCTTTCGTACTTTCAGGATGATCCTCCCGTTGAACGCAGCGTGCTTGACAAAGCTACAATACCCATGATTAACAAAGATGCCCTTAGTTTATGGCAGCAATTAAATTACGATGAGTTTGCTGATGATTACGGGTCAGATATAAATTCATATAATTTGTCTGAAAGCGTTTTTGCCGGATATATAATGCATGATTTTAATTTCCGGCAGTTGGCAAAATTTATAACCGGAATTAGAATAGAAAGTGAGTATAATGATTTTTCAGGTTATTATTTTCCTAACTTAATAAAGGATGCCGTCGGTTTTTACAACGGCACACCGCTCCAAACAAATACTCTCCATCACAACAAAACAACTATACTTCCAAACTTCCAGATGATTTTAAAACCTATTGATTTCTTAAATCTGCGGCTGGNNAATTATGAAATTCAGACACAATTCTATGGGAATGGAATTGGACTGTTCAGCATTAATGCTTTCTACAAAGATATTAAAGGAATGCAGCAAGCGACAAATGGAGTTACCCTGTCGGGCTCATACGTGATTGATTCATTAGGAATTCAAACGAGCTCTTTTCCTGTAAATGTTCAATTGAGTAAAAATAATAACTATTTACTATATTCATATTTTAATTCATCAAGACCAACTCATATCTGGGGTTTTGAAATTGAACACAAGGTAAATTTCAGGTATTTACCCGGACTTCTAAAAAACATTGTTTTGAATTACAATTTCACTTTTCTTGGGTCGGAAACCTGGACAATTGATTCATATCGGAAATCTACTACTTCAACACAATATTTGTCTCGATTTAGAAAGCAAAAATTGGAAAATATGCCGGACTTTTTCGCGAATTTTATCTTGGGTTATGACTTAAATGGATTCTCAATTCGAATTTCCTACTTATATAAAGATGCATATCCTGTCCCTAATGATATTGACTATTATTGGATTCAGTTAAATGAAAATAAATTATCGAGATTGGACATTGCTATAAAACAGCGAATTTTAAACAATATCGATCTCGTTCTTAACCTGAATAATCTAACCAATTCTATTGAAGAATCTTTATACAATTCTAATGGAGGACCCTGGCAGAGAGCGCAAGCTTACAGGAACGGAATTAATTATGATTTAGGAATTAGGGTTAGCTTATGAACTTTAGCAAAAAGAATTTGATGGTAATCTGATTAAATTAATTGAGAGGGATTTTAAATGAGATCACATAAGGTAAAATGTAAAAGAATATTAACAGATAATAAAAATATAAATGGATGTCTTTCTCAAGATTATTATAATATGGTAAATAAAATTATGGGAACTACAAAACCAGCAAAATCTTATTCTTTTCTAAAGAATGTTTTTCTATCATTTACAATAATTTTTCTGTTTGCTTTTAATGTTCGAGGTCAAGTTCTTTTAGATCAAAAATTGAGTTTAAAACTGGTAGATATTCCGCTAAGTGAAGTTTTTCATACTCTGGAACTAAAGACGAATTTTACATTCAGCTACCTTAATAAAGAGTTACCTTTGAATGAAAGAGTAACTTTAAATGTTAAAGATGAGACGTTACAGAATATACTGGATATACTATCAAACAGATTTGAATTAATTTTTTCTAGGATTAATACCATAATAACAGTTAAAAAGAATGAAAAAAAGAAAGAAGAAAAAAACGAAAATAATAATACACACATTTTTGGAACGCTAAGGGGGACAGTTCGGGATTCAACAACTTCAGAAAATTTACCCTACGCTAGTATTTATATCCGGGAGACAAAATCAGGTGCAAATACCGATACCCGGGGATATTTTGTAATTCCGTCTATTCCTGCGAAAAAAGAATATTCGGTTATTGCATCATATGTAGGTTACAAGTCAAAAGAGGTGAGAGTTTTTATTGAGGAGAATGAGATTAAAGATATACATATTTATCTAAAAAAATCTGATGTTGAAGTAGATGATATTGTAGTAACAGTAAAAAAATTAAATGAAGGAGAAATGACATCTCAAAAAATTTCAATAAAAGATTTTGAGAATATGACTTTTGGTGTTGAGACTGATGTATTGAGATCAATTCAACTACAACCCGGTGTTCAATCAGCAGGAGACGTTTCAGCAAGATACTATGTAAGAGGCGGTGCGAGTAATGAAAATTCAATACTGTTGAATGGAGCTCCAATTTATAATCCTTTTCACGCTCTTGGAATCTTTAGTGTTATTGACCCGGACATGATCAATAGTGTTGAATTTTCTAAAGGTGGATTTAGTTCACAGTATGAAGGGCGCCTTTCTTCGGTAACAGATATTATAACTAAAGATGGAAACAAGAATAACTTCGGGGCAACGGCAGCAGCAAGCCAACTTACATTAAAAAGTTCTTTGGAAGGACCTATTCCGAACGGCTCTTTTATTATTACAGGTCGGAAAAGTTATTCTACTGAAATTCTAAAAAAATTCACAAATAGTACAAATATTCCGGTAGATTTTTACGATGCATCTTTTAAGGTTAATTATGCCCTTCCCGAAGATATTTCCATATTAAAATTTACAGGATTTGGCTTTTTAAGCAAAGATAAAATCGAATCTAGTGATTTATTGCACTCTAATTATGATTGGACAAATTCGCTTATTGGTTTGAATATTTTTTCAGCAAAACAA
Organism: Melioribacter sp.; assembly: GCA_003155655.1. Taxonomy (GTDB): domain Bacteria; phylum Bacteroidota; class Ignavibacteria; order Ignavibacteriales; family Melioribacteraceae; genus Fen-1258. Next base: position 46,642 of record PMDS01000137.1, read on the forward strand.
AACAGTCCTGTATTTGGTGAACTCACATTTTATTATTCACAGTTTATCGGCAATGAAATTCCGAATTCTGTCAATGATAAGCTAATTGAAAACGGAGTCTACGATTTAACACTTAAACTGGACTTAAAATATGTCCGTAATGATAGAAGCGAATATTATGGGGGATTTAAAGTAAATAATCTAAATACTAAATTGGTTCTTTCAAATCCGAATGGAAAATCGAATGATGTTGGTTCGGAAGGATTAGCTTTAAGTGGATATTGGGGATATAAATTACTGAGTATAAATAACTTCAAGGCTGATTTTGGTACGCGGCTAAATGTCATGACTTTGGCTAAAGGAGGTTCTTTAGCTTTTGAACCCAGGGTTAATGTATTTTATAGTTTATTACCAACTTTGAATATTAAAGCTGCATGGGGGATTTATCAACAGGAGCTGGTCACGATCTCGGATGAAAATGAAGTTCTTGCCTTGTTTGAACCCTGGATTATTACTCCGAAATATTTAAAACCGGCCAATTCCGTACACTACATAGGCGGATTTGAATATTACCTTACAGAAAAACTTAAAATAAATATTGAAGGTTATTACAAAGTAAATCACAATTTAGCCGTGCTTAATGATAATAAAGTTCTTTCTACCGATAATGATTTAATAAATGCAGATGGAAAAGCTTATGGAGCCGAAACATCAATAAGTTATAAATACAGGTGGATAAACGCACAGCTTTCTTATGCTTATTCTTGGGCTATAAAAAAATATAATGATATTGAATATCATCCAAGATATGATAGCCGGAATAATGTTAAAATTTTTATTAATTGTGAGTTTGGAAATAATTGGAGAGCCAGCCTCAGCTGGAATTACAATTCCGGTATGCCATATACTCAAATTTACGGATATTATAACATATTAAATCCTTCAGAAATATTTAATTCGCAATCTTTACTTGCCAACAATTATCAATATTTACCAATTTTTGCAGCTAAAAATGCAGCAACCTTGCCTGATTACCATAAACTTGACGTAAGTTTATCCAAGAAAATCCAGATCGGACCTTTGAACATGAGTGTAGACCTAAGTATTATAAACGTCTACAACCGTAAAAACTTTTTCTATTTTGATATGAAAACAGGTGAAAGAATCAACATGCTTCCATTTTTCCCTACCATTGAAATCAAGGCCGAATTATGAGAAAAATATTATTTCTGATAGTAATATCATTTATAATTTTTGAATCATGCAATACGGATTTTAGTATTAATGATCCAGATCATGAAGATATTTATATTTTGAATTGTATTTTACAAAACGCTGATTCTATCCAATATGCAGTGCTTTCAAAAAATATTTATACTGAAAGCGGTGGTATTCCGCTTTCAATGAGTAAAGATCAATTTATAAAAGGAGCTAATGTTAAAATCCTTTATAACAACTCAGTATTTGTTATGAGGGATACTATACTGCAAATAATTAATGATGGAAATATAAACGAAGTAAATTGTTATTATACAAAAGGTCTAATGGTTGGCAGTGGCAAAGTTGTAAGCATCGAAGCAACAACTCCTAACGGTAAAATACTCAAATCAACAATTCAAATTCCGTTAATTGATTTCCTCCCTTACTTCAATTATAGAATCCCACCCGGCACTGAGGATACTCATTATTTTTTTGACGAATTTAGATGGAGTTGGCTGGTTAATAATATGCAAAGAAATGATATTGTAAATCTACCCCGAATAGAAGTTTATTACGAAAAAAATGAAGGTGGAACATTCGTTGTTAAAAAAATTATTATTCCGCTGGGTTCTTTTACTATCCGGGGATATTCTGATACTCCGGTATTTACCAGTTCTGAACCATCATCTAATTACAAAGCGAATGAATACTATGACATCATAAATGCGAAGATGAAGGAAATTTCAGGTAATGACCCAAACAAGCGAAACTACATAATTAAAAAAGCAAAATTTTCAGTACTTGCCGTTGATCCGCAATTATCAAAATATTATACACAATCCAGTACTTATTCACAAAGTTTTTCAGTTAAATTATTTCCACCCGACTATTCAAATATACAAGGAGGCAAAGGTATTTTTGGAATGTATTATAATTATTCTACATCTGCGTATATAGACAGTTTATATGTTTATTCTTTTGGTTATCAGTATAATCCACGCTAACAATGATTAATAATTCAACCTGGATTAAAAACAATGTTCGGCAGGTAGATCATATATGAAAAATTACATTTTAATAATCCCGCTATTATTTTTTTTATTCGTGCAAAATTATGCCCAATGGGAGAAAACAAATTTTAATTCTGCTTTTAAAGTAACCTCCCTGGCAATAAAAGACTCGATGATTTTTGCTGGTACAGACGGAGACGGAATATTTGTTTCAACAAATAATGGCGATAATTGGAAAAGTATTAATGAAGGATTGGAATGCAAAGTTGTCCAGACAATTTTCATTAATGAAAATCCCCCGCCTGACGGTCAAACGGCAATATTTGCGGGAACCGGCACAGGTGCATCTGTTTCGAAAAATAACGGATTAACCTGGAGTACAATTAAAAACGGTTTATCCGGTGATGGCGTTTGGTCATTTACTGCAGGTGAGGTAACTCCAAATTATACTACTCTTTACGCAGGTTCTTGGGGTGGTAGTGTATATAAATCAACCGACAACGGTACAAATTGGGTTGAAACAAACTTTTCTACAACTTTAGCTTTAATAAATAAAGGTCAAACGGGCTTGCCTAATTCAACATCAGTTACAGTATGTCGTATGACGGCAATAGGTAAATCTGTTTATGCATCAACGATAGGAGACAGATTGCTTTTATCATCTAATAATGGAGATGATTGGATGGATAAAAGTTTTAATGTTTATCAACAAAACTATAAATATGATGGGAATGGAAACCTTGTTAAGGATGGAGTATTTTTAATAGGACTTAAACCTATTTATGCGCTTGGTAAAATCAATTCTACAGTAGTTGTCAGTGCAGGGTATGGATATATTGGTTATAAACCCTTGAATAGTTATGTCATTCGATTACTCCTAAAAGCGGCACAGTTTCGGGCTACCAAATTCTCTGTTTTGCCGGGCATGATGGAAAGATTTTTGCGGGAGATTCTTATGGGTGAAATATTTTTGTCGGAAGACGAAGGCGTAAATTGGAATTGGTTTTATCCTTCTGATCGTTTCTGTGTATACAAACGCTGTCTATTCTCTTGCATTGAACAATTCATATATTTTTGCGGGAACAAAAAATGGCATTTGGCGTTTTAGGTATCCTGAAAACGTTACTGCTGTTGATAAATTTAACAAAACCCCAACCGGGTTTTCACTCGAACAAAATTATCCCAATCCTTTTAACTCAAGTACCAAAATCAAGTTTACTATTCCACGTAGTAGTAATGTCTCCCTGAAAGTTTACAATGTCCTTGGCAAATTAGTGAGTGACTTAGTTAATAAATATATGCCGGCTGGAACTTATGAAGTTGAATTTTCGCAAACAGATTTACCCAGTGGAATCTATTTTTATTCATTTGCTGCCGATGAATATAGAAGTACAAAAAAAATAATTCTGCTGAAATAATAAAAATAATCTGCGCACTTTTAGTACACTTGGGTGAGCAGTTCACGATTCAACAACTTTGGAAAATCCGAGATTACATCCCGGTGCGGAAAACTAGATTGGTGAATACTTTGAAAATAAAAAACAATTGAATGAAGCAAAGACCAGGGTAAAGAGCTCCGGCTTATTACTCAAAATATTACAATTGAAATAAAGGCCGAATTATGAAAACTAAATTATTATTTCTGATAGTAATATCATTTATATTTTTTGAATCATGCAATACGTGATTTTAGTATTAATGACCCAAGTCATGAAGATATTTATGTTTTGAATTGTATTTTACAAAACGATAGTTCTATCCAATACGCAATACTTTCAAAAAATATTTATACTGAAAGCGGTGGTACTCCTACTTCAAACAGTAAAGATCAATACATAAAAGGAGCTAATGTTAAAATCCTTTATAACAACTCAGTATTTATTATGAAGGATACTACAATGCAAATAATTACTGCTGGAAATATAACCGAAGTAAATTGTTATTATATAAAAGGTCTGATAGTAGACCCCGGCAAAGTTGTAAGCATAGAAGCAACAGCTCCTAACGGTAAAATACTGAAATCAACAATTCAAATTCCGGTAATATTTTTCCCCCAATACTTCAATTATAACATTCCACCCGGTCCTCAGGGCGCTAATTATTTTTCTGACGAATTAGCCTGGGGTTGGGTAGTAAATAATGTTTCAAGTACTGAAATTATAAATCTACCCCAAATAGAAGTTTATTACAAACAATATGAAGGTGGAACATTCGTTGAAAAAAAAATTATTATGCCTCTGGGTTCCTTTACTGTTCGGGGATATTCTGATGATACAATATATGCCAATGCTGAACCCTCATATAATTACTTAACGATGGAATACTTCGACATCATCAATACGAAGATGCAGGAAATTTCAGGGAATGACCCAAACAAACGAAACTACATAATTGAAAAAGCAACATTTTCAATACTTGCCGTTGATCCTTTATTATCAAAATATTATTCCCAATACAATACATATTCGCAAAGTTTTTCAATTAAACTTTATCCGTCCGACTATTCAAATATACAAGGAGGCAAAGGTATTTTTGGAATGTATTACAATTTTTCTAAATCTGCGAATATAGACAGTTTATACGTTTATTCTTTTGGTTATCAGTATAAACCGCAGTAACAATGATTAATAATTCAACCTGGATTAAAAACAAAATACGGCGGGTAGATCATATATGAAAAATTACATTTTAATAATCCCTCTATTATTTTTTTTATGCGTGCAAAATTATGCCCAATGGGAGAAAACAAATTTTACCACTGCTTTTAAAGTAACCTCCCTGGCAATAAAAGACTCGATGATTTTTGCAAGTACAGACGGAGATGGAATATTTGTATCAACAGATAATGGTGCTAATTGGAAAAGTATTAATGAAGGACTGGAATGCAAAGTTGTCCAGACAATTTTCATTAATGAAAATCCCCCGCCTGACGGTCAAACGGCAATATTTGCGGGAACCGGCACAGGTGCATCTGTTTCGAAAAATAACGGATTAACCTGGAGTACAATTAAAAACGGTTTATCCGGTGATGGGGTTTGGTCATTTACTGCAGGTGAGGTAACTCCAAATTATACTACTCTTTTCGCAGGGACGTGGAGTGGAAATGTATATAAATCAACAGACAACGGTACAAGTTGGGTTGAAACTAGCTTTTCTACAACTTTAGCTAAAATAAATAAAGCTGAAACGAAATTCCCTAATTCATCATTAGTTACTGTATGCCATATGACAGCAATGGGTAAATATGTTTATGCATCTACGATAGGGGACAGATTGCTTGTATCTTCTAATAATGGAGAAGATTGGATGGATAATAGTTTTAATATTTATGAACCAAAATATGATAGGGGTGGAAATTTTATTGGATGGGGACCATTAATAGGACTTAAACCGGTCTATGCGCTTGGTAAAATCAATTCTACAGTAGTTGTCAGTG
>PMDS01000091.1 GCA_003155655.1 Melioribacter sp.
CCCAACTCTTTGTTTAATAGAAACATAATTTCGTTTTAGCTTACATCTTAATAATGAACTCGAAAATATGAAAGCATGCTTTTCTATGAAATTTTAAAATCAATTGGTGTAAATACCTTTTTTGCATAACGTGAGTTAATTATTTACCGTAGTTGAAGTAATTGCATCCGATCCAACAACCATTGTAACCTTTACATTTGTAGAACCATCATTTCCGGTTTGAGTACCGACTCCAACTAATGTGACTGATGCTGCAGAAACTGTAGCAGTATATGTGCCATTGCCGTTAGAAGAAAGATTTGCAGGAACTGTCCAGCCTGTAAACGTATTACCGCCGCCTGATAGTGCTGCTGGTTTTCTATTAAATTGTTGTGCCATTGAAGCTAGGTTTGTTAAATCTGATATAACTGCATCACGGTTTGACTGGGATGAACTGGAAGAAAAAACATTAATTCCTACTACAACTGCAATCCCCACAATTATTACACCCAATACAATTAATAATAACTGTTGCTGACCCATCTTAGTTTTTCCTTATTTTGTTCTTGATTTTACACATCTACAAATTTAGAGCCAACTCAAAAACAATTGGATTAATAGGCGCAAAGCAATTATCAATTCTAAATCAATACTTTTATTCAAGTTTTTAGATTTTATCTGTAAAATGTACCAGTAAATATTTTAATAATTTCTTATAAATATCTCCGGGATTGAATTCATTTAAATAGATTCGAAATGCCGCTAATAGGTATTCTAATTACCATCCCGAATGGTAATTTTGAATATTTACAGGGTAATAAAAATATTTTATTTGCTTGGTAATTTTCTCTATCAATGATAATCTAATATACTTCCGCCTATAAATTCACGCAAGACGGAATCACCAGGTACCGGGGAATCATCCTCAACCGGCTCAATTGCTTCCAGCATTTTTCTTACTCGTGAAGCTCTATTGTATGCATCTTCTCTTAAAGGATCTCCAATATATTTCTTTTCCCACTCCTGAAAGCCAGCTAATAATTTTGGTCTGTATAACGGCACCTCAAAAGGCATGGAAGTATTTACTATATAATCGGCAGTATTGCAGTAAGGCAGAATAGTTCTTTTTTCTGAAGAACGGACATAATGCCAGTGCAATAGTGTCTGTTCAGGATTATAAGCTCTATGAACTGAATCTCTTAACATCCGGCGGATTAAACGCAAGTCTGTCCAACGAATGTACTGCCCATCAGGGCTTTTCATCTGAAGTAATGGTTCAAGATACAACTTGAATTTTTGAGCAGAAGGAATTTCCCTGCTGAAATCCGGAAATAACCCATGAAGACTATCAATTAAAAGTACTTCATTTTCGTGAATTTGTAGTGGAGTTTGATCAAGATGTCTTTTTCCAACCTTGAAATCGTAAAATGGTATTTTTATTTCTTCGCCCGATGCAAGTCGCTTTAGATGATCGTTAATTAATTCAAGATCAAGCGCCTGCGGAGTTTCAAAGTCATAATCTCCAAATTCATCTTTTGGATGTAATTCTAGGTCAAAAAAGTAATTATCAACTACAAGTGGTACAAAACTCATTCCCATTTTTTTTAATCTTTGTTCCAATTTTAATGTAGTTGTAGTTTTTCCGGACGATGAAGGGCCGCTTACCATTACCATTTTCAATTCTTCACTTCTCTCTTTGATCATTTCAGAAGCGGTATCAAGCTGTATTTCATAAAATGATTCTGATTCATGAACAATTTGAGGAAATTCACCATCTTTAATTCTTTCATTAATTAATTCAATGCTGTTAAGTTTATGTGAAACAGCCCAATCGAGTGAACGCCAGACCTTTTTCCATGGAATTAGTTCATTTGGTTTTGAAAAATGACGTGAATTTTCTCTTCTACGTCTTGCAGCTTCCTCCCTGTATAGAATAAATTCTTTAGCAACTTTTGCATGCCCATTTTCTATTAAAACTTTTTCAATTATATCCTGTATTTCTTCAACATGGGGTTTATATCCCTCATCATATTTTTCTTCCATAACTTCTATTACCTGCTTCGCAAGTTCAGCAGCTTTCTCTTTATCACGCCCTCCTACTGAAACAGCTGCACGGTAAATTACATTTGCAACTCTATCTGGGTTAAAAGGAACAACAGACCCGCTTCTTTTAATTACATATTTTAATTTTCCCATGTACCTGCCATTAATATTAAAAATAATTTTTTACTACTTAATGGTTATTTTTGAATAAATGACCATCATCTGTAAATAATAGAATCTTTTGTAATTTTCTTTTTGAGAGACTAATTTTATATATTATGGTTCCTTCATAATCAACAATTTTTTCCTGATTTTCAATTTTATAATCTTTATAATTAACTGAGATATAATCTAAAAGATTTTGAGGTAATTCCGGCAGCAAAGCTGTTGTTTTTGTTTCTAATAATTTTCCATCCGGGTTTAAAACTAATGAAGCCTGCATATCTTCAAGTTTGAAATTAACTTCAAAGCCCCGTTTGTCTTTATTCCATTTAATATTTGAAGCTTCAGGATAATAATTAGAAAAAGCCTTTTTCACTTTTTCGGGCACATTTGCTTCTTTAATGCTTTGTGCTTGCGAAGCAAATAATAGAGGCAAGAATATAAAAACTATTAATAAGCGTTTCATCACTGGAATAAAATTAAATATAAATTATTATTAATTTCCATTAATATTTCTTATGAAAGACAATTTAATAGTTATTCAATTAGCATGTTTCGTAATTTTAATACATCAGCATTGTCTATTTGACATGCGTATGTAAGATACTCTTCTATATTAGAATATTTTGCATAAATATTGTCCAAAACCTCTTCAAGATACTTTTTATTGACTTCAAGCATTGGTTTTAAGCGTGATTCAGAAATTCTGAAAAAACTAATAATTCTTAAAAAGCGGGTTAGCTTTTTTATTCTGTTCTGTATGAATTGATTTGTAGCAAGATAATCTTCTAATACTTCATTTCGAGGTACTCCGGCAAGAAGCTGGATTATTGCTGTTATAAAACCTGTTCTGTCTTTTCCCGCAGTACAATGAATTACAGCAGGTAAATTTTTTGAATCAGAAAGAAGAGTAATTATTTCTTTTACCTGTTCTTTACATCCAAATGCAAACTTTTGATAATACTGATCCATCAAATTATCAAAATCAAGTTCGCCTGCTTTTTGATGCATTAACAGAAAAAGTTTCCTCTGGCTAAAATTTTCTTGAAGAGGATTCATGGGAATATTGATATTTCGGATCCCATTGTTAATTAATCTATCAGGCTTGGATTTACGTTCCGAAGCGGTTCTTAAATCACAAATCAATTTAATCCCAAGTTGCTCTAAAATACTCACATCATTATCAGTAAGCCTTGACAGTTCATCTGAGCGGTAGATCATACCTATTTTTATTTTTTTGCCGGATTTTGTACAATAGCCTCCAATATCTCTAAAATTTGGAGCCCCTTCAAGTCTAATTGTTTTATCAAAAATCATTTTTGTTTACTTCCTGTATAATATTCTTTTGCCAATGAAGTTATCGTTTTAATAAAATCACTTTTTAGCTGAGTATATATTACTCTGTCATTTTTATATTCTGCTGCAAGCTTTATTTTCAATAGTGCATATTGTAATGCTATTTCATCATTCTCAATTAAGTAATCTCTGAAGTATAATCTATCCCAATGTTCAAAGTCTTTTTCAACCATATGTAGATGGTGGGTTCTTTTCCCTTCAGAATTTCTTTTTATAAACCATGCATAAAATGGAGGAACATCATCACCATGTGACGGGCGCCAAAAATATTCATATCCTCTTTTCTCCATTAGAGGAACAATTTTTTCTTTTGTTTCAGCAAGACTTGTTACTTCAATCAGAATATCAATAATTGGCTTGGCCGGCATATTAGGAATCGCAGTACTCCCGAAATGTTCAATTCGTTTTAATAATTCACGCGGTAATAATTTTTCAAGATTTAATTTTTCATTCTGGAACAGAACTTTCCAATCAGGACTATAAGCAACTATTTCAACTTCTTCCTGCGTTACCCTTTTAATTCTTTCATGGAGAGTTTCCATATTTCAGTTACTATCATATTTTTTTATTGCTTCTTCTAAACTGGCGGCAAAAAAGAATTGACTCCCCCTATTACATTCTACAATAAATGCATTGAAATTTTTACTCAGCTTCGAAAAATCTCCAACTACAGCAAGCTTTATGCGGTAATTAACAAATTTTTGCAAAATTTCTCCGGCAAGACCTGTAATCAAATTAAAAAAATCAGGGGATATATTTTCCTTGTAAAGAATAATTTTCTTAGAATCCCGGGAATCAACATCTGCCATTAAATCAAGTGCATCTTGAGTCGTCTTTATTAATATTCCATCACATAATACTTCAGCTATTATCCCTTTTGCACACTGATGTAATTTAATATACATATTTTCCCGCTCAACCTGGTTTTAGTATGCCATATAATTTATTATCAAAAAGAGCTAATTACAATAAAGATTATTTTTTAATCACGTAAATAACCCAAGGAGCAATTTTTGTCTCATTAATCCAATTAAAAGGTTCTTCTTCTCTACCCAGTGGTTTATGTGTTCTTATTAAGCTAAAACCAGACTTGTTAAAACATTCCCTGTAGTCTTCATCTATCCACAAGACATCTTCAACAGGTCTTCCATCATCAACATCTTTCATAATAGTTTTAACTATCTGCCCGCTTACTGCTTTTTTATTTTCTTTAAAAACAGTTGTAATAAAAGATGACCAATCATTCAAATAAAGTTCGGGTGTTGAATCAAGAAGGAGCATAATACTTTTTGGATGCAATAAGCTATTAAGCTTTCGTAATAATTGAACACGCCTTTCCTTTCCAGGTATATTATCAAATGTAAAAGCTGCAAGAATTAAATCAAACTTGCCTTCTCCAAGTTCACTGAAATCATCATTTTTAATTAAAGTATATTTACCATCCGGATCGAGGTACTTCGCTTTGCATATCATTTCATATGAAATATCAATCCCAACAGAATCGAAGCCTAATTTTTTAAGAAACCTTGTAGAACGACCTGTACCGCAGCCGAAATCTAATGCTTTTCCATTTTTATAATGTTCATAAATCAATTCCGGTATATCTCTGTAGGCTAAATAATAAGTACCCGGGAACTCTAATTTTGAATAAGCGTCTGCCCTCTTTGAATCTTCATAAACGTTTTTGAAATCCATAATTTTTTCAATATAATAATCGATACTTCACTAACAAAACAGCAATAACCTTGGATTTCATGCGCATACCTTCTTATAAAATAACAAAATAAAATTAAAAGAGAAAAATTGACATTATTCAAATTTTATTTAAATCTCATATTACATGAGCTCAAAAGGATACGGAACAGCGTTCTATTTTTTTTGCATCAAAGTAAAGCAATAGTAGATTACCTTTTTCATTTTCTGAAAATATTCAATTCTTATTTGGTATAATCAATTTTGCAGAGGTAGAATAAACGAATTTTATTCCATCATACATGGCTTTTAATCTTACTGAATTATGTTTTTCATTCGGAAACGTTACCATCTGCCACTGTAGGTTTTTTGATGCTTTAAGATGAAGAACTGAATCCAAACGGTCTATTCCCTGGTATTTATAAGTCTCAGTAATTCCGGCAAGCCATAATACTTTATGTGAAGAAAGATTTTCCAATTTGTCAGCTGCCATTTTAATCAGGTAGTCATTGTTCCATCCGAAAGGAGGATCAGTTGCATAATATGCTTCAAATAATTGAGGCTCTTTGAGTAAAGCATACAACGTAAACAGACCGCCATAAGAATGTCCGTAAATTGAATAGGTTTTATTGGATGGATATTTACTATCGACATATGGGATTAATTCGTTCTTAATAAAGAAAAGGAAATTATCTGCTCCACCAGATAATTCTGGATTAGGAACATGCACAGGTAAAAAATCTCTATCACGTTGATTTTTTTTGTCTATATATCTATTTGGAATTGCAACAATTATTGCAGGTGGAACATAATTTTCATCTTGCGCCCATTTATAAACAAATGAAAATGGATCCATCGCCCATTCTCCGTCTGTTACAAAAATAACTTCATATTTATCAGCCGATCCGGGCTTATAAGTTTCGGGTACTAATACTTTAATTGATCTTTGTTCATTTAGAATATTGGAATAAAGCGAATCGCTTATTGGATGGCGTTCCTGGGCAGATACAACACAAAAGATCTGTGTGATTAAAATGATAATTAAAGTCGATAAAAAATTTTTTTTCATGATTCCATATCCTTCTGATTTTTATCAAAAAAAAAGATTATTTTTTCCCACTATAATTGAGTTTCTTTCACTTTTTCCGTACTTCATTACATCTTAGGTATTAATGCACCTTGATGTCTTTCAATTATTTATGCATTTTTAACGGAATTACACATACATTAGACTCACAACAAGACATTTTGTTTTCAGTTTTTTCACTTAAAACTCATTTAAGAATGTACAATGAAAAGCATTAAATTTACTAATTATTTTTTTTGAATAATAAAGCTAACCGGGGCAGGATTCGTAGAGCCCGGCTAACTTAACTAACGGGATTTTTTATTCATATCTAAGTGATTCTACCGGGTTTAAATTGGCTGTTTTTATTGTTTGAATTACTATCAATATGATAGTTACAAGAATCAAAAACGAAATGGCTATAATAAAAGGTATGACAGAAATTATTATTTTATAAGCGTACCCGTCCAGCCAGTTTCGCATGATTAGATATGTAAACGGACATGCAAGAATAGAAGCAATAAAAATAACAGGTAAAAATTCTTTTATGAACAGTACAATAACGCTTGTAACTGAAGAACCAAGTACTTTGCGTATCCCTATTTCCTTGATCCTTTTTTGGATGTTAAATGAAAGTAAACCAATCACTCCAAGCAAAGCTATAATTGTTGCAAGTGTAGCTGCTGTATAGGCCGCTTTTTTTAATTTTAGTTCTGTTATATAAAGTCTTTTTAATGTGTCGTCCATAAATTGATATTCAAACGGTGCATTGGGCATTAACATGGTCCATTGTTTTTGCAACGTTGTAACAGCATTATTTAAATCACCAGGATTTAACCTGATGGAAAGATAACGATAGATTCCCCGATTTCTGATGTTCGTGAACCAAATCGGTTGAATGGTTTCCAGCATTGAACCAAAATGGAAATTCTTTATAACGCCAACAATTGTATATTCGGCAGAAGAGCCTTGAATTTTGACCTTATTTCCTATTGACGCCGAAGATGTCCAGTTGAATGCTTTTGCAGCGGACTCATTAATTACAATATTTAATGACTTAGAATCGTCATATGCAGTATTAAAATATCTGCCTGCCGCCATAGGGATTTGATAAGTGTCGGCAAATTTTTCATCTGTAATCAACGATTGGATCAACACACCCCGTGAAGGATCCTGCCCAGGTTTAAACATATTGTTTGAGCCGTTATTATTTCCATTCGGTATTTCATATGATAGGGAAGCATCTCGGACTATGCTTGATTGGGCTAATTCATTTCTTATTGTTTCCATGCTGGCAACTCCCCTTTCTGACCAGTCACGCGGTACCTGTGCAGTAATTATATAATCTTTGTTATAACCTAATTCGCTACTGAAGAAAAATGAAATCTGTTGTGAAATAATGATGGAACAAATAAACACTACAGTTGCAGTAGCGAATTGAAATCCTACTAGTAATTTGCGGGTTGCTATTTTTTCGTTCATCGAAGTAAATTTGCTTTTTAACGATTCTACCAATCTTAAAGATGAAAGAATAAATGCCGGGTAAATTCCTGCAAGCAATCCAACTATGAGCGACAGGGCTAAAAGCAGAAAAACAAAATAGATAGGATATGATGTTAGTTCGGGAATATCATCTCCAAACATGCTGCTGAAATAATTTCTTGCAATTATATAAATTAAAACTGCAAATATTGTTGACAGAAAAACATTTATGGCAGACTCTGTAAGGAATTGAAAAATTAATTGCTTCTTTATTCCACCCAAAACTTTTCTTATAGCGATCTCTTTTGTTCTAGTTCCGGCTTTGCTAATAGCCAAGTTGATATAATTAATAACCGCCATTAGTAAAATGAAAATCGCAATGGACAACAATATATAGATCAGCTTTTTAATGAGACCGTTGTTAGCATCGAGATAATATTTTTTCAAAGGAACAAGATAAGTTGTTAAATTCTCACTTATTTGTTCAGGTGCATTATCTTTAATCAACCGGCGCATGGGTTTATCAAGTTCTTCCGGTGTAACGCCATCCTTTAACTCAACAAAAGCAACAATATATTTATTAGTCCATGGTGATACATCTCTTCGAAAAAAATCAAGGTTAAATGGTAAAAATATCTGACTGTTATTATTATCGGCAATCATCGTTACAGAATTTTTCGGGTTCTTTTTCATAACTCCACAGATTATAAAATCATGATTACTGCCCGAGAAATTTTCTATTGTTAGTGTCTGCCCAATAACATCTGTCTTACCGAAATATTTTATTGCCGCATTTTCTGTTATAACAACCGAGTAAGGGTCATTTAAAGCAGTTTTAGCGTCGCCATACAACAAAGAAAAACCGAACATACTAAGCATTGTTCTGTCACCGATCTGTAAGTTTTCTCGAAAGTGTTTATTATCTTTTGACACAGTTGAAGTAACGGCATCGAACCGGTAATAATCAGCCAAAAGGTTTGGGTATTCCTCTTTTAGTGTTTTTGCTAATGGCCCAAGTGTAGTAAGCTCATACCCCAGGTTTTGATTTTTCCATTTGCTTTGGATAATATATTGATTGTCGGCATTTTTAAGTCCGGCATTAACTTGCAGTTCGCCCAAAATGTAAGCGCCTATTATTAGTGTGAATGCAATCCCTGTAGCCAAACCAAATAAATTGATAATCGACTGAGTTTTATTTTTGTTAAGATTTCTTGATGCAATTTTGAAATAATTTCGCAGCATACGTTTTCTCCTTTGTTCAATTACCAAGAATAGATAATCATTTATTGATAATTGAATTCATTCATACCTCAAACTTTCCACAGGGTTTGCAGAAGCGGCATGTAGAGCTTTGAAACCAACTGAAACAAAAGTTATTATGAGTGCTATAAAAACTGTGGAAATGATAAGCCATAAATCAATATTAATACGATACGCAAAATTTTGCAGCCAGGTTGATATCAAATAAATTGCAATTGGAACAGCAATTATACTTGCAATACCTACCAGGGATATAAATTCCTTTGAAATTATTATTACAATATCCAGATAGGAAGCACCCAGGACTTTTCTGATACCTATTTCCTTTATTCTTTGTTGAACAGCAAAGAGTGACATCCCGAACAAACCGAGACAAGCTACAAAAATTGATAGTAAGGTAAAGTAGCCAATAACCTCACCAAAATTTTCATCTTCAACATATAATTTTGCAAGCCGTTCATCAAAGAATTCGAATTCCATTGGTGATCCATTATTGAATAACTTGCTTTTTTCTTTAATATATTGAATGGTACCGGGAATATCAGTTTTATTTATTTTTACAATTATTTCGCTTAAATATTTTGTACCTCTTGAGAGAAACATCGGTTGAATAGATTCATGCAGCGAGTGAAAATTAAAATCTTTTACAACTCCAATTACTTCTCCCTCCATTATTTTTTCACCAATTGGATTTTTTAAGCCTAATTCTTTTACAGCAGTTTCATTTAGAATGTATTCCCGGTTCGAACCATTTTGATAGCTTGAAGAAAAATCTCGACCCGAAACTATCGTCATATGCAATGTTCTAATAAAATCACCATCCACATTTGTTCCCTCCAAGCTAATTCTTTTAGTCGGATCATCCTTTCGTGGGGCAATTATTACCATTTTTGAATCAGTCCCGGGAATCATATTTGCACCGGAGACATTAATTATATTGGGATTGTTCTTCAATTCATTCTTAAAAGCATCAAAATTATTCCTTAGAGATGAATCCTCTCCATAGAGCACAACCAATTCATCTTTGTTGAATCCAAAATCTTTATTGTAAAGAAATCTTAACTGCTGATAAATTGTTATTGAGATAAATATTAATCCAATAAAAACTACCATCTGAATACCAATAAGAGTTTGCCTAAAAAGTACCCTGTTTTTCCCAATGTTAAATTTATTATGCAGAATATTAACCGGATTGAATTTTGATAGATAGAAAGCAATATAACTTCCAGATGCCACGCCAACAAGAATAGTTATTAGTAAAAAAAGAATTATAAACATCCAATTATGAAAGTATTCCCTGGATAATTCGGTTCCCAACAAATTACTGATCTTAGGCAGGAACAATTCTAGCAGCAAAACAGCAGCAGGGATTGCTAAAATAGAGACGGAAAGAGATTCCAAAATTATTTGTTTGATTATATTCTGTCTCCCGGCCCCCAATACTTTCCTAACACCGATTTCTTTAATACGCAGGTTTGCAGTGCTTGTTGATAGTATCACAAAATTTAAACATGCTATAAACAGTAAAAGCAATGCTGCAGTGGAATAGATATAGACGTTTGTTAAGTTTCCCTGAGGGAATCGATTGTTGACCATTTCTGATGAATGAAAATAAAGATCTTTTAATGGAAAAATAGAGAATTCGATATGAGAAGCTGGATTTAGGTTCTTCCCTATTACAGTTGCAAACTTATTTGTGAATGCAGAAATGTCAGTTCCAGATTGTAATAAAATATAAGTGCTGTAATAAGATAAGTCCCATGAATCGAGAGGATTATTATATCTTTTTCCCCAACTACTTGTAAGTTTATCTTCCGAGATGAATAAAGGAACAATCAAATCTGCCTGGAATGTAGATGTATTTGTTATGTTTTCAATAATTCCAGTAATGACCAGGTCATAAGAACCGGTACTAGTTTCAAACGATATGATCTGTCCAAGTGGATTGCTAATACCGAAACACTTCTGTGCAAGAGTTTCACATATTACAGCAGAATTTCTTTCTTTAAATATTGTTTCTCTTTTTCCGGATTTCAATGTGAGAGAAAGAATATCGAATATTTCCGGGTCCACTGATTTAGCCTGATTTACATTAAAAGTATTATCTTTTATTTTTATTGTACCTCTAATATTTGCTGATCTTGCTGCGGTCTTAATTTCCGGCAATTCGGCTTTAACAGCCTGTGCAAGAGGTCTTGGAGCTTCAAGCTCAATCCAGTTAAAATCTTTACTAGTATTTTTAACAAGATAAATATTCTCCAGGTTTTTATTATACTTATCAAAACCAATCTCATGGATTGAATATAAAATCATTGTAAAGCCTGCGGCAAGTCCAATAGAAAGCCCCAAAACATTAATAGAAGAAATAATTTTTTGTTTTGATAACATTCTGACCATTATTTTTAAATAATTTATAAACATGTTCCCTCCATTTATTCATATCTTAATGCATTTATCGGGTCAGCTATAGCCGCTTTAATTGTATTAATACTTATTGTAATCAACGCTATTAACAATGCAATTCCGCCTGAAAGAGCAAAAATCCACCAGCTTAATCCAATTTTAAATGCAAAATCTTCAAGCCATTTACTCATTAAATAATAAGATACCGGCACGGCAATAATGTTTGCCAGGATTACCCAACTTGAAAAATTTTTTGTTAACAAACCAAATATTTCCGGAACAGTTGCGCCGAGCACTTTTCTAATACCAATTTCTTTTATTCTCTGTTCGGATTGAAATACCGATAATCCAAATATTCCCATACTAGAAATAATTATTGCAAGTATTGAAAATATGCTAACTATAGAAGCCAGATTTTCTTCTTTTTTATACATCGATGCAAAATATTCATCATAAAATCCAAGTTCTTCCTGATAATCAGGACATACTTCTTTCCACGTTTTATTTATATAGCTAACAGCTTCGCTAATTGGTCCGGTAAATCTCATTGTAATTACATCCGGAGGCATAAAATCACAATACGCCATTAGAAAAGGACCAATTTTTTGATGCACAGATGAGTAACTAAAATCTGATACGATCCCCAATATATTCCATCCACCTATCTTCTTGTCTTCCCAATTTTTATCTTTTAATTGCTTTAGAGCTGTTTCATTAATAATTACCGCTTTATTAATATCACTTGGTAGAATATTTCTTCCCTTAAGAATTTTAAGCCCAAATGTCTTCAATGAATTGCTATCAATTGCCATTGCATCATAGCTGTTCAACATTAAATTGATACTTCCAGGCATACCTAATGTTTTTGTTAATGACTTTATTCCAGAATATTGTTGCAATTTGTCTGTTAAAACTTGTATTCTATCTTTTAATGTAAAATCAATTTTAAGGTACATCAATTGGTCAGTGTTAAAACCCACATTTTTATATTTTGCATAATTAATTTGTTTGGAAATGACAATTAACCCGGCAATCAGAATTATCGCTATTGAAAATTGAAACATTGTAAGAACATTGCGGAACGCTTTACTTCCGCCATGGAAAGACGGATTGACTTTAAAAAGCTGCAATGCGGATATTTTTAATAATACTAGAGACGGTACTATACTTATAAGAAAGCTTAATAATAATATAAAAGTTATGAAAAGAAGAAGGAATCTTAGATCGGTAAATATTAGTAGTGTTAACGTCTTATCAACAAATTGATTGAAATAGGGGAGGAATAAGCTTGCCAGAATTATTCCTAAAAAAGATGAAATAATTGTTGTGAATAATGATTCCGAAGAAAGTTGTTTAATGAGAGATTTTCTATCAGCTCCAAGACATTTTTTAACTCCAAACTCTTTTAATCTGTATTTATAAGATGCTGTAGTCAAATTGATATAATTAATTATCGCCAGTGTGAGTACGATTATCCCAATAATAGATAACAATTTTACTAATCCGGCATTTCCATGCATTAAATCGTAATCATTATAATCAACATTAAAATAATCTGAGCTTAATGGAGCAAGTATTATATGTTTGGGATAAACAAAACCATCTATTTTATTTAATGCAGATATCTGATTTTCAACAGTGGCTTTATCAACAATTTTTTCTAATTCTAAAAACATACTGAAAAGGAATTTACTTTTATTATTGGAACTCATTTCCCGGTAGGGCAATTTCTGCTCAGGGGAATTAGAATAATTAACAAATATTTCCGCATCAAAGCTAAGGTTCTTTGGCAGATCTTTTACAACACCTGTAACGATCATATCAATATGATGATTTAGACGCAAAGTTTTTCCAGCAACATCTAAAGTACCGAATATTCTTTTTGCTGTTGATTCTGTTAGTATAACATTATTAATTGCGCTTAATGCCAGTTTTGGATTTCCGGAAAGAAATTTGATGTTAAAAACATCGAAAAAATTAGCATCAACCATAAGCATATGCTTAAGCCGGAATAATTTGTTCCCAGTTTCAGCATCAATACTAAAATTATTAAGAAGACATGAATTTTTAATTCCAGGTATACTTTCTAGTACTTTATCCTTTAATCTGTAATCAACATTATAATCCTTACGATCAGCATCTACAACACGAAAAATATTGTCGACATTTTTAAGAGAAGAATTATAATTGAATTCATAATAAACGAATTGACCGATCAGAATTACAAATGCTATTCCGAATGCTAATCCGGTAATATTGATAAAAGAAAATAGTTTTCGTCTTGAAATAACGCGTAGGTAATGTTTTAATAGATTAAGAAACATTTTGTGCTCCGCTTATTTGTTATAACTTACCTTTATATTTTAATTATTCGTATCTCAGTGTTTTTACGGGATCAGCTACTGCTGCTTTTATTGCCTGCAAACTTACTGTTGCCATCGCAATTACTAATGCTATTCCTCCCGCAATAACAAAAATCCACCAGCTTATATTTATTCTGTATGCAAAATCATGAAGCCATTTATTCATGAAATAATATGCAACAGGCCATGCAATAATGTTGGCAAAGACTATCCAAATAGAAAAACTTTTTGTCAGCATGAGAACAATTTCCGGAACCGTTGCACCGAGAACTTTTCTAATTCCTACTTCCTTTATTTTTTGTTCGGATTGAAAAACAGACAAACCGAATATGCCCAAGCATGAAATTACAACGGCGAGAATGGAAAATATACTTACCAGAGAAGCAAGGTTTTCCTCTTTCCTATACATTGATGCGAAGTGCTCATCATAAAAATTAAGATCTATAGGGTAATCAGGGCATATTTCTTTCCACGTTTTATTGATATAATTCACAGCTTCGCCAATTGGCCCAACAATTCTCATTGTTATCATACTTGCTTTTTTACAATCACCATATTCCATTAAAAATGGACCAACCTTATTATAAAGAGATGAATAATTAAAATCCGATACTACCCCGACAATCTCCATACCGTTTATTTTTTGATTTTCCCAATTCTTATCTTCTAATTTATTCAATGCGGTCTCATTAATTATTACCGCTTTATCGATATCACCGGGCAGTAAATCTCTCCCTTTAATAAGTTTAAAATCAAAAGTCTTCAACGTAGCAGAATCAATATCCATCGTTTTATAACCATTAACACTCATATAGATAGTGCCGGGTACACCGAATGTTTTTGTTAAGGACCTTACTCCATTATACTGCTGCAGTTTATCGGATAATACCCGTACTCTGTCTGGAAGAGGATAACGTAAGTTTAGATATAATAATTGATCAGATTTAAAACCAATATTTCTGTGTTTTACATAATCAATTTGTTTATAAACAATCATCAATCCGGCAATAAGGATTATCGCAATTGAGAACTGGAACATTGTAAGAATATTACGATATATTTTCCTTCCTCCTTTTAACGATGGATTTAATTTAAAAAGCTGCAACGTGGGTACTTTCGATAGAATTAATGCAGGGATAATACCTATAAAGAGACTTAATATTAAAACGAATACAACAAAGAGCAGAAGAAAATGGAAATCATTAAATACCTGCAAAGTTAGATTTTTATCTATAAATTGGTTGAAATAAGGAAGGAATAATCCAGCCAAAATTAATCCCAGGAAAGATGAAATAATTGTTGTGAATGACGATTCGGCTATGAGTTGCTTAATAAGTGATTTTCTATCGGCACCCAGACATTTTTTAACACCAAATTCGGTAAATCGGTACCTGTAAGACGCTGTAGTAAGATTTACAAAATTAATGACTGCAATCAAGAGAACAACTAGACCTATAATTGACAACAGCATCACTAATCCGGTATTCCCATGCTGTAAATCCTTTTCCTTATAATCCGTATTGAAATAATTCGAACTAAAAGTCGTAAGTATCACATTTTTAGGATAAAGAAAATCATCGATATTATTCAACGAGGATATTTGTTTCTCAGCAGCGGCTTTATCTGCATTTTTGTTTAATTCGGCAAAAACACTGAAATAAAATAATTCCCTGCCATTTATTTTTGCCCCTCTACTATACAATTTTCGATCTATTGCATTAGCATGGCTTATAAATAAATCAGCAGCTAGGCTGATATTATCGGGTAAATCTTTTACTACACCTGTAACCAGCATATCATATTGATGTCCCATGCGGATAGTTTTTCCAATTACATCGATTGTACCAAAAAATTGTTTTGCCGTTCTTTCTGTTAGGACAATATTATCAACGGAGTTTAATGCCTGCTTTGAGTTTCCTAAAAGAAATGATAAGTTAAATACATTGAAAAAGTTTGAATCAACAAGCGCTATATCTTTTATCTTGAATAATTCATTATTTATCTCAACGTCACTATTAATATTAAAATGACTTAATAGGCAGGCATTTTTAATACCGGGAATACCACTTAATAACTGCTCCTTAATTCTGTAATCAATTTTATATTCCTTCTTTTCGAAATCAACAAGCCTGTAAATGTTATCCACATTTTTTATAGAATTATTATAATTGGATTCATAATAAATGAATTGGCCGATCAAGACCAAAAATGCGATACTAAATGCCAAACCTGTGATATTAATAAATGAGAATAGTTTGCGTCTTGTAATACTGCGCAGGTAATGTTTTAATAGATTAATAAACATTTTTTTCTCCGCATATTTGTTATAAATTACCTATATATATTAATTATTCATATTTAAGAGATTTCACCGGGTCAACAGTCGCAGCTTCAAAGGATTTTACTCCAACAGCTGCTATAGCAAGAATCATCAAAAAAACAAAAGAACCCGAAAGCAGCCATACGTTTATTTCAATGTGATGCGGCAGCTCTTGCAGCATTAACGATACCAATTGATAGGATATGGCTAGCCCAATAGCATTAGCTATTAATACCAGCATTATAAATGATCCTGACAGCTTGAAGATAATATTTCTTGTGGAAGCACCCATTACTTTCCGTATACCGATTTCTTTAGTCTTTCTGTCAATTATAAATGAGGCTAAAGCAAAAAGTCCAAGGCTGGCTATTATAATTGTTATAATCGCCCCGAATCGTATTAATGAATCAGCAGATTCAAAAATCGAATAATTTTCATTAATTTCATCTGTCAGATACGAGCACTCAAAAGACTGGTCGAAGTTCATGTCTTTCCATACAGACTTTATATCCGCAATTGCTTTCTGTGAAACTCCCTTATTGGTCCGGACTAAAATATAATTCATCACATCTGGTCTAACCTTTATTATCAACGGTAAAGTTGACTGATCTAAAAACGACCGGTACTGGAAGTCTTTGATTTCTCCAATAACATTAGCCGTGTATGCAATATTAGTTTTATCATTTTCCTTTGTGTACAGCTCCACTTCCTGACCATTAGCATGATTCCATCCGCAAGCCTTTATTGCCGCCTGATTCATTAAAATTGCTGACTTGGAATCGTTTGATACTGTTACGGAGAAATCCCTGCCTCCGTTCATCTTAAGTCCAACAGTTTTGATGAAATCTTCATCTACGTAATATGTTCCTACTAACAAATCTTTTACCGTTCCTGAACGAAGTAATAAAACATTAATATCATCACCGCCAGGCAGCAAATTAGATGAAGTAACACTTGTTATGTTTGAACTCTGTAAAAGTTCGTTCTTCAAAAGCTGATATTTTTGTTTGACCGAATTATCAAGAACCGGTACTGTAATTAAATCATTTTTATTGAATCCGAGATCGGCATTTTTCCAATGATTTATCTGTAATAAAATGTGCAACGAACAAGTTATAAATATAACAGCAATAGAAAATTGGATTACCACCAATATCTTTCTGAAAAATGCCGCAGTCTTACCGGCCCTAAGTTCACCCTTCAGAATATGAGTAGGATTATATCCGCTGAGAACAATTGCAGGATAAATACCTGCAAGAATTCCAACTGTAAACGAAATGATGATCATATTGACTAACTGATGAATGTCTAAGATATTAAAATCAATATTCCTCTTAGCAAGCAACCCCATTGTTGGAAATGCATTCATTAATATTGTCTTAAAAGAAGGAAGCAGCAATTCAACAAGTAAGATTGCTAACAAAAGAGAAAAGAACGAAACAATAACAGATTCGCCGATAAATTGAATTATTAATTGGACCCGGCTTGCACCCTGCACTTTTCGCACACCAATTTCCTTTGCACGAACTATTGAGTGCGCCGAAAGCAAATTCATATAATTCAAGCATGCTATCAATAAAACAAGAAAAGCTACTACTAATAAAAAATAAGAGATTGGTCTTATTCCAAAGTCCATTATTCCTATCCCGTCTCCTTTTTCATAATAAGTATCTTTCAACGATACCAGTCTATAGGTATTTACCTTTATATCAGTTTTCGGAACAAATTTCTCTGCAAATGTTGGGAATAAAGCTTCGAGGTTCTTTGGATCGTAATTATCCGGCAGCTGAACAAATGTCCATATTGGACCGTCCCAGCTGCCAAGTAATTTCTCATTTCCAATAATCTTTCCATAACTGGAAAATGAAGCAAGGAAGTCGAATTTAATTGTAGAATTGGATGGTATATTTTCACATACTCCTGTAACAGTAAAGGAGAATTTGCCGGGGAATCCTTGTAATTGATAATAAATTATTTTTCCCACAGGGTTTTCATTGCCGAAATATTTTTGTGCAATCTGAGGAGTAATTACAACTGAGAATGGTTTTTCTAATGCAGATTGTGCATCTCCAATTTTCAGAGGGAAAGTAAAAACGTTGAAAACGCTGCTATCAGCAAATAAAAAACTTTTCTCACGGGATGCATTTTCTCCAACATTTGTCAGACAATTTGGAAACCAGGCTAATCTAACCGTGTTTTTTACCGCTGCATATTCTTGATGAAGAAATATTGCCGGTGCAGAACCTACAAGAGAACGGTAGTATGTATAACCTGGTCCCTGCACCTGCTTATCCAGCCGGTAAATATTCTTTGCGTTTTTATGAAAATCGTTATAGCTGTTTTCAAACCGAATGTAGCTGAATATCAATAAAAAGCATGCCATACCAAAAGCGAGTCCGAAAATAGTTATGAATGAATACAGCTTATTATTCAACAAGTTCTTAATTGCAATTTTGAAATAATTTCGTAACATATGTTTTCTCCTTTGTTCAATTACCAAGTATGGATAATCATTTATTGATGATTGAATTTATTCATACCTCAAACTTTCAATTGGGTTTGCAGTAGCCGCTTTAATTGCATGAAAACTTACAGTAACCAATGCTATTAATAATGCAATACTGCCGGAAAGAATAAACATCCACCAACTGATATTAATTCTGTAAGCAAAATCTTGCAGCCATTTGCTGTTGAAATAATATGCTACAGGCCACGCTATAACATTTGATAGAAGTACCCATTTGGTAAAATCTTTAACCAACATCAATACGATATTTGATATTGAAGCACCGAGAACTTTCCGAACACCTATATCTTTTGTCTTTAGATTTACCAGAAATGAAGACATTCCAAATAGTCCGAGGCATGAAATACCAATTGCAAGCATCGTAAAACAGGTTAAGATTGTGTTTATTCTTACTTCCGACATGTAAAGGTTATCAATAGTTTCATCCAGGAAATGGAATTCGAACGGAAAGTCCGGATTGAATTTATACCACAGCTCCTTAATATCAGCCAAAACTATTGGCATCTCTGTTTTTTTTGTTCTGATGAATATGACACCTCGATCATCGATATTTGGCGAATTAAAATCTGTCACAAGCGTCATGATTTGCGGTG
Source organism: Melioribacter sp. (assembly GCA_003155655.1). Taxonomy (GTDB): domain Bacteria; phylum Bacteroidota; class Ignavibacteria; order Ignavibacteriales; family Melioribacteraceae; genus Fen-1258. The sequence goes on from PMDS01000091.1 coordinate 19,247, forward strand.
AAGTTTTATACTGTAGCGATTTAAAATGAGCATCTTTCACAATGCCTATAATTTTCCTATTTTGTCCATTGACCAATATCCATTTTCCGACCGTGGCTTCTTTACCCATCTCTTTTTTTGCTTCTTCATTCAGAATACAAGCTTCTTTTACGTCGGAGATCATATTTATTGAAAAATCTCGACCCTCTGCAACCTCCATTCCCATTGTTTTGATGTAGTCGCAATCTACTACATTGTATTCAAGTTTCACGCCCTCATCCGCACTCCTGCCTTCTCTTACCCAAGATGTGGCATTACCATCAACTGTTGGCATGCAATCCCTCAATGAAACGGAGCTGATATTTGGGTTCCGCAACAGCTCATCTTTTAAAGATCGGTAAACTTTATTTATCTCGCCTCTAATTGGGAGATACATAATATTTTCTTTATTGAAACCCATTGTTGTATTCCTCATGAAAGAAACCTGATTCGAAATGATGAAAGTTGAAACTATTAGAGCAATTGACAAAGAAAACTGTGCAACCACCAGGATACTTCTGAAACTAACACTTTTTTTCCTTTTCATGTGGAATATAGATTTAAATCCCTGTACAGGCTTTAATGCCGAAAGATAAACGGCCGGATAAACTGCGGCAATCAAACCAGTCAGTACAATTATAATTAAAAAGCCGATTATGAATTCATAACTTGTGTACCGGATGGAAAGGATTTTTCCTGAAATCCGGTTGAACCAGGTAAGGATAATTTCTGCAATTATTATCGAAAGAAGAGCCGATATTGCTATTATTATGCCGGATTCTGATAGAAACTGGATTGCAAGTTGAAGACGACTTGCTCCAATGGTTTTTCGCAGCCCTACTTCTTTACACCGGAGTACAGAACTGACTGTTACAAAGTTGATGAAATTCATGCACGCTATAAACAGCACTATGAATGCAGCCAGCGAAAATATCCAGATATATTTTCTATCACTGACAAGCGCATTATCATATTGGAAACCGTATGTCAAATGAATATCTTTTAAATTCTGTAATACAAGTTTTATATTGGCATCGTTTGAATAACGATGATACAAGTTATTCATTTTATCGGCTGTTTCGTATACATTTGCATGTGGATTAAGCTGTATATAGGTCTGCAGAAATTTTGAACTCCAATTTTCAACATCCATACCGATCAGTTTAAGCACTTGAAAGGGAATGACATAATCGAACTGGAGATGTGAGTTTTGCGGGATATCTTTTATCACACCTGTTACCTTGAGCGGTCCGCTCCCCCGCATTATTAGATTCTTATTTATTGGATCTGTATTGCCAAAATATTTTTTTGCCATTGTTTCCGTAATTACAACATTATCCGTGTTAGTAAGGGCAGTCTTCGGATCGCCTTTGATAAAAGGAAATGTGAACATCTCAAAAAAGGAGGGATCTGCCACCACTCCCCCATTTTCGTAAAATGTGTTATGATCAGATTGGAAAAGCTTTTCGGGTATTCTGAGAAATCTTGCTGTATTAACAATTTCAGGTAGTTCTGCCTGACTTCTTGGCCCCAAAGGCGGCGATGTAACAGCCGCAGAGAATGATGATGTTTCTAAAATAACTCGGTATATTGTATTACCATTTTGATGAAACCGGTCAAAACTGAATTCATCCTGAACCCACACCATGATAACAATGGCACAAGTTAATCCGAGCGCCAAACCAATGATATTAATTACAGAATAACCTTTGTGCTTCATCAGGTTTCTTAAAGCCGTTTTTAGATAACTCACAATCATAATTGCCGCTCTTATTTATTGTTTTTTTTTCTACCTGCATCAAAGTACTAATTGATAAGTTTTGCCTGTCCATTTCCTGTTTCGATCCGTATCCTGGGTATATTTCCATCCTCAACCTTAAAGGATTTCTTGTCATATTGAAAATGATCATCACTTGTCATCTCTTCTTTTTCAAATGGAACGTCAGAAACTATGTGGCCAAAACCATGTTTGGCAATAAATTCAAAACAACCTTTTAACGGATTTCCATTATAGTCCAATATAGCGTCGCTCATTCCTGATGAAACCGTAATATTATAGTCCGGACTGCTTGCAATGGAGATATAGACTTGCCCCATACCCGACCCAAATCTACTGCTTCCATTAATTACGACATCAGTACCATGAACACTACCCATACCCGATTCGATATCAAATACTCCTCTTGATTTATTTATTTCGACTGCTCCCGTACCTGTTTCAGCTTTAATTTTCGACTTTACCCCTTCAACAACAATATTTCCAGTTGAGGAACTCAAGAATAATTTTATATCTGCCGGTACAGCTATAATCCAAGCTGAAGTTCCCACCGGATCTTTTACAGAAAATACTTCTTCAAGAAAAAGACTATCCTCAAGCTCAGTGAAAACAGCATGATATTCGTTTTCGTTAAACGAATATTGTACATCTATGTGAATTGTGTTGTCGTTGCTTTTTATAATTTTACAGCTTCCCAGAATTGCCTTTAGCTTAAGAGATTCTTTATTCGAATACGTTTTCTTTATTTGTCCTCCTTGCAAGGAAGTAAAAAGACACAGAATAAACAGACAATGAATTGTCACAAGTAAAAATGGATTTCTTTTCATGAGTTTCTCCTCAAATATTATATTATTCATACCTTAAGCTTTCAATCGGGTTTGCAGTTGCCGCTTTAATTGCATGAAAACTCACCGTTAGCAAAGCAATTATAAGAGCTATTCCACCTGAAAGAGCAAATACCCACCAACTAATGTTTATTCTGTATGCAAAATCTTGCAGTCACTTGTTCATAGCATACAAAGCTAACGGCCACGCTATGATATTGGCAAATAAAATCCATTTAGTAAAATCTTTTGTGAGCATGATAAGTACATTAGCAACCGATGCACCCAGTACCTTACGTATTCCTATTTCTTTTGTGCGTTGTTCACCTGCAAAAGAAGCCAAACCGAACAAACCAAGGCAAGAAATAAGAATTGCAAGTATTGCAATGAAGGCAGTCATTTTTGCAGTTGCCTGTTCTGTTTTGTAAAGATTTTCAATCACTTCATCCATAAACTTATAATCGAAAGGATCGTCGGGAACAACTTCTTTAATTTTTTCCTCAATAGACTTCACAGCACTAAAAAGGTTTGTTGATGAAATACGTATGCAAAGGTAATTTGCAGATGGCGCCGGGATAAAAACAACCGGTGTCATTTCATCACGAAGGGATAGAGTATTAAAATCACTTATCACGCCAACAATTTTTCCCTTTCTGCCAAACCATGTTGACATGTTTTTATTTACAGGATTATCAATATGCATCGCTTTTACAGTTGCTTCGTTTACAATAAACTCTTCAGACATATCTGTAGAAAAGTCTTTTGAGAAGAATCTGCCTTGTTTCATCTTAACTTGAAACGTCTTTGCAAAATCTTCATCAACGTAATTAAAGCCCACTTCAAGAATTTTATCCGAGTTTCGTCCTTCCCAATCAATAGGGCCTGTTCCGGATCCTCGAAAATTTGTCAGGTCGTTTGCCGATACCGTTGCACCTAATACAAACGGTAATTTTAGTAATCCATTTTTCACGACTGTAACATTTTTATGTAGAGCACCCCTAGTGCTTATCACAAGAACCTGCTCTTTATTAAAACCTATATCTTTAGATTGAAGAAAGTTGAGTTGGCTAACGATTATCAAAACACATGTGATAATAAACACCGCGAATGAAAATTGAGCTATTACCATAGCATTTATGAAAATAGATGAACTGTTTTCTCCCGCTTTAAAAGTATTTCCGCTAAGCGCAGATATCGGTTTAAATGATGAGAGATAAATAGCTGGATAACTGCCGGCCATAAAACCCGTAAATAATGTAATACCACACAAAACAAGCGCCATGCTTACAGAATAAATCATGGTGATTTTGGTATCCAGTATATCGTTTATAAAGGGTAAACTTAGTTCTACCAATATCATTGCGATTAGAAGCGATATAAATGAAAGTATTGTGGATTCTGTCATAAATTGTTTTATAAGATTCATACGCGAGGAACCAACAGTTTTTTTTAGTCCGATTTCTTTCATTCGTTTTTTAGATTGTGCGGTTGAAAGATTCATAAAATTGATGCACGCAACTATTAAAACCAAAAATCCAAACGCGGAAAAGATATATACATAAACTATCCGACCGGTCTTACCAGGTTCATAAAGATGGCTCTTTGTAATTGGAAATAAATAAAGAATGTTTTTCCATGTTGGATTATGTTGGTTCATTACGCCATAAATCTTATTGTTTATTTCATCAAAAGAAGCGTTTTCACGAAGTAACACGTAAGCATAAACACACTTTCGATCCCATGCATTCATCCAAGTCGGCGCACCGGAAAAAGATGTTACAAAATCGAATTTGATATGTGATGTTTTTTGAATATCTGAAAAAACACCAGTTACTATTCTAGTAACCTGATCGTTTAGATTAAGCTCTTTTCCAACCGGGTTAACTAGACCGAACATTTTATGAGCTAATGAACTGGAAATAACTACCGAATTAGGATTTGTAAGTACTGAGTTTGCATTTCCAACTTCCAATGGGAAAGAAAACATTTTGAAAAAAGAAGAATCGACAAGACCTCCATCGCAAAAAAAGCCCTTAGTTTCATAAGATACTTTCCATTGTATCTCGGAATAACTTGTGGCTTGTTCTATTTCAGGAAAGTTGTCCTTGAGATATTTTGCTAATGGACCCGGTTGGTAGAACCCATGAAACTCTTTTTGTTCGTTTGTAAAAGCAACCCTGTATAATCTGTCGGCATTTTTATGAAATTTATCATAACTCAATTCATATTTAACCCAAAGCATTACAAGAACGGCGCTTGCAAGACCTGCTGCCAAGCCAATAATGTTTATTGTTGAATAAATTTTATGTTTAATTAAATGTCTAAACATAAACTTAAAATAATTCCTAAACATTATTATCTCCTTAACTTCATTATCAATAAATGATTTGTTACGGACAAATAATTATAAACTCCATTCAATATTTCCATTTCTCTTTATTCGTACCTTAGTGAGTCAATTGGGTTTGCAGTAGCCGCTTTGATTGCATGATAACTCACGGTTAGCAAAGCAATCATCAGAGCAATTACTCCTGAAAGAGCAAAAATCCACCAGCTAATGGTTGTCCGGTATGAAAAATCTTCCAGCCAGCTATCCATTATGTACCATGCGACAGGGCATGCAATTACAAAGGCAATCACTACCCATTTTATATAATCAATGTTCATAAGCAGCATTAAATCTTTTATATTGGCTCCATGCACCTTGCGAATTCCGATTTCCTTGCTTCTGCTTTCTGATGAAAATATTGCCAGCCCTAATATCCCGAGGCACGAAATACTAATTGCCAATAAAGCATACATCGCAATTGTCTTTGCTAGTTTGTCTTCTTTCCTATACATCGAGTCAAACCACTCATCATAAAATTGATACTTCAGCGGGTAGTTGGGAACAATCTCCTTCCACAATTTATTAATATATTCAAGGGAATTCGCAACAGCGCCTTTAGCAATTCTTAAGTTGATTTGAGTAGGGTAATGTGCATCGAAAATAACGCACATAGGTTCAATAGCGTTATGCATTGAAGCATAATTAAAATTTTTAACCACTCCAATTACTTCATATCCGCCAACTTTACCGTTGTTGAACCTTTTATCCTTGAGGTCAGTCCATTCAAAATATTTGTATGCTGCTTCATTTAGCATACATACATTACCCATATCCCCTGGCATGAGTGATCTGCCTATTATCTGTTGGATTTCAAAAGTTTTTAAAAAAGAAGAGTCAGCCGTAATTATAGATAAGTTCTTATCCTTCCCTTTTATTCCAGATCCCATATGCATGTTAATTGAACCGGGCGCACCCATTGTTAACGAAATATTTTTTATACCTTTATGTTGTTTTAGTTTATCCAACAGCAGTTCCGCTTCTGATCCATCGGTTTTTTGCAATGCCGGCATATCGATACAAAGTAATTGTTCCTTATTAAATCCCGGATTTTGATTTTTTACAAAATCGATCTGTTTTTCTATGACGATTATGCAAAATATCAACCCGATTGAAATTGTGAATTGGAATACAGTAAGGGCATTTCTAAAAATACTTTTTCTTCTATGAGAGAATGAACCACCATTTAATATTTTTACCGGATTGAAAGATGAGAGCAACACCGCAGGACCCATACCTGCTAAAACACCAATCAGGAATATTGAAAGTATTACTATTATACTGGTTGGAAATTCTATAAGAGGCCGAACGCTTAAAGAACTTTCTACTATCCCGTTAAAATAAGGAAGTCCCAACATCAGTATTATCAATGCAATTCCAAATGCAATTACCGTTACAAGAACCGATTCAATAAGAAAAAGAAAAATCAAGTCTTTTCTATTTGCCCCGATCGTCTTCCTGATACCGGTTTCTTTATTCCTTTTGTTTTGGCGAGCAACAGTCAAATTGACGTAATTAATTACTGCTAGCACAAGAACAATTAATGCAATACCTAAAAATAATCTCAGTAATTTAGGATTCCCCTTCAACGCATCACCGCCTTTGGAGTAATCATTGAGGTACATTTCATTCAAAGGTAGTAAACTGATTTTCTTTTCGTATGGCGCCAAAAGCTGCGCCCTGTTATTAATATCTGCAACCAATTGATTAGGATCGGCATTCTTGTTTAATTGCAGATAAATATTGAATAACCAGCGGTAGGTACTTTTATCATCACCCTTCTCGCAACTGAAATAAAGTTTAAAATCCTGATTCTCTGCATTAACTATAACATTTGCTTTTAAACTTGAATTATCCGGAAAATCCTTGATTACACCGCTGATAATTAAACGGTTTTCAGGACGAAATGGAAGACGAATTGTGATTTCCTTACCAAAAGAATTTTCATTCCCGAAAAGAAGGCGTGATGCACTCTCGGTCAACACAACGGAATTTATATTTTGAAATGGTTTTTTGGGGTTTCCATAAATAAACGGAGCTGTGAACATTTCAAAAAAATTACTATCGGTTGACATAATATTATCGATAAAATAAGCACTTCCGTTGTAATAGGTTTCTATCGGCTTTGGAAAAATCTCGATAATAGAAGCATTTTTTACCTGCGGAAAATTTTCAGTCACAGCATTTTTAACGCGGTAATCAATTGTGCTGTAATTATCCACTGCGGCTACCATCCGGTAAATTGAAGCGGCATTAGTATGGTAGCTATCAAAGCTGTATTCCTTCATTAAATAAAGTACTATCATCAGGCAGATTGACATACCGAAAGCAAAACCAAGTATGTTTATCAATGAAAATGTTTTGTTCTTTGTTATATTTCTTAACGCAGTTTTCAAATAATTCTTTAACATTATTGCTCCTATCTTTAAACGTAACGTGTTTTATATAATATCTTATTATTCATATCTTAATGATTCAACGGGGTTTGTGGTTATCGCTTTAATTACCTGGAAACCGACTGTAACAATGGTTATCACTAAGGCTATACAACCCGATAAAACGAATATCCACCAGCTTATATTTATTCTGTAGGCAAAATCTTGAAGCCATTTGCTGATGAAATAATAGGCTATAGGCCATGCAATTAGATTAGCAATTATCACCCATAATAAAAATTCTTTGGATAAAAGGGATATTGTATTTGCTGTTGTTGAGCCCAATACCTTACGAATACTAATTTCTTTTTTCCGCTGTTCTGTTTCAAGAGAAACTAATCCAAAAAGACCAAGACACGCAAAAAGTATTGAGAGAAATGAAAAATACTTAAAGATTGTTCCCATTTGTTGTTCAGCACTGTATTGAGCATTTATTGATTCATCATAAAAATAAAAATTAAATGGACTTCCAGGGTTAATCTCTTTCCATTTCTGCTCTACAAATGTCATGCATCTATTAATTGATCCAGGCTTTAAGCGAATTGATAATGTTCTGTAGTATAGTTTCTGTTTTGATATATCAGGGATTGTTATGATCAATGGTTCTATTGCATTATAAAATGTTGAGAAATGAAAATCTTTTGTAACACCAATAATTGTACCTTTTTTTTTCCCCATCTGTATTTTTGCATTTAACGGTGTATTGAGATGCATCGCTTTTGCAGCAGCATTATTAATTACAAACGCATTAGATGAATCAGACGGATATTTATCAGAAAAATATCTTCCCTGACTCATTTCAATTTTGAATACTGATGCTAGATCATAATCGGTATATAATTCCCAGAATTGTTTATGGTCTTTATCTGTTTCCCCTTCCCAGTGCACATCTGCAGTACTACCCCATTCTTTACTATTTACAGATTCCGAACGTGATAGACTTAGAATATCCGGATGTGAATCCAGTTCATTTTTTAATAATTCATATTTTCCGTTTGCTTCATCACTCAACTTTATACATATTATATTTTCTTTTTCAAGACCAATATCACTATTTCTCATAAATGACAACTGCTCAGCTATAACAAAAGTACAAATGATAATAATAATTGATAAGGTAAACTGGAATATTACAAGGCCTTTCTTTAATACCATACCATTCCTACTAAGTTTCATTTTAGCTTTGAATGCCTTAATCGGCTCAAGTGAAGAAAGAAATAGTGCAGGGTAGCTGCCTGAAACAATGCCGGTTACTATTGTAATTATTAATGCAGTACAGATAAAATCATAATCAGTGGGATGGATCGATAATTTTTTACCCGAAAGTATATTAAACTGCGGAAGAAATAGCTCAACAAGAATGATAGTGCCAAATAATGCTATAAAAGAAATAAGAAGACTTTCGCATAAAAACTGTATAATAAGAGTCTTCTTCTCTGCCCCCAAATGCTTCCGTACACCTATTTCTTTAACACGTTTAAAAGAAAGTGCAGTTGATAAATTGATGTAATTAATACCAGCAATAAGTAAAATGATAACTGAAACTAAGAAGAGAATTCGTACATATTTAATATCACCAATTGCTATTCTTAAAAAGTTTATTCCATTTCCATACAAATGTATTTTGATAAGTGGAATTAGTGAGTATTTAGGGATTGACGAATTATTTTCAGGGTGATATTTTATTTCGCACAATTTAATCTTGTCCGGTAATTTTTGAATATCACTATTTTTATTGACTTGGACATATGTTTGCACGGAAAGATTATCCCAAAAATTAAAATTGCTGCCAAAATTTTCGGTAACAAGAGATTTAAACCATTCGGTTGGGACAATCATTCTGCATTGGATACTTGAATTATGAGGTATATTTTCCAAAATACCGCTAATTTTCACCGTCCATTTTCGCCCGAATGCTGTTATATTAAGAATTTTGCCCAATGCTTTTTCATCACCAAAATATTTTTTAGCAATGTCTTTTGTAACAACCATTGAGTTCAAGTCGGTAAGAGCATGGGATGGACTACCCTCAGCTAATTTGAAGGAAAATACATTAAAAAAATTTGAGTCAGCTATGCTTACTGATTCATTGAAAACTTTATTACCATATTGGACTAAAAAGCTCATGTTTTCTGATAGCTGGGCATAGTTAGTTGCCTTTTTAATTTCCGGTAATTCACTTACCATAGTTTGAGCTAGTAAAGTTGATGTTTGTCCAATTGTTTTATTTCCAAGATCATGAAGTACCAGGTAGATATTATCTGCATTATCATGGAATCTATCAAAACTAAGTTCGTCTGTTACCCACAACAAAATTAATATTACACATGCCATACCTACAGATAAGCCAATGATATTTATTATTGTAAATTGTTTATTCTTCCAGAAATTTCTAATAGCTATTTTCAAATAATTTTTTAACATAATTTCTCCATTTTATTCATATCTAATCGATTTTATCGGGTCAGCTACTGCTGCTTTTATTGCTTGCAGGCTAACTGTAGCCATCGCAAGAATTAAAGCGATTCCGCCGGATAGAACGAAAATCCACAAACTTATTTCAATTCTGTATGCAAAATTTTGCAGCCACTTGTTCATGATAAACCATGCAAGCGGCCAGGCAACAACATTGGCAAGCACCACCCACTTTAATAAATCGCGGATCATTATAAATACTATTGAGTTAACAGTTGCACCAAGAATTTTTCGAATGCCTATTTCCTTTATCCTTCGGTTCATGTTATGGGAGATCAACCCGAATAAACCCATACATGCAAGAATTATTGCAACTACAGAAAAACTGTCAATAATGCTGCTGAATTGCTCATCCGACTTATATAGTTTATCATAAGTTTGATCGAGAAATTTAAATTCAAAAGGTGTATCCGGTGATATTTCGTTCCAAACATTTCCAACATATTGAATTGTTTGAGATACATCCTTGTTACTTATCCGGATATTTATTTGTCGGTTCCAATCAACCCACAACAATGCAACCGGTGCAACCTTTTGATGGAAAGATGTGTAATGAAAATCTTTCATCACACCAATAACACTTAGTTTATGATCAAAGCATTTTATTTGAGCGTCCAAAGCCGGTTTTAAATTAAATTCTTTGACAAAAGTTTCATTAATAATGATCTTGTAATGATCACTCTGGATATCCCATGAAAAAGGTCTCCCTTCCACCATCTCAATTTTCATAGTTGGAATAAAATCAGGATCTACAGTGGATGCCCTGTAAGGTTTCAATGAACCGTTGAATTCAGTTTGAAGTCCAATAGGAAAATCTTGGCCGAGAGGTCCATTTGAACGTGACACCCCAAGCACATTCGGATTTTGAAGCAGCTTTTGTTTAAAAACATCATATTGCTGACCTATTGGTTGACTCTGATTGAAGTGAATAATGTTTTTATTGTCGAACCCGAGGTCTTTGGTTTTAAGGTAGCTCACTTGTTTTGAAACCAGAATAGTGCAAATAATAAGTGCGATAGAGATTGCAAATTGAAATACGATAAGAACGTGCTGCAGTGATTTTCCTTTTGTACCTTTGGTTACTTCACTTTTAAGAACAGATACCGGTTTGAATGCTGAAAGAATAAGCGCCGGATAAACACCTGCAATTATGCCAATAATTATGATGCTTACAATCAGAATTAAAATAAAAAGCGGTTGATTTAGTATGTTAAACGGGATTTGTTTACTTATCAATTTAATATAAAGGGGTTTGGTTAACTCGACAAGTATTAAGGCAAAAGGCGCAGCAATTAAACTAATTAAAATCGATTCGCTTAAAAATTGTTTTATGAGTGTTATACGATTTGAACCCATTACTTTGCGAACACCAATTTCACGGGCTCGAGTTGTTGACTTGGCTATTGTTAAGTTGATGAAATTGATTAAAACAATTCCCAGTATGAACACTCCAATAAGCTGCAGAAGAAATATTAATTGTTGTTTGTTGTTGTTATGAAAGTGGACGTCATCGAGTGGAATCAGACTGATTTCTTCATGACTCCAACCTAATCTTTTTTCTATTCCCAACCATAATTGATTAAGCTTACCGGAAAAGGTACTGACGTTTTGTTGTTTGAATGATACAAATGTTGAATAAAACGAATTATGCCAATCTTCATCAATTTCAACACCGGATGGTTTTACCGCATACAATGTTGATATTGAACCTACTCCATTAAAGGTTATACTTGAATTGTTAGGGACATCCTCAACAATGGCTGTCACAGTCATGTCCATTTTGGGCTGACTGTTCCTATCACCAACATAATGGATTGTCTTTCCAACTGCATTCTCGGAACCAAATAAACGGAGTGCTGTACTTCTAGTTAGAACAATTGAATAGGGTTCGATTAAAGCAATGGAAAGATTACCGTATATTACCTGGAACTTAAACATTTCAAACAGAGTAGGATCGGCAAAGATGATATCTTGAATCTTAATCTTTTGACTTTTGCCTCCTACAATCGTTTCTACTATAGGCGATTTTCCTCCTCCCAATCCATTATTATCTATCCTTACGATTTTTTCAAAATCAGGGATATTATTTTTAAACATTGTACCCAACGGCGCCATTGTATAAAAACCGCTGCCAATTTCAACTTGATAGATATTTTTATGCTGTTTATGGAATTTATCGTAGCTTAATTCATTAATACTATACATTATTATCAAAAGGAATACAGCCATTCCAAGTGCCAATCCGAAAATGTTAATGAACGAGAATGCTTTATGACGGACTAGATTTCTAATAGCAATTTTCAAATAATTTTTTAACATTTCCTTTTCTCCTTATTCGTACCGTAGTGCTTTTATTGGATTTGCAACCGCTGCTTTGACAGCGTGATAACTAACAGCAGCGAGCGCAATCATTAAAGCTATTCCGCCGGAGAGAATAAATATCCACCAGCTAATGTTTATTCTGTATGCAAAATCCTGTAACCATTTATTCATTATAAAATACGTGACAGGCCATGCAATAATGTTTGCTATTAATACACATTTTGTAAAATCTATTGAAAGCATGGAAATTATTCCGGGGACAGAAGCCCCGAGAACTTTTCGTACTCCTATTTCCTTGGTGCGCTGCAAATTTGAAAAAGAAGCTAAACCGAGCAATCCCAAACAACTGATTACAATAGCCAAAAAAGTGAACAAACCGAAAACCTTTCCAAATTGTTGATCAGCTTTGTATTGCGAGTTGAAAACTTCGTCCAGGAAATTGTATTTAAACGGCTGGTTGGGATATATTTCATCCCATTTATTCCTTATCTGCGAAAGCGTTTGCTGAATATTTTGAGATTCGACTTTAAGCGAAAAATATTTAGAAAGATTCAAATCGTCTGCATTTATCGGGTTGAAAATTACCGGAAGTAAAGCGCTCTTTAGTGATTCCTGGTGATAATTCCTTATTACTCCAACTATTTTTATGCTTTGCCCGCCAAAACCGTCAAATATAAGTTTGTTATTAACAGCATCCTCCGGATTTTTAAACCCGTATACTTTTACAGCTTCCTCATTTAGAATAATCTCGTTGTTGAATCTCGAGTCCCGTGTAAAAGATCTGCCTGCAACCAGCGGAACTTCGAACAATTTGAAATAATTTTCATCAACATCTATATAAAATCCTTGCGTTCCGTCCTCAGGATTGCTGCCGAATTTTCTTACTCCGCTCGATGCATTTGAATATCCTTTACCCGGCACTGAAGCCGAAGCCGAAACATTTTTGACGCCTGGAATCGTCAATAAGGCATCTTTGAAATTAGTCACCGATGAATAAGAACTTCCTTTTCCTGTCGGTGCATTTAGAATTAAAGTTTGATCTATATTTACACCTAAATCCTTGCTGCGCATAAAGGATAGTTGCATATACACAACGAGAGTAGAAGCAATTAGAATAATCGAAACAGCAAACTGGAAAATCACCAGCGCTTTACGCAAATTAATCTTGCCGGATATTCTACCCGATTTTGTTTTTAAAGCCATAAGCGGATTGAATGAAGACATAACAAATGCAGGATAAATGCCGGATAAAAAAGTCCCGGCACCAAATGTAGTTATTAGTAATCCCCAATTATTCTGCAATAAACCTATCGAAAGCGGCTTACCTGTAAGTTGATTAAAATAAGGCAACACTATTATATCTATTATAAATGCTAAACCTAACGAAATTGCATTCAGCATAAACGATTCGGATAAAAATTGCCGAATTAATTGAAGACGATTGGACCCCAATATTTTTCTAACACCGACTTCTTTTGCCCGCATCAATGAACGGCTTGTTGATAGGTTAATATAATTTATCCATGCAAGTATTAGAACAAACAGTGCAATAATTGATAAGAATTTAACTGTCTCGGCACTCCCGTTAACTTCGGGCTCATACCTCAAATTGGAATACAAATGAATATCTTTAATCGGCTGCAACTGATACACGCGTTTATAGCTGCTCTCATAATTTTTGTATTTTTCCACCATTGCGGGAAATTTTGCTTCAAGCGCTTTGGGGTCTGTATTTGGCGCCAAAAGTACATACGTATTGAACGCATTCCAGCCCCAATAATATTCAGCCTGTTTATTTTGGGCAATGATAGTCTTATATGAAATAAGCATGTTAAACTTTATGTGTGAATTCGGCATGACATCTTTAAACACACCCGTTATTTTGTAATTATGATTTCCGTACTCATTAACCAGCTCGATTTCTTTGTTCACAGGGTTTTCATTCCTGAAATATCTCTGCGATACGGATTCCGAAATAATTACACTATAAGGTTCTTCAAGTACAGATGATACTGAACCTTTTAATAATGGGAAGGAAAAGATTTTCAAAAAAGATGGTTCCGTGTAATATACCTTTTCAATATTCTCGGAAATATTTTTTTCGGCATTAATAAAAGTTACATCAGCACCGCGTAACCTTGTAGATTCCATAACTTCCGGATATTCTTTTTTAAGAGTTGGCGCTATTGCCGGTGGACAGCCCGCGCTTTTATCGAGTTTGTCAGAATAAATCCGGTTGTTTACTATGCGGAAAATCCTATCGGTATTCTTATTGAAACTGTCGTAGCTAAGCTCAAATGAAACGTACTGTATGATCAGAAAAAAAACTGCAATCCCAGATGCAAGACCAACTATATTAATAATCGTATTGCCTTTATTACGTAAGAAGTTTCGAAAAGCTGTTTTCAAATAATTCTTTAGCATTATTACTCCTATCTCTAAACGTAACGTGTTTTCTTAATCATACCTTAATGATTCAACCGGGTTTGCAACCGCAGCTTTTATTGCCAGAAAGCTTATTGTTACAAATGCAATTACCAAAGCAATTCCGCCGGAAAGAACAAACATCCACCAACTGATATCAATTCTATAAGCAAAATCCTGCAGCCATTTATTCATTAAATAATATGCAATGGGCCATGCAATTATGTTGGCAACCAGAACCCACTTTATAAAATCCTTTGTAAGTAATGAAACAACATCAAATATGGTTGCCCCGACTACCTTTCGAATTCCGACTTCTTTTGTTCTTTTTACAGTGGAATATGACATAAGACTAAACAACCCAAGTACAGCAATAATAATAGCCAATAAAGCAAATCCTAAAATTAACTTTCCTGTTTGAATATCTGTCTTGTATTGGTTATGGAAGTAATCATCCAGGAAAAAACAATCGAATGGCTGTCCGGGAAAAACAAATTTATAAGTATTTTCGATATAAGCTAATTGATTAGCATTATCACCATTGCCAAATTTAATTGATATATATCTAGTAATCTGGTCAAAAGTTTCAACATATAAAACTATTGGTTCCACTGTTTTATGAAACGACTCTTGATGAAAATTATCAATCACACCTATAATTTTTAACAGGCGGCCATTCCATCTAACATAGCTGTCAACTGCATCTGCCGCTTTTCCAAATCCAAACACCTTCATAGCTTCTTTATTTATAATAATTTTATTGAGATTATCCGACTCATTTGTAAAATTAGACCCGGCAAGCAATTTTATTCTAAATAAGTCTATAAAACTTGGATCTACCTTTCCTATTCTGAAATAATTGTTTTGTTCGTTTAATCCTTCCCTGTAAATACTTCCGTAGCTGCCAAATCCGAATCTTTCTCCTGGAATACTTAAAGAAAATGATACATTGCGAATTACCGGATTAGCAGCCACTATTTGTTTAAATTGCTCAAATGTATGGCTCGTTTTTCCTTGCTCTGAATAATCAGTTGCACGAATGATCAATACATTATTGATATCCAACCCCAAATCTTTATTTCTTGTAAATGTTATTTGTTTATAAATAACAATAGTTATTATCATCAATGCAATTGAAATTGAGAACTGGAAAGTTATCAGGGTCTTCCTCAAAATACTCCCGCCAATTGACCTGCTTAGCTTTTTGTTTAATGCAGATGTGGTTGGAATCGAAGAAAGCCATATGGCAGGATAAACAGAGGTAAGAAATACCCCGGTCAATAACAGTAGTATCCATGCACCCCAAAACAAATTGTTGGGAGCTTGAAACATGGAAATATTTATTCCTAAAAATTGATTCAGGTATTTAACGGAGCTTGCGACAATAATTATACTTATTACAACAGCTGCAAGATTGATTATTACTGCTTCGGTTAAAAATTGTTTAATTAATTGTTTGCGGGAAGCGCCAATCGTCTTTCTAATTCCTAATTCTTTCGCTCTATCCGGCAAGCGTGCAATTGAATGATTAATAAAATTAGCCCATGCAATAACAAGTACCAGAAACGCTACAATAAATAGATACAAAACAGTTTTATAACTACCATATTCCATTGAAATGGAAGTGAAATCAGTTGAATATAAATAGATACGGTCAACACGCTGCAAATTCCAATAATTTGTTACAAACTTTCTATCATAATATTTGTACATAAACTTGTCAAAAGCCTTTGCTAATTTAGGTTCAACTGCACTTGGGTCCGCATTTTCTTTTAGTAATATGTAAGTATAGTATGAGTGATTTGTCCAGCTTTCTTGATCACTAATTTTCAAAGTATTAAACGATATCAGCGCGCTGTAATTGAGATGGGTATTTTGCGGTACATCTTTATAAATACCGGTTACTATTAAATCATATTTAGCATATTTAACAACCTTCCCAATTGGATTTTCTGAATCAAAGATTTTCTTTGCAGCCGATTCGGATAATACGATGCTGTTGGGCCTGGACAACACAGACTGGGAATTACCGTAAAGAAGCCGGCAAGAAAATATATTGAAGAAAGTCGAGTCGGCATAATAAACATCTTTTACGCGTGACGAAATCAAATAATCCTTTGATCTGGTATATTTGATTACTCCTTCCGAATGAAGGAATCTAACATAATCAACAACCTCAGGCACTTCACTTTTCATTACAGGACCTTGGCCTGAAAAAGTAAAAGCGCTTTTATAATTCAGTTTACCGTTATCATAAGCTACTTTATTAACGCGGTATAAATTTTTCTTGTTTGCCTGGAATTCATCAAAGCTCATTTCATAATTGACGTACAGAAGAATCAGTAAAGTGCACACCATCCCGGTAATAAGACCAAACAGGTTAATAATAGTGTGGGTCATATGTCGTGCAAAATTTCTGACGGCGGTTTTCAAATAATTTTTAAACATAATTCTTCCTTACTATTCGTATCTAAGTGATTTTATCGGGTTTGCCCTAGCTGCTTTTACTGCCTGGAAACTAACTGTAGCGAGTGCAATCATTAAAGCTATTCCACCGGAAAGAATAAACGCCCACCAGCTAATGTTTGTTCCGTATGCAAAATCTTCAAGCCATCTACCCATGAAATAATAAGCCACTGGCCAGGCAAATACATTTGATATTACTACCAGGACTAAAAAATCCTTTGAAAGAAGTAAAGTAACATTTGAAATTGATGCGCCCAATACTTTGCGGATACCAATTTCTTTTGTTCTTTGTTCGGCTGAGATGGAGACAAGACCAAACAATCCAAGACATGCAATTATTATTGAAAGAAAGGAAAAATATTTGAAGATTGCGCCCATCCGCATCTCAGTCGAATATTGTTTGTTTAAAGAGTCATCGTAGAAATAATAATCAAAAGGACTGCTGGATATTTTCTCATGCCAGGTTTTTTCTAAAGATGATAGAAGCTTATCCGGTGTATGGGATTTAAACCTGACAGTTATTATCCTAAAACGTAATGCTTGTTGGTTATCATCTGGCATTTTAAATATTAAAGGTTCTATTGTATTATGAAACGATGCAAAATGAAAATCCTTTACTACGCCTATAATTTTACCACTCTTACCCCAAACGTTTATTTCAGTATTAATTGGTGATTTTAATCCCATCAATTTTACAGCCTCTTCATTAATCACATAGGCGCCTGTTTTATCGGTTGGATATTGTTCAGAAAAATATCTTCCAAGATTTAGTCGGAATTTATAAGTAGCTGCTAAATCATAATCTGAATGAAGTATCCAAAAATGCTTTTCTTCATTTTGTAATTTTCCCGGCCAATTAACACTAATAGATCGAGTTATTGAACTGCTTACCGGCTCAGAACGCGAAATGCTTTCGACTTCCGGATTTTTCATAAATTCATTTTTCAAGACTTCGAACTTACTATTTGCTTCGCCATTCATTCGAATACAAAGCAGGTTCTCTTTATCAAAACCAACGTTACTGTTTTTTATAAAGGACATTTGGTCAAAAACAATTATAGTACAAACTATTATTACTACTGTTGTAACAAATTGAAAAACAATAAGTCCTTTCCCGGCTAATAAATTCCACGAACTCAAATTCATTTTACCCTTAAATATCTGAATGGGGGAAAAGGATGAGAGTAAGAATGCAGGATAACTGCCTGATATCAAGCCAGTAACAACTATAACAAGAAATGAAAGACTAATAAAGGATAAATCAAAAAAGTTAATTGATAATTTCTTCCCCGTTAATAAATTGAATTCCGGTATAAAAAGTTCAGCAATGAGAATGGCAAGGCTATATGCAATAAAAGAAATAAATAAACTTTCTCCCAGGAATTGAAGTATTAGTCTATTTCTAATTGCGCCAACTGTTTTTTTAATTCCAATTTCTTTTGTCCGTCTTAACGAAAGAGCAGTTGATAAATTCATATAGTTAATGCCGGCAATTAAAAGTATGATAAACGCAATAGCTATAAATATTTTCACATACTTAATATCGCCTGTAGTTTCAATGAATTTTATATTACTCCCGTATAAATGAATTTTTGTTAAGCCGATTAATGAATAACTCAAATCGTTCGTGTTTTGATTTGGAAAGTTCCTGATTTCACATTGTCTAATTTTAGAAGCCAGGTTCACTAAATCGCTATTGTCATTCAATTGAATGAATGTATTAAAAGATTGATCTCCCCAGTTATCAAAAGTAATTCCTACACTATTAAACCATGCCGCGGGCATAATAATCTGACCCCGTATTTGGGATTGAGGCGGAATGTTTTCCAATATTCCACTTACGTTCACTACCGTATTACCGCCGAAAGCCGAAACATTGAGCTGTTTACCAATTGCATCTTCATTCCCAAAATATTTTGTTGCAGCTTCCTCAGTTAGTATAATTGATTTTGGAGTTGATAATGCAGTGGCTGAATTACCTTTAACAAATTTATATGATAATACTTTGAAGAAATTTGAATCAGCCATAATTACGCTTTCTTCAAATCCTTTTTCACCATTCCGGATTAAAAATTTAAAAGCTTCCGGCAGCTGCATAAAACTTGTAGATATTTTAATTTCCGGTAATTCTTGTTTAATGGCAGGAGCAAGCCTTTTTGAAGTAACACCCATCATTCCGCCTTTATCACCACGCAAAACCAAATAGGTATTATCAGCATTCTTTAAAAACTTATCATAGCTTAATTCATCCAGCACCCATAAAAGGATTAGAATTGTGCATGCCATTCCAACAGCAAGTCCGAAAATGTTGATGAATGAGAACGTTTTGTGCCGCGCCAAATTTCTAAAAGCAATTTTCAAATAATTCTTAAACATAATTTCTCCTAACTATTCATATCTAAGTGATTCTATTGGGTTCGCAACCGCTGCTTTAACAGCATGATAACTGACAGTAATTAAAGCAATCATTAAAGCTATTAACCCGGCAAGAATAAAAATCCACCAACTTAATTCAATTCTATAAGCAAAATCTTGCAGCCATTTATTCATTAAATAATATGCTAGTGGTATTGCTATGATATTAGCTAAGATTACCCACTTTGAAAAACTTTTTGTCAATAAAACTATTATCTCGGAAACAGATGCTCCAAGTACCTTTCTTATACCAATTTCTTTTATTCTCTGCTCAGCTTGAAATACTGATAATCCAAATATTCCCATGCATGAAATAATTATTGCAAGTATGGAAAATATACCTACCAGTGCAGCAAGATTTTCTTCTTTCTTATACATTGCTGCAAACTGCTCATCATAAAAATTAATCTCAATAGGGTAATCAGGGTATATTTCTTTCAATGTCTTATTTAAAAAATTTACAGCGTCACCAACTGACCCGGAAATTCTAATTGAAATTGCGCTTGGCTGCATAAAATTGCAGTACCATAATAAAACCGGGCCAATTTTATTGTGCAAGGACGCGTAATTAAAATCGGAGACTATTCCGACAATATTACAACCATTGATTTTCTGATTTTCCCAATTTTTATCTTTAAGTAGATCTAGTGAAGATTCATTTATCAATACAGCTTTGTTTACTTCACTAGCTTGAGGAGCCCTTCCCTTAATTATTTTGAGACCGAAAGTTTTTAAAGAAGTTGAATCTATACTAATAGTTGCATAACCTCCCACACTCGATAATATTTCGCCTGGGATACTGAATGTTTGAGTTAATGATTTAATTCCATGATATTGATGGAGTTTGTCGGTTAATAAATGTACCCTGTCACGAAGAGTGTGGTGAACTTTGATATACAATAATTGTCCGGTATTAAAGCCAATATTCTTATGCTTTACAAAATCAATTTGTCTGGAAATAATAATTAATCCTGCAAGAAGAATTATAGCAATCGAAAATTGAAACATAGTAAGGATGTTACGATATATCTTACCATTTCCTTTTAAAGACGGATTGAATTTAAATAATTGCAATGGGGATATTTTTGATAGAATTAACGAAGGAAGAATACCCATGATAAGACTCAGCAACAAAATAAAAGCTGAGAAGAATAAAAATAATCGAGAATCAGTAAAAATTTGCAACGACATAGTCTTATTGGTATATTGATTAAAATATGGGAGAAAGAATTCGGCAAGAATTATTCCCACCAGAGATGAAATGATTGCAGTATATAATGATTCAGCAATAAGTTGTTTAATAAGAGACTTTCTATCAGCCCCCAAACATTTTTTAATTCCGAATTCGGTAAGGCGGTATCTGTAAGACGCAGTTGTTAGATTTACAAAATTAATAATTACTAATAAGAGCACAATAATAACAATAATGGATAATAATTTTACTAATCCACCATTACCGTGTGATAAGTCAGCCTCATTATAATCCGTATTGAAATAATTCAAACTTAATGAAGTAAGAATTACATTTTTGGGATAGATGAAACTATTAATATTATTTAAAGAAGAGATATGTTTTTCAACTGCTATTATATCCGCATTTTTCTCCAGCTCAACAAATGCACTGAATAGGAATTTATAGTTATTGCCCCAACTTGACAGTCTCCAAGAGAGTTTTTGATTTGGTGAATTAACATAACTAACGAATAATTCTGCATCAAAGCTTATATTTTGTGGCAGATCCCTTACCACTCCGGTGATAAGCATTTCGCTTTGATGATTAATTCTTACTGTCTTTCCCACAGCTTCCAAATTACCAAAAATCCTTTTTGCTGTGGACTCAGTCAGTACAACATTATCCATGGAACTTAGTGCATTATTTGAACTCCCGGCAAGAAATGAAACATTGAAAACACCAAAAAAATTAGAGTCAACCATCAATGCATTTTTCATTGAAAATAATCTATTATTTGATTCAATTTCACCATCGAAATGATATAATAGACAAGCATTCTTAATTCCAGATACATTCTCCAGCACTTGCTCCTTCATTCTATAATCGACACTGTACTCCTTTGCATCAGCATCAACAATTCGGTAAATGTTATCTACATTTTTCAAGTATCTGTTGTAATTAAATTCGTGATAAATAAATTGACCGATTAGGAGCATAAACGCTATTCCAAACGCAAGACCTGTTATATTAATAAACGAAAACAACTTGCGTCTCGATAAACTGCGTATGTAATATTTAATTGTAAATGGTATCATATTTATCACCAATTATGTTTCTAATATTTTCCGGTAGTTGGTTTATTATTCTATTCGTACCTTATTGATTTTATCGGATCAGAAGTTGCCGCTTTAACTGCATGATAACTTACCGTTAGCAAAGTAATTACCAAAGCTATACCGCCTGATAGAATAAATATCCACAGGCTTAATTCGGTTCTATAGGCAAAGTCTTGAAGCCACTTATTCATAAGATAATATGAAAATGTCCATGCAATAATATTTGCCATAATAACCATTACTACAAATTCTTTTAGCTGCAATCCTAAAACAGATATTAACGGCGCACCAAGCACCTTGCGGATGCCTATTTCTTTTATGCGCCCTTTTATTATAAGTGCAGCAAGGCTGAACAATCCCATACCTGCCAATATTACAGCCAATAAAGAGAAAATGACCGAGATATTACCAAGCTGTTTTTCCGATTGATACGACTGCTGGAAATTGCCGTTAAGAAAATTAAATTCGAATGGATGGGCAGGATCAAATACATTCCATACATTTTTTAATTCATTTATAACTGCCCCCGTTTTATTAGAATCAAATCTTATTAAGACATAATTTGAAAAAGGCCATATATATAAAACAACAGGTTCAATTATTCTATGTAAGGACGAAAAATGAAAATCGATAACAACACCTATTATTTTTCCCTTTTTATTGCCTACGAGTTCAAAAGATTTTCCAACGGCATCTTCAGGTTTTTTCAATCCAAGCTGTTTAACGGCTTCTTCATTAATAATAAAACCTTCGGATTCATCAGTTGTAAACTCTTTTGAAAAATCCCTTCCTGCGATCATTTTAATCCCAAGAGTGCTGATAAAATCATGATCTACCCATAACATCGACATGGTGCCAATATTATCACTGCCTTGTACCCTATAGCGTGTTTTACCAACCGGCCCGCCCGGCAGCAAAGAAGCCGTTCCTGTTTTTAATATTCCCGGCTGCTGCATCAATACATTTTTTAAGGCTTCAGGATTTTTTCTTAGCTCCTCATCTCTTAAAGGAGCAACGATAATTTGATCACCTGCAAAACCAAGATTTTTATTACGCAAGTAATCAAGCTGTTTAAATACAACCACAGTGCCGATTATTAACATTATAGTTAAAGCGAATTGAGTAATTACCAGAGTCTTTCTAAATGTTATTTTTTTATTACCGTTCCTGGATTTCAATTTCAGACTTTGAATTGGACTAAATGATGTGAGATAGAATGCCGGGAAAAGGCTGGCTGCTAAACCTGAACAAATTATAACACAAAACGGAATTAGGAGATATTCCCAGACGTCAATCAAATTAATATTTTGTTTATTTCCTGAAATAGCGCTGAAAGACGGAGCTAATAAAAATGCCGCTACTACTGCCATAATTAATGCAATGATAGTTATCAGCATTCCCTCAATCAAAAATTGCTGTATCAGCTGTTTCCTAGAAGCGCCGATTAGTTTTCTAACACTCACTTCTTTAGCGCGTTGTAAATACCCGGCAGTTGTAAGGTTTATGAAATTAAAACAAGCAATAAGTAATACAAACATTGCTGCAGCAATCAGGATATAGATAGTATTAATATCCCCTGCTGATGTTAAACTGAAATCCCTGGAAGTATAAAGGTGCACCCTGCTTAAAGGCTGCAGTTTAATTTGTACAAGAGAGCTGGATTTATCAAAATACTTATTGAAAAAACTTTTCAATCCCGGTTCAAAAGAAGCAGCATTATATTTTTCAGGCAAAAGGATATATGTCTGACACATAAAATTCTGCCAGTTTTCAACAAAATCTTTGCCTAACCAGCCGTTTAATGTTGAAAAAGAGACAAGAAAATCAAACTGCAGTGATGAATTAGCAGGTAAGTTTTTAATTACGCCTGTTACAACTAAATTGATATTACTATTTAGTGTAATTGTTTTATCAACAGCGTTAACATCACCAAAATATTTTTCCGCCATATCCTGTGTTATAACTACCGAATTTGGGTTTTGAAGGGCTGTTCTTGCATCTCCATTTATAAAAGGAATTGAAAAGATTTCGAATACGTCAGCATCTGCAAAGTATAATTTTTTTTCGTAGAACTTTTTTTGATCATAACTTATTAATGGAGAAGGATTATCCATATTAAGAAACCGAGCCCCTTTTATTCCGGGGAAATCATTCTTAATAGCCTGTGCAAGCGGCGGAGGTGAAGTTAAATCAAACTTTGTTCCGGTTGCAGTTTTTCTTTCAGATATTATTCTATAAATCTGGTTATAATTCTTGTTCTGTTTATCAAAAGAGAATTCAATTTCTACGTATATCATTATAAGGATGCAGCTGGTCATTCCGAGTGCAAAACCAAACACATTTATAAATGATGTTGTTTTACTTTTTAACAAATTTCTTAAAGCAATTACAAAATAATTTTTAATCATAATTGTACTCCAAATAAAATAGGTTGCCGGGACAGGATAAGAGGAACCCGGCTTCCTATGGCTAACGGGAATATTTATTCATATCTAAGTGTTTTTACAGGGTCTGCTACAGCGGCTTTTATTGCCTGCAGACTTACTGTTGCCATCGCAATGAATAAAGCTATTCCACCTGATAAAAAGAAAATCCACCAGCTTATATTTATCCTGCACACAAAATTCCGGAGCCAGAGAGTCGTCAAGTAGTACGCAATAGGTAAAGCAATTATACTTGCTGCTAATATCCATTTTGCAAATTCTTTCGAAAACATTATCACAATTGAACGGACAGTTGCTCCAATAACTTTTCTAATACCGATTTCTTTTTTACGTGTTTCTGTTGTGAATGAGATTAACCCAACCAAGCCGAGGCATGCTATTATTATTGCAAAAACTGCGAATATTGAAAAGAGAGACTGCAATCTATTTTCAGTAAGATATGATGAGTTGATTATTTCATCAAAGAATTCATACTTGAATGGATATTCAGGCTGAAATTTGTTCATCGCAGCTTTTAGAAATGCAATTGTTTCGCGCTCCGTATTAGGTCTGATCTTAATTGAGAGAGTATGATATGGGAACAAGTTATCGATTGTTAAATAATAAGGATTAACTTCATCAAACATAGATCGACGGAAATCTTTTACAACTCCAATTATTTTACGGTCGTTTTTCCCCCATGGTGATGAATAAGTTATTATTTTCCCAAGCGGGTCATTAAATCCCATCGCTTTTACAGCCGCTTCATTAAGAATTACAGATTCATTTTCATCTGAAGTATAATCTTTTGAGAATTTTCTTCCTTTAACAATTTTCATCCCGTAAAAATCAATGAAGTCATAATCAACTGTGTTGCAATCTATCATAATATTCGCATCGGGCGGTTTCTCAGGCCATTCTGCAAATATTCCCAAAGAAAATTTGTTTGGCATTGCCGATGAAGATGCTACCGAAACGATATTTGAATTTTTAGAAATCTCGTTTTTGAGTGCATCTTCACTGCTTTGAGTTGTATTTCCATTCAAATTAAGTACAATTATATCATTTTTATTATAACCTAAATCCGTAGTGTTTATAAAATCAAGCTGGTTTCTAACAGTAAGAGATGCAAAAATCAACATGATTGCGAATATGAATTGTATAACTACAAGAATATTTCTGAAATGACTTTTATTTTTAATCCTGCTGCTGCCTCTAAATAAAGAAAGAGGTGATATTGAAGAGATAATAATTGCATGATATAAACCTGAAACGATACTTACTGAAATAAAAAAGCCAGCCATATAAATAATGACAGTAATATTGAAAAATATACTGAATTGAATATCTCTTTCGACAAAATGATTAAAATAAGGAAGAATTAAAGCGACTAAAAATATTGAGATCAGAAATGAACAAAAAGTAACAATTATTGTTTCACCTAAAAGTTGTTTAGTTAATTGTAACCTTCCCGCGCCCACAATTTTTCTTACACCCACTTCTTTTATACGCATTGAAGCTCGTGCTGACGAAAGATTTACATAGTTTATTACTGCAATTAAAAGAATTATAAACGCGACAATGAGATAAAGATAAATTTTGTTAACATTGCCGTTTTTTGAATATGGCTTGTCAGTAAAAGGATTGGGCTCCGGATCAACATATAGATGTATATCTGATATATTTTGTAAAATTAATTTTGGTGAAGAATCAAACCCGGAAGTTTTTTTATAGAAATCGCCAAATCTATTTAATACCTGTTCATAAGTAGAGTTTTCCTTGAGCATTATGTAAGTATATAGTCTACGCATGCCCCATGCACTTGCTCCTGAAAATCTCTGCATATCATTACTTGCACTTAGAATTTTTGAAATTGGAATTATAAAATCCGGGCATAAATGAGAATTTTTCGGAAAATCTTTGTATACGCCTTTTACTGTTAAGTAATAAGCACGCTTAGTTTTTAAAGTTTTACCTAAAGGGTTAATATTTCCAAAATATTTTTTAGCCATACTATTTGAAATTACAACTGAAAATGGGTCAGATAAAGCTGATGCAGGATTTCCCTTTATCATTTCGAATGATAATATTTTAAATATTTCGGGATCGGCATAATAGATATCTTTCTCTTCAAATTTTTCATCATTACGGTAAACAACATCCTGCCCCCGCTGTATTCTAGCAGCGGTTTCTGTTTCGGGGAACTCATTTTTCATAGCAGCAGCAAGCGGAATTGGAGTCATAGCTGATATAGCATCGTTTCCACTTATTTTATCTTCAAATGCAACCCGGTAAATTCTTTTGTAATTTTTGTTAAACTTATCGTAGCTGAATTCATAATTCGCATAGAGAATTGTTAGAATTACCGGCACTAACGCAATGGAAAACCCAAAAATATTTATAAAAGAAAATATCCGGTGCCGCGCTAAATTTCTAAACGCTATTATGAAATAATTTTTCAGCATCTTGATTTCTCCTTATTCATAACGCAGAGCTTTTATGGGATTTGCTATCGCTGCTTTTATTGACTGGAAACTCACGGTAATCAATGCAATTGCCAGGGCAATTCCTCCGGAAAGAACGAAAATCCACCAACTTATATCAATTCTATATGCAAAATTCTGAAGCCAAATTTTCATTACGTACCATGCAATAGGCCACGCAATTATGTTGGCTAAGATTACCCACTTTGCAAAATCTTTTGAAAGCATGTATAAAATTGCCGGCACCGATGCGCCCAATACTTTTCGAATACCGATATCTTTAGTTCGTTGTTGGATGAGATGTGCGGCTAAACCGAATAACCCAAGACATGCAATTAGAATCGCCAAAAGCGAAGAGTAAGTGAATATTTCTCGAATCCTCATCTCACCACTGTATTGACGTTCAAACATATAATCAACAAAACTGCAATGGAATGAATGATTAGGATTATACTCAGCCCATTTGGTTTGTAAAAATGTTAACGTGCTTTGAATATTTTTTCCATTGATGCGCGCGGCAATTATTTTATACGAAGGTGACTGCAACATTACTATAGGAGAAATTTTCCGGTTAACGGCTTCAAAGTGAAAGTCCTTCACAACACCGATAATTATTCCACTTCGATTGTTGTAACGTAAAGGTATGTTGATCGCTTCATCGGCATATTTAAAACCCATTTTTTTTACGGCAGTTTCATTTAGAATAAATGATTCCGACAAATCTGTTTGAAACTGCTGTAAAAAATTACGGCCGGCGATTATTTTCATTTCAAATGTTGGTATATAATCACGATCGACTTCAATATATGGTAGTCTGAATTCGATGTTTTTGAATTCATTGTTTATAAAAACACTTGCTCCCCCGGCATCATTTAATTGATCCGGTGGAACTCGCGAAGCACCTGTTACGCTAATAATATTTGGATTCTGTAATAATTGCTGCTTTACTGCTTCAAAATTATTTTGAATAAAATTACTCGAAGGCAAAATCAGAATGCCATTCTTGTTAAAACCCAATTTTTTATTCAGCATAAAATCCAACTGACTGCTGATTATACCAATGCACACAATAAAAATACTTGAAATAGTAAACTGCGCTACAACGAGAGTTTTCCTGAACGATGCTTTTCTGCCGGATCCGGCTAATGCGCCACTCAAAATTTTATAAGGCTTAAATGATGCAAAGAAAAACGAGGGTAATATTCCCGCAAATATTCCGATTATTACAGCAATTATTGTAAGGATAGAAATTAATTTAAAATCCGCTAGTTGATTTATTGAAATATCGGCTGATAAAAGTTCATTGAAACCTGGGATAATAAAAGCTACCAAAAATAGCGCTACGAAATACGAGATAAGGGTTGTTAAAACCGATTCAAATAATAATTGTTTAATTATTTGTGTCTTTAATGCCCCGACAACTTTTCTAATACCAATTTCTTTTGCACGTGTAGCGGAACGTGCAGTGGATATATTTATAAAATTGAAACATGCAACTAAAAGAATCAAAAAAGCAACCAAGGTAATATAAAACATAGGTTCCCTAAAATTACCCATGTGAATGTCGGAGAATTTTTCAAGTTCCAACTTTGTCCATTTATCACTGTCTGGGCCAATATTTTTATTAATACACCAATCAAGTTGTGATTTTAATCTATTGTAATCATAGCCTTGGGGAAGAAGAATAAATGTGATATAATCATTGTTGCTCCAGTCCTGCATCTTTTCTAACCCTACTAAATTTTCCCAAGTACTCATTGAGCCGATAAAATTAAATTGAAGTGTCGATGTTGTAGGAATAGTTTTAATAACGCCAGTAACTTTATAGGAATACTCAACACTATTCGTTTCACAATTAATTGTTTCTCCCAACACATTATCTTTATTAAAATATTTTTTTGCTATTTCTTCCGTAATAACCAGCGAGTTTGGACTTGTCAATGCAGTTTTCGGATTTCCTTCCAGCCAATCAAAAGTAAAAATATTTGAGATGGCATTATCGGCATAAACAAACTTGTTTTCGGTAAAATGTTTTTCGCCTACCGACATTATTTGCTGTTGGTATTTAATTCGGGTAGAATTTATAATATCCGGGAAATCATTTTTTAATAATGGACCAACTTGCGGCGCATTTTGATTTAGATGAAGATTTACGGAACCATCGGGATCAAGGAACAAACGGTTCACACGATAAATTTGACTGTAATTCACATTTTGCCGGTCAAATTCTATGTGATATGAATCCCATAAAAGTGCGACGATAAAACATGTTAATCCCAATGTCAACCCAAGTATATTAATAACAGAAAAAACTTTATAACGTATAATATTTCTGAATGCAATTTTCAAATAATTTTTTAACATCCCCTTTTCTCCTTATTCATATCGTAATGCTTTTATGGGATTTGCTGTTGCAGCTTTAATTGCACGGTAACCAATTGCACTTAAGGCGACTAATAGAGTGAACATTATAGAAATAATAATTATTGTAATATCCATACTAATTCTGTAAGCAAAATTCTCAAGCCATTTATTTGTTACATAAAATGCAACCGGTATTGCAATTATACATGCTGCAATAATCCATATGACGAATTGTCTGCTGAACAGAACAATGATATTATAGATTCCGGCACCAAAAACTTTCCGCACACCTATTTCTTTTGTCTTTTTAACAGCAACATATGATGTGAATCCCATTAGACCAATGCAGGATATTATTACCGCCAGAAGAGTAAATACGGAGAGTACATTTTGTATTTTTTCTTCCGATGAGTAAAGCGCTTTATATGCATCCGACATGAATTTATATTCAAACACCTGCCCCGCAAATATTTTATTCCAAACATCTTTTATTGAAGATATTGTTTGAGCAATATTTTTATCGTTAATTTTTATTGCATAAGTAAAATAGCTATCCGGGTTAATGCTTATGATGCATGGGTCTATTTTTTTCTGAAACGAGTAAACATGAAAATCTTTTACTACGCCAATGACTGTTACAATTTTTGAGCCGTACATGATTAATTTTGAGCCGATTGGATTATTTAGATTAAGAGACTTAACGGCTGTTTCGTTTATAATAATGCTTTCACCGGCGTCAGTACTCATTTCTTTTGAAAAATCTCGGCCATTGACAAGCTTTAATTCAAGAGTTTTAATAAAATCGTAATCAGCGGGTATAAGCTGAACCTTACTGGATTTAGAGTTATCCCCGTCCTGCTTTTTGATTGAGATTGAAAACCTGCTGTTTATGCCGGGGAGCGTATAAGCGCCGGTAAATCCAAGTACATCGCTGTTCTTTTGTAATTCGTTCTTAAATATTTCATAGTTGCTTTTTGATTCTTGAGGATTCTGATGGAGAGACAATAAAACTACATTTTCTTTATGTATACCAATGTCCGAATTCTTCATAAAATCAATTTGTTTATATACAGTAAGTGTTCCCAAAATTAAAAACACTGAAAATGTGAACTGAACAATTGTTGATACTTGTCTAAACGAAAATTTCTTATTTATCATGAAATCATTTTTTATTGTCTGTGCCGGATTAAATTTTGAAAGAAATAATGCGGGGTAACTGCCTGCTATCAAAGCAATAACAAACAACAGCAATAAAATTGTTACGAGAATTGATGCTATATGACTCCGGTTAAAATTATATGCAGCTCCTAAATAAGAATAGAATTTATTATAGGTTATAAGGAAAAGGATACTTCCAAAGACCAACGCGGCAAGAGTAACAGAAAAAGATTCGAATAAAAACTGTTTGATCAGCTGCACTCTAGTAGCACCGATTACTTTTCTAATTCCGACTTCTTTAAAATTGTCAAAATATCTTGCCGTTGAAAGATTCATAAAATTAAAACATGCAATAACTAAAACAAGAATTGCAGTGGATAAGAATATATACAAGTAATTTTTGTTTCCCTTTGGTCCCGGGTCTCCAAAACTTGCTGCAGTCCAGTGAATGTCATCGAGACTTTGAATTACAAATTTGACGTCTTGAGCAAATTGTTCTCCGGCATTAGCTTTAACAAGTTCATCAAGTTTTGAGTTAAAATCTTTCAAAGAAGAATTCTTTTTTAATAAAACATAAGTTAAATCTTCACCCCACTGGTTCCACGGCTTATCTGCTTTGATTCCCATAGCCTCAAGCGACGAATATGATGCAAGCAGTTCACACCGAAGGTGAGTATTGTATGGAAGATCTTTATATACACCGGTTATTTTAAACAAGTGATCTTTAAAGCTAAGAGTCTTACCTGTTGGATTTTCATTACCAAAATATTTTTTAGCTTTAGTTTCGCAAAGTATAATGGAAAACGGATCCGATAAAGAAGAGTTTTCATTCCCGGTAATAAATTCGAAAGTAAATAATTTCAAGATCGAGGGATCAACGAAATAAAAATTTTCTTCTTGAACTTTTTGATTATTTGGCAAAGTGAATTCATCTTCACCGCCATTTCTTACTCTACCGGCTAACTCAACTTCAGGATAATTGGAACTTAAAGCCGGTCCCAATGCAGGCATAGCGCCTGCAAAAAGCATTTTACTGCCTCCTTTACCCCATTCAAATGCCAAACGGTAAATGTTATCTTTATTCTTTTGATAATTATCATAGCTTTTTTCATATATAACATAAGTTAGCATCATTAAACAAAGTGTGATACCAACCCCAAGTCCGAATATATTTATGAATGAAAACAATTTGTTTTTCCATAAACTTCTGATTGTAATTTTTATATAGTTCTTAAGCATTACTTCTCCAATGAATAATTACCATTATTTAAATCAATTAATATTTTCTTATTGCCGGCAATTATAATTACTTACTTCTCAATCCATCCGTCGTTCAATTTTATAATCTTATTACCGTACTTAGCATTTTCCTCCGAATGTGTTACCTGGATAATTGTTGTTCCTTCATCATTTAATTTTTTAAGCAATTCCATGATCTCTTTTCCCTGACCGGAATGGAGATTGCCTGTTGGTTCATCGGCAAGAATAAGCTTTGGTTTAGTAATTATTGCCCTTGCAATTGCTACAAGCTGCTGCTGCCCGCCGGAAAGCTGATTTGGGAACAAATCTTTTTTTGCCACCATGTTGAATCGGTCAAGCAAATCAGCAACCATACCTTTCCTTTCGGAAGTTTTTATTTTTTGATACAGTAATGGAGTTTCAAGATTTTCCAATACTGTTAACTCATCAATAAGATGGTATTGTTGGAAAACAAAACCGATGTGGGATTTATGCAGCTCAGTGAGTTTCTTTTCTTTCATTTTATGCACGGGCTCATCATAAAAATAATATTCACCTTCCGAGGCGGTATCTAGCATTCCAATAATATAAAGCAAAGTTGATTTTCCTGCGCCGGATGGTCCCATAACTGAGATAAATTCGCCTTCATTAATCTCAAGATTGATATTCCTGAGTACAAATGTTTTAATGAATTTGTTTTCATAATATTTCGAAATGTTGTTTAGCTTAATCATAATTTTATTCCTTGATTGTTATTCGTTATTCATACCTAATACTTTTAACAGGATTCATAAGCGCTGCTCTAGTTGCCTGAATACCAATTGTCATGATAACAATTACCATTACAAATAAAGTAGTTAATAGAAATATCCATACATCGAATGATATTCTATAAGCAAAGTTTTGGAGCCATTTATTAATTAAGTAATATGCAACCGGGAAAGTAATGATTGTGGATATTACCGAAGTTAATAGTAAATCTTTAAGTGTCAGTGCAATTAAGCTTTTTACAGAGGCGCCCAATACTTTTCTGATTCCAATTTCTTTAACCCGGTTTTGAATAAGAAACAATGACATGCCAAATATTCCCAGGCATGCTACAGAAATTGCTAAACCAGTAAATATGCCAAACACTTCTGCAAACCTTGTTTCCTGACAATACATTGCATCTAATCTATCATCCAAAAAACTAAATGACATTGGCTTACCATTGTTATATTGTTTCGAGTTTTCGCTTATATATTTAATTGTATTGATGATATTATCCGGTTGAATTCTGATTACTATATTACTTATTGACTTTGCGTTGTATCGAATAATAGCTGGTTTCACTACAGTGTGTAATGAATGAACAATAAAATCTTTTGTAACACCAATAATTCTATAACCATAAAGTTCTTGACCCAGGGGAGATTTTAAATTCATGGCTTTCAAAGCACTTTCATTTATAATACAAACTTTAGAAGAGTCACTCACACCAAACTCACGGAATGTTTGTCCGGAAAGCATCTTAATTTGAAGTGTCTCTATAAAATCTTCATCTGCTAAAAGGATTTCCGAAACTACCTGGCTGGCAGTCCCGGGGGCTGAATCAACAATCATGCTATAAGAATTCTCCCCTGGCAGAATCGCACCCGCTGATATATTGATAATATTCGGATTGCTTTTTAGAAGATTTTTAAAAGCATAGTAATCATTATTAAACCGTTCATAATCAGGGGTAAAAAAAACAAGCTGTTCTTTATTAAATCCAAAGTCTTTGTCATGGAAATATAGAAGCTGTTTAAATATTGTAATAGAAGAAAATATTAACCCGCTGAAAATAATTATTGGCACTGCTATCAATATTCTTCTAAAATATATTTTATTCGATCCGCTTGAATTTCTTCTTCTTAAAATATCCGCCGGATGCAATTTGAATATGTATGCCCATACATATAATCCGGATATTGTCCCGACAATAACTGCCACAAAAACAAACAATAATACAAACATCCAAGAATGGAAATACTCACTGTAAATTTTTATTCCGATTAACTGCGTAAATTGAGGCAATAGTATTTGCACTAGAATTACTGCCGGTAAAAGAGCCATAAAAGTGATCAAAAGAGATTCTATCATTATCTGGTAGAACAGATCTCGTTTTAAGGCTCCTATGATCTTTCTAATACCAATTTCTTTAATTCTTAAACTGGTTCTTCCAATATTGAGCATTAAAAATGTAATTAGAGAAATAGCAAATATTAATATTGCAGCTATTGAATAAATGTATACATTAGATAAATTTCCATGACGGAAATGAATATTATCCACCATTGTTCCCTGATGAAAATAAATATCCTTGACCGGGAATAAATGAAATTTTAGATCTAGAGCAATTAAAGAGTAATCGCTAAAACCACCCAGTTTTTGATTTAATCCATTAATATCTGCTGAATGTGATAGAAGAACATATGTAAGGAATCTTGGGTACATCCTTGGTGAGAGAAACGCATTAAAATCAGGATTAATTGTAATAGGAACAATAAAATCCGCAGAGAATGTTGACGTTTCAGGAATATCTTTTAATACAGCAATTATTGTAAGATCATATTCATTTTTGCCGCATTTAAGATTTAGCACTTTACCGCATGGTTCAACACTTCCGAAATACTTTTCAGCCATCGATTCTGTTATAACGATCCATTTATCACCATCCGGAGCAGTTGGGTATTTCCCAAGTTTGGCAGGTAGTGTTAGAATATCAAATATACCTGGATCAGTAAATGCGCAGCGTTTTTCTTCAAAGACCCGGTCTTGATATTTTATTACAGTCTTTTCATTTGAATATCTTGCAAAATTTTCAATTTCGGGATATTTTTCCTTCAATTTTGCAGCCAGTGTCAACGGACAAAAGGCTGTAGAATTATTAAATATTTTGATCTCTGATGTTAGTAAATAGATATCATCAATTTTCTTATTGTATTTATCAAAGCTAATTTGATATAAAACATATAATAACATTATGAAAAAAGTTGCCAGCCCAACAGTTAATCCAATTATGTTAATGGATGAGTAGGTTTTATATAACCTAATATTTCTTAAAGCAATTTTAAGATAACTTCTTATCATAAACCCTCCTTGAATTTTACTGCTGTTTTCAGCGTCATCAATGTAATTTCTGTATCATTCATATCTTATACTCTTAACAGGGTTAGACAAAGCAGCCTTGATTGTCTGCGAACTAACGGTTATAAGAGCAATCAATAAAGCCATTCCGCCGGATAATACAAAAATCCACCAGCTTATATTAATTCTGTATGCAAAGTCTTGCAGCCAGTTAGTCATAAAATAATATGCAGCCGGTACTGCAATTATATTCGCATAAAATACCAACTTTAGGAATTGTTTTGAAAGAGTTCCAACAACATCAGAAACTGAAGCACCCAATACTTTACGGATTCCGATTTCTTTTCTTTTTTGTTCAACAATGAAGGATGCTAAACCCAATAAACCAAGGCACGCAATGAAGATTGCCAGACCTGAAGAATAACTTACGATTTCAGCAAACCGTTCTTCTCTTTTGTACAATGAATTGAAATCAGAATCCAGGAAAGAATAATCAAATGCTCTTTGCTCAGCATACCGGTTCCACACTGATTTTATATAATCTATTGTGGCAGGTAGGTCCTGCGATTTTGTTTTTATCGATAAGTACTGTAACCAGGGTTCATGCATCCTAATAAACAAAGGAAGTATTTTTTGATGCAGAGAATGCATATTAAAATCTTTTATAATGCCTATAACATTATATTTATCGCCATTTATGTTAAGAGTCTTGCCAACTGCATCTTTCAGCCCTAATGATCTTGCCAGGGACTGGTTGATTAATACTGCATTCGCGCTATCGGTAGCAACTGATTTTGAGAAATTTCTCCCATCAACAATGGAAATACCAAATGTTGGTAGAAAATTATAATCGCCGTACATTTGATAGGATTGTACATCAATTTCACCAGTTTCTCCAGATATTTTTACGTGAGTTGATGAATTGATATTAATAGGCAGATGACTACTTGCAGTAACTTCAACAATTGACGAATGCCGATTCAAATCATTTTTCATTAATTCTAGTTGTTTTACAACAGAAGCATCTTTAAGCGGGAGTACAATAATATTCTCACGGTTATATCCCATGTCTTTATTTCTGATGTAATTCATTTGAGAAAGAATGATAAAGGTACACGCAATAAGCGCAATCGAAGCGGCAAATTGAGTAACCACTAAAATACGGCGTAATGCTGAATGTTTACCTTTTGCATTATCTCCTTTAATTACTTGCGCGGGTTGATAATTTGAAAGCACAAATGCCGGATAAGCACCGGACAATAACCCCACCAATAAAGTAATTACTAAAAAACCAATAAGAAAAGAAGGCTGAAACAATGCTGTGCTGCTAAATTTTATCCCGACTAATTGATTAAATGAAGGTAAGAATAATAGATCAAGTATCAGAGCAAAAATTCCTGCTACAATTGAATACACAATTGAATCGCTTACGAATTGTGTGATTAATTGTATCTTATTAGCTCCTATAACCTTACGAACTCCCACTTCCCGCGCCCTCAACGAAGCCCGTGCCGTTGAAAGATTCATATAGTTTATACTAGCAATTGTAATTATTATAAATGCCATTGCGATAAGAACTAAGACAATCTTTATATCGCCATTTTCATTCAATGCAAAATTTGCTTTATTGTATAGATGGGTATCTTTTAAGGACTGCAGGTAATACTCTCTAACTTTTTTTGAACCTGTTGCACTATTTACATATTTCTTTATTATATATGGTAATTTCGTTTGAGTAAACTCAGGATTTATTCCGTTTTTTAACTGTACATAAGTACACCAGGAGTTGTTTCCCCAAGCAAATGTCTGTTCTCTATTATTTAATGTTGAAGCATAAGTTTCAAAAGAAGTTATAATTCCATAGTTAGCAAATTGAGAATTAGCAGGCATAGACTTAAATACGCCGGTTACAGTCCATGTTTCATTTTCTCTAACCGTTATAGTTTTCCCAACAGGGTTGTCGTTACCAAAAAATTTCTTTGCATCATTTTCTGAAAGTATAACCGTGTTTTGCTGAGATAAAGCATTCTCTGGGTTGCCTTGTATAAACTCAAATGAAAACATGTTGAATAAATTTGGAGCCGTAGCATAGAGAATATCTTCTTCGTAATTCTTTTTTCTATCGATATTAATAACAACATCTTTCCAACTTGACATAGTCACATAATTATTAACTTCGGGAAATTCTAATTGAAGTGTGCGTCCGAGAGGTTCTTGTGTCACCCCAAAATAATCTGTGCCCATAAAAATGTTGCCCGGCTGCCTTTGAATTACCCTGTAAATAGAATCTGTATTGGGATAGGATTTATCGTATTCCCATTCGAATTTTACATAAAGCATTATCAATGACGCAACAGCAATTCCAATCGCAAGTCCCGAGATATTCAGGAATGTGAATGTTTTATGCCTGGTAATATTCCTAATCACAATTTTGAAATAATTTTTAATCATAATATATCCTCTCTATTCATATCTAATACTCTTAACCGGATTGGCAAACGCTGCTTTTATCGTCTGTGAACTAACGGTTATAAGAGCAATCAATAAAGCCATGCCACCGGATAATATAAAAACCCACCAGCTAATATTAATTCTGAATGCAAAGTCTTGCAGCCAGCTAGCCATAAGATAGTACGCAACCGGTATTGCAATTATATTCGCATATAATACCCATTGAAGAAACTGTTTTGAAAGAGTTCCAACAACATCAGAAACTGAAGCCCCCAATACTTTACGGATTCCGATTTCTTTTCTCTTTTGCTCTACGATGAACGAGACCAAACCAAGTAAACCAAGGCATGCAATAATAATTGCCAGAGCTGAAGAATAGCTTACTATTTGAGCAACCCTTTCTTCTCTTTTATACAATGAATTGAAATCAGAATCTAAAAATGTGTATTTAAACGGTTTCTGGCCCGAGTATCTGTCCCAAACCGATTTAATAAAATCAATTGTTGCAGGAAGATTACCACTTTTCGTTTTGACACATAAATACTGCAAATATGGTTTATTTAGCCTGACAAACAATGGCTCAATTTTTTGATGCAGTGAATGGATGTTAATATCTTTTATTAAGCCTATAATATTGTATTTATTATTATTTATGCTAATAGTGGAATTAATTGCGTTTTTCAGACCAAGCGAATTTGCCAGAGATTGGTTTATTAAAACCGCATTTGTACTATCTGTTGTAATATTCTTTGAGAAATTTCTGCCCTCAACTAGAGGTATATTAAATGTCTGCAGGAAATTAAAATCACTATCAATCGAATAGGATAAGACTTTAGTTTCACCTGCTTCACCGGGTATATTAACGTAAGTTGCCGAGACAATATTAATTGGGGTTTGGCTGCAAGCAGTAACATCACTAATTGATGGGTTCTGACTTAGATCCTGCTTC
This sequence comes from Melioribacter sp., assembly GCA_003155655.1. Classification (GTDB taxonomy): domain Bacteria; phylum Bacteroidota; class Ignavibacteria; order Ignavibacteriales; family Melioribacteraceae; genus Fen-1258. Next base: position 57,253 of record PMDS01000091.1, read on the forward strand.
ATTGGTCCAAGTTGTATTATAACATTATTATTAAGCGGGACAACAACAATATTTTCGCGGTTATAACCCATGTCCCTATTCTTTATATAATTCAATTGTGAAAGAATTATAAAAGTGCAGGCAATAAGAGCGATTGAGGCAGCAAATTGAGTAACCACTAAAATGTACCGTAAATATGCATGTTTGCCTTTTGCATTATCTCCCATAATGACTTTGACAGGCTGAAAACTTGAAAGAATAAATGCAGGATAAGCCCCAGACAATAAACCGATTAGTAATGTAATTACTGAAATTCCAATAAGAAAAGAGGGCTGAAGCAAGGCTGCACTGCTAAAATTAATTCCGATTAATTGATTAAATGAAGGCAATAAAAACAGATCAAGAATTATGGCAAATATACCAGCCGTAATTGAAAGAAAAACTGAATCCCCCATAAACTGGGCAATTAATTGGATCTTATTTGCCCCAATCACTTTACGGACTCCTACTTCCCTGGCCCTTAACGAAGCACGCGCAGTTGAAAGATTCATATAATTAATACTGGCAATTGATAACATCACAATCGCAATTGCAATTAAAATTAACATTGTCTTCAAATCACCATTTTCACCCATACCAAAGTATGCATTGTTGTACAGACGAATATCTTTCAATGGCTGCAGATACAATTCTCTTGCTTTAATATCTGCATTAGCATCACTTAAATACTTATTGACTATATTGGGCATTCTTGCGTTAATAAATTCAGGATTTGTTCCGTTTATTACCTTAACATAATTGTACCAGGAGTTGTTTTTCCAACTTAATGCTTGTTCCCTATTTTTTAAGCCTGAAGCATATGTTTCAAATGATGTAATCAGTCCATACGTAGCAAATTGAGAATTAGCAGGCAAAGATTTATAGATACCTGTAACAGTCCATGTTTCTGTCTCAATAACAGTAATAGTTTTGCCAATAGGATTTTCACTGCCAAATAATTTCTTTGCAATATTTTCTGAAAGAATAACCGTGTTGAGTTGAGATAGAGCAGTATTAGTGTTGCCTTGCATCAATTCAATTGAAAACATCTGTAAAAAATTTGGAGCAGTAGCATAGAGTACATTTTCTTCAAAAGACATATTTTTAGAATTATTAATTGCAGCATTTTTCCATGTTCCTATTGTAGCATAGTTAACAATTTCCGGGAATTCTGATTTAAGTGTGCGTCCGAGAGGTTCCTGTGTTACAGCAAAATACTCGGTACCCATAAAAGGTTTGCCTGGGACTCTCTGAATTACCCGGTAAATTGAATCAGTGTTTGGATAGGATTTATCGTATTCCCATTCGAATTTTACGTAAAGCATTATCAATGACGCGATTGCAATTCCAATTGCAAGTCCCGAGATATTTAAGAATGTAAATACTTTTTGTCTCAGAATATTGCGGATTACAATTTTGAAATAATTTCTAATCATATCATCATCCTTAATTTATTCATACCTGATACTTTTAGCCGGGTTAGTAAGTGCTGCTTTAATTGTTTGCGAGCTAACTGTTGTAAATGCAATCAGGAGTGTAACTATTCCGGATATAATAAATACAAGCCAGTTAATTTCAGTTTTATAAGCAAAATTTTGGAGCCAGTTATTCATTATAATATAGGCTACAGGCCATGCAATTATATTTGCCAGCAATACCCACCATGCAAATTCTTTGGAAAGCAGCATTACAATTTCAAGAACCGAAGCACCGAGCACCTTACGGACTCCAATTTCTTTTGATTTTTGTTCAGCCAGGAAAGCTGCAAGTCCGAATAAACCCATGCACGCTACAAAAATCGAAAGTATTGAAAAGGTCAAAACGGAAGTCCCGGTGTTTTCGTCGGAACGATACATATTTGTAAATGATTCATCCATAAACTGATAACTTAAAGGAATTGTTTGAGCAATACTTTTCCATTTGGATTTTGCTTCACTTAATATATTAGCTACACTTGCCATATTTATATTAAACGAAACATGTCCCATGCTGTTGCCGTACAACAAACAAAGAGGACCGATATCTTGGTGGAACGATTCGTAATGGAAATCTTTTACAACGCCAATGATTTTATATTTTGTTAACTGGTTGTTGTCGTTCCGGGTGTAAATGTAATTATCGATGGGATTTGTGTACCCCATTTTTTTAACTGCCGTTTCATTGAGAATAACGGAAGAAGTATTATCTCCGTAGTCTTGTGAAAAATTTCTTCCTTCAGCGAGTTGAATTCCCATTGTTTTTAAATAATCGTAATCAATTTTCCATCTTTGCATAGTCAAACCGTTTTGAGCGACTGAAATACTCTCCTTAAAAAATACTTCTATATTTCTGGCAGATGGCGTTGGAAGGAATTCAGTTATTGTTCCTGATTTAACACCAGGGACTTGAAGCATTTCATTTTTGAATGTTTCAATGCCGCTGCCGAGAGCATAAGTATCGTTAATTACAAGGACTTGATCTTTTTGGTATCCAAGATTTGTGTTCTGAATATAATTCAGCTGCCTATATATAATTATTGTACCAATTATTAATATTACAGAAGTAGCAAATTGAAAAACAACTAGAAAGCTTCTCAATTTACTCCCTCTATAATTTGAATGGATTTTACCTTTAATAATCATAGCAGGATTGAATTTTGATAGATAAAATGCTGGATAACTTCCGGCGAGTAAACCGACTATAAACGGTAATAAAATTATAATAAACAAAATTTGTCTTGATACAATATTCGAGAAATATAAATCTTTGCCTGCTAATTTACTGAAAGAAGGAAGCATAAAATAAACAGCAATCAGTGCTATTAGTACCGAACATATTGCTGTCAAAGTTGATTCGGTAAGAAATTGAGAAATTAAACTTTGTTTATCAGTACCCAGCACTTTTCTAATTCCCACTTCGCGCGTGCGGTTAGCAGAACGCGCGGTGGTAAGATTCATAAAATTTATACAAGCAATAAGAAGAATAAACAACGCTACTGCCGAATAAATATAAATGTATTGTATATTTCCAGTCGGAGACATTTCCTGTGTACGTTTTGAATACATGTGTATTTTAGTGATAGGAATCAGGGAATTTAAAATGCTGTTACCAGCTTTTTCGAATTCTTCCCTGCTTTTAATCCCAAGATGCTCTTTTGCATAAGGCAAACAATATTTATCATTGAATTGAACCAGTTCCTCATCAACTTTTTTATAATCCGCTCCGGGTCTCAGCAACAAATAAGTATGAAAATTCATCGATATAAAATTTCCCCAATCATATTTAACATCCTTCATCGAGAATAGAAAATCAAACCTGAAATGTGAATTTGAAGGAACATCTTTTATCACAGCGGATACCTTATAGAGCGTACCATGGTTATCGTCGGTTTCAATATACTTTCCTACTATATCGGCTTTCCCGAAATATTTTTTTGCAGTGGATTCTGTAAGTATTACAGAACGCGGATCAACCAATGCATTTTCTGTGCTGCCGTATAATACAGGGAAAGTAAAAACTTTAAAGAAAGTTGTGTCGACATGAAAGCATCTCAGTTCCACATTATAAACTTCACCATGTTTAACAAGCTTTCTCCCTCCGTATGGATAAATTCTTGTATACTCTTCCACTTCTGAATAATCCTGTTTCATAAGTTGACCCATCATATCCGATGTGATCGGCGTATGCAGTTCGCTTCCACCGAATTTCAAATCCGTATTAATACGATATATTCTATCTGCGTTTTTGTGAAATCGGTCATAACTTAATTCATCTTGGATATATAACATTATCAACAAGCAGCAAGCAATTCCAATAGCTAAACCAAGAATGTTAATAAATGAATACATCTTGTGACGTTTAATATTTCTGATAGCTATTTTCAAATAATTTTTAATCATATTTAATTCCTTTACTTGTATTCCAATACAATGACAATTTGTGAACGCTTAGGAATTTTGAGATTGCATTTTTATTCATACCTTATACTTTTAGCCGGGTTAGTTAAAGCAGCTTTAATTGTTTGCGAGCTTACCGTTGCAAATGCAATTAATAGTGTAATAATTGCTGCAAGAATAAATACAAGCCAGCCAACCTCAGTTCTATAAGCAAAATTCTGGAGCCAATTATTCATCATAAAATATGCTACAGGCCATGCAATTAAGTTTGCAAGTAATACCCACCATGTAAATTCTTTGGAAAGAAGCATTACAATTTCAACAACCGATGCACCTAATACTTTTCTTATACCTATTTCTTTCGTTCGCTGTTCGGTTATGAATGAAACTAATCCAAATAAACCAAGACAAGCAATTATAATTGCCAGTAATGAAAACACTGTTGTTATCTTTGCAATTCTATTTTCGGATGTATACATTCTTTCAAGATTTTCATTTAAGAATGTCCAATACATTTTCTCACTTCCGGAGAATTTATTCCAGACTTTTTCTATGCTACTAATTACTGTATTAATATTAGTTGCAGCAACACGAATAGTAATTACTGTTGATGCTTGTCTTATATGACTTAAATGAAGCACCAGAGGTCTTACAGTTTTATGAAGCGATTCATAGTTAAAATCTTTAATTATGCCAATTATTTTAAAAGGAATCATTTCTTTTGTATCATTCTTCATTGCAGCGAGATTTTTACCAACCGGGTTCCTGTTGTTAAATCTTTTTACCATTGCTTCATTTATTACAACAGCGTTTGTATCAGAGTTAAATTCTCTTGAAAAAAATCTTCCGTCTTTTATTTTAAGTTGGTATGTTTTTGCAAAGTCATAATCTACATCCAGCATTTGTGCAGGTATTACATTAGATCCCGTCATCTTATCAAAAATATAACCATTGCCGGGTATACCAGAAGCAAACATCAGAGAAGATGCCGTTGAACTAATTACTTCGGGATTATTTAAAATTTCCTGCTGAAATACTTTTATGTTCCTTGTAATTACAGACCCATTGTTAATCGCAATTAATGCTTCTCTGTTAAATCCAAGATCCCTTTTCTGAATAAACTCAAGCTGATTTTTTATTGTTATAGTTCCGATTATGAGCGTAATTGAAATAGCAAATTGAACAATAACGAGAATACTTCTAATTCTACTTTTCCTGCTTTTTGACCCCGGGCCACCTTTTAATATATGCGCGGATTGAAATGAAGAAAGATAAAATGCGGGGTAGCTTCCAGCTATTAATCCGACAATAATTCCAATAGTTATTAATGCCGGCAGATTAAACAGATTATCAAAAAGATTGAATGAAAGTTTACGATTGATAAAATCATTGAAATAAGGAAGCAACAAATAGATCAACAAAACTGAAAACATAACAGAAATCATACTTATAAAAATTGATTCGGAAAGAAATTGTGATATAAGTTTTGATCTATTTGAGCCAAGAGTTTTTCTAATACCAACTTCTCTTGAGCGCTTTTCGGATTTTGCCGTAGAAAGATTCATAAAATTAAATATTGCTATGAGTAGTATGAATGAACCAACTGCAAGAAAAATATAGGAATATGTAATATTGCTTATCCTTTCATTTCCCCATTCTGTATTTGAATCTACGTTATAATCTGTTTGTGATCTCAAATAGATTGATGATAATGGCTGGAGTAAATATTCATAGATATTTCCACTCTTAATAAAATCATTAGGAGCAATACCAAGCATTGAACTAGCCAAAGGAATGATATTCTTTTTTGCAATATTTTTCATTTTATTATTAAACTCATTTATATCTATCCCCTTTTTCATTTGCAGGTAAGTTGTATACCCACCCGACAACCAATCTTGAGATGTTGGTTCTTCATAGGTCGACATAGACAATAGGAAATTGCAACTAAAGTGGGATTTTTTTGGAAAATCCTTCATTACTCCGGTAATTAGATATTCAGCAGAATTATCAACTGTAAAAGTTTTTCCTACCGGATTAATATCACCAAAGTATTTTTTTGATGCCGTTTCTGAAATAACTATTGTATTGGGGTTTCTTAACGAATTTTTTTTATCTCCATATAAAAATGGTAAAGTAAAAATTTCGAAATAAGATGAGTCTGCTGTATATATGTCTCCTTCCCTAAAGATTTTATCATTATATCTTAGATTATGCTGACCGAAGTAACCAATCCTAGCGTAATTAATTACCTCTGGGAAATTATCTTTTAATGCAGCCCCTAAAGGTGGACAGGATTTTGCATTTGTCTGATCGACACCCTGGAAACGAAAGTGTACAAGTACCCTGTAAATTTGATCTTTATTATCATTGAAATTATCAAAACCAATTTCGTCCAGAACAAATAAACCGAGTATTATAAAACATGAAATCCCAACTGCAAGTCCGGCTATATTTATTAAAGAGAATATTTTATTTCTCATCAGGTTTCTTAATGCAATCGTAAAATAATTTTTGAGCATGTCCGGTTTCCTTATTTTATATTTTCATTTTTCATAAATGGTTTTTTAGATCAAACCCTGAATGATTCCTGAAAATTTTCTGTAACTACTTTACCATCAAACAAATGAATAACACGGTTCCCATATTCAGCATAAGTAGGTGAGTGTGTAACCATAATTACTGTAGTGCCGCCCTCATTCAAAAAGGTAAGCATTTTCATTACTTCATCGCCATGAGATGAATCAAGGTTACCTGTTGGTTCATCTGCCAGGATTAATTTTGGATTTGCCACAAGAGCGCGTGCTACGGCAACTCTTTGCTGCTGCCCCCCGGAAAGCTGCTGCGGAAAATGATTTCTTCTATGCATAATTTCCATAATTTCTAAAACTGTTTGTACTTTACGCTTTCTTTCAGATGGAGAGACTTTTAAATAAAGAAGCGGCAGCTCAACATTTTCATAAATTGTCAGCTCATCAATCAGATTGAAACTTTGAAATACAAATCCAATATTTTCTTTTCTAATCTGGGCGCGCTGCCTTTCATTAAATTTTGAGACTTCCTTGCCAAGGAAGTGATATTCTCCACCTGATGGATTATCAAGCATACCAAGAATGTTCATCAATGTGGATTTGCCGCACCCCGAAGGACCCATTATTGAAACAAACTCACCCTCATTAATTTCAATGCTTACATTGTCCAGGGCTGTAGTTTCAACTTCTTCTGTGCGATAAATTTTTACTAAGTTATTTGTGCGTAGCATTTTTGCTCCAATATTTATGTTATTAATATTATTCGTACCTTAAAGTTTCTACCGGATTTGAAAGTACTGCTTTTGTAGTATGATAAAGGGAGGCAGCCATTGCGGTTAAAAACATCAATCCTATGCATATCAAGTAATCCGAAATTTGCATCTGGTATTTGTAAGCTCCGGGAGTTGTTATTTGTACTAAATAGCCGGAAGGCAAAGCTGCTGCTGCCGAGATTATAAGCATGAGAATAAAATCTTTCGACATCAGTGTGTATAACTGAGAACTATTTGCACCGAACACTTTACGAATGCCGACTTCTTTTACTCTTCTTTGCGATGCAAAAGAAATCATTCCAAACAAACCGTTTGCGGCAATTAACAGCGCAAGGATTGAAAAACCTATAAATAATTTTTTAACAATTTCCCAAACCCCTTTTGTCCCGAAATCAATTTCGTTCCCGAACGGGACTATTTCTATTATTGATTCCGGGAAAAATTTCCTGAACTGACTCTTTACATATTCTTTAGTTTTATCTTTATCATTAGGTTTAATTCTAATCCCAAATACCCCGCTTTCTTTAAGATCGTCGGAATTTAAAATCATATAATAAGCCGGAATTATTTCATGAACGGAATACTGATGAAAATCTTTTACCACGCCAATAATCGTGTATTGGTTGTTATCGATTTTTTTCCCTAACGGATCGTTCCACTTAAGAGTTTTCAACGCTGTTTCATTTATAATGCAAGCTTTATTGTCTGTTGAATATTGCCTTGAAAAATTTCTACCGTTAATCAATTGTATTTTGTATGTATTAATAAAATCGTAACTGACGGAGTTATAATTAATGCTCATCTTGTCCATTGGTCCAGAACCTTCCCAATTTATTTCCTTTCCCCAATTCCCGTAGAAAGGCGCGTTGTTGGAAATAGATGCGTCAATAATATTCGGGTTAGTTAATAATTCGTTTCTTAATGTTTCGAAATGAGCTTCTGTTTTTTCTCCAAAAATTCTGCAAATGAGGAGATTCTTATCGTCGAATCCGAGGTCTTTCGTATTCATGTAGTTAACTTGTTTAATAACAAAAATTGCCGCTAGGAGCAAAGAGATTGAAACATAAAATTGAAACGTGACTAGAGTCTTTCTTAAAAAACTTCTGGAGGAACCTGTTCTGTTCTTTTTGAAAAATGAAAGGTTTCCTTTGATTACATGAGAAGGTTGAAGGCCCGAAAGAAATATTGCCGGATAAACGCCAGCAAGAAATCCGGTAACCAGAAATGTCCCGATCAGGTACAAAATAAATTTAAAGTCACGCGCATAATTTATTTCTATATGCCTTGCTATAACATTATTAAATGTAGGAAGAAAAACAATAACAAGAATAGCCGCGATTAAAATAGCGAGAAATGAAAAGAATAAAGATTCTCCTATGAATTGCATGAAAAGAGCAAATCTGGATGCCCCGACAACTTTGCGAATACCAATTTCTTTTTTTCGCAGAAATGAATTTGCAGTAGAGAGATTAATGAAATTTATGCAGGCCAAAATTAAAATAATTATCCCAAAACCACTGATATAGTACATTGCAATTTTAGTGTCATTTCGTTCATCAGAAGTTATATGAATATCAACTAATGATTTAAGATAAAGCTTCTTATAATTATTGGTTACATACCTATCAGAAAAATTGAATATTTTTTCATTGACCGACTGCATAGAAGCATTTGATTTCAAAGTTACCAGAGTCCAGAACATACTTGACCCGATATTTTCAAGCAAATCATAATATTTCCACTCAGCAACTTCTTTATAAGTTGACATGGATACCAGATAATTAGGGCGGAAATCTAAATTGTAAGGTAAGTTTTTTGTTACGCCGGTTACTCGCAGAGATTTATTCTTTGATGATTTAATAATTTTTCCCATTGGGTTTTCGCCCGGGAAATATTTTTTTGCAAACTCATCGGAAATAACAACCGAGAATGGTGAAGATAAAGCATTCTCCGGATTTCCTTGCAGAAACTCGAAGGTCAAGACTTTGAAAATATTGTTATCAGCGTAGGCTCCATATTTCTCACTGAATGTAAGTTTATCGGATGTTGATAAATATTCGCTGTAGACAAATCCTACTGTAGCCGAATTTTCTATTTCAGGAATCTTATTTTTCAATTCGGAAGCTAATTGGTAGCCAGTCTGTCCGTCAATTGAAACTTTATCTCGTAATAGAACTTTTTGCTGAACTTTGTATGTGCGCTGATAATTTTTGTAATAATCGTTATAATTCAATTCATAGTGAACAAAAAGCAAAATTAGAAAGCACGCTGTCATTCCTATTGCCAAACCGAAAATATTACTTATTGAATATCCAACGTGTTTCCATAAGTTCCGTACAAATATTTTCAAGTAGTTTTTAAACATTTCTACTCCAAATAATAATTATATCCGTTTTTTCTTAATTCCGATTTTATTTGAGTTGATTTTACTATATACAAGAATTATCGCCCCATAAAATGAAATCACAATTATGATCAAAAAATTTCCACCTAGATTCAGGTTAGTAAATAAATCATGTGGCACTAAAGCAGCAGCAAAACATATGGTAAAAGAATTTAATTTCAGTTTCGGATTCTTAAATTTCTCGACGCGTGTTTTTAAATCATGTTTCAACATGGTTTTGCTCACTTTAGAATTAATTTTTCAATGTCACCATAATTTTCATATGAGGAAGTAACAACCTTCTCTCCTTCTTTAAGTCCATCAAGCAGTTCAAAGTATAAAGGATTTTGCCTGCCAATTTTAATTTGACGTTTCTCAGCATAAGTTTCGGATTTATCAACGACAAAAATCCATTGCCCGCCGGTTGTTGTAAAGAAACCGCCGTTTTCAACTAAAAGCGCTTCTGAAAGATCGCCAAGCTGTAATTTAATGTGAACAGTCTGCCCTCTTCTAATACCTGCAGGTTGATTACCATTAAATACTAAATCGGCAAAAAATCTTCCATTTAAAACCTGGGGATATACAGTTTTTATATTAAGAATATATGTTGCACCGTTGAATTCATATTCGCCGGTTAATCCTTCATGAACTTTAGATATGTAATGCTCATCAATCTCTGCACGTATCTTATAAGAATCTGTATTATCAATTTGACCAAGTTTATAACCCGGCATAACAGACTGTCCGATCTCGGCAGATAAAGATGTAAGCTGACCCTTAATCGGGGCTTTGACAGTTAAGCTTGCCAGTTGATTTTGAATTAATTGTAAATATGATTTAGAACGTTCAACATTTGACTGGCTCTGCTCTAAAAGCTGCTGATTAGTAAGAGAATCTTGTTTCAAAACCTCAACCATCAATTCCTTGTTTTTTAATAAAGATTCATACAACTCTTTATTATCTTCATAGTCATACTTTGTACCTAATCCTTTTTCATACAGCGCTTTGCTCAAGTCATACTTTCTTTTCTGACTGGTAAGGTTAACATTAATTTGCAGCAATTGACTTTCTTTACTGAGCCGGTTCTGCTCAAAAGTTAATCTAGCCAAGCGAAGCTGGCTTTCGGAAGACATAAAATTAGATTCGGTGTTCATAACCTGAAGAGATAAATTAGGGTTATCAAGTTTTACAATAGCATCACCAACTTTTAACATTGCCCCTTCCTGAACATATTTTTCAAGTATCCTTCCACCTTCAGATAAATCCAGATAAAATGTTTGGAAAGGTTCAATAGTGCCGGTTATTGGAATGAATTCCTGGAATTGTGCTTTTTTAACTTCTGAAATTGTTATTTTTTCTTTTTCAACATTCAGCTTGCTTTTATGATCGCTGAGAACAATGTAGGCTATAAATAAAATAAAAAGCGCTGCTCCAGCAAGCATTGAAATCTTTTTAATAGTCCATTTTTTCTTTTCAATTTGACGATCCATATTCCATCTTCTGTTTTTATTGAATTATTTTCAATTACTATGCCGTATCAAAAAACCTTAATTTTGCACATTATTTTAAGTTATTTCATAAACCGCCGTACGGAAGCGTTCACAGGTGTCCGTAACCGTACAACATTCATTTAATTTTTATATTTTATCCGTTGATAATTCTGAAAATATTTTTAAACATGAACAATCAACTTTTGAGATTATAAATGTCCAGCGTTTTAATTGTTGACGACAATGAAGATGTTCTTCTAGCTGCCAGACTTTTGTTAAAGCCATATTGCACAGTTATAATTACAGAAAAAGAACCGGGCAAAATTCCATTTCTTTTAGCCCATAATAATTTTGATATAATTTTTCTTGATATGAATTTTACCAGAGATATCACCAGTGGCAAAGAGGGCTTTCATTGGCTTAGAGAAATTTTGAATATGGACTCACTGGCAGTAGTAATTTTGATGACCGCATATGGCGACGTTGAAACTGCCGTACGCGCCGTAAAGGAAGGGGCAACCGATTTTGTTTTAAAGCCCTGGCAAAATGAAAAATTACTTGCCACTTATTCGTCTGCACTAAAACTTAGAGAATCGCGAGTTGAACTTAATAGAATAAAGACAAGACAGAAATTTTTGAACGAAGAACAGGAATCCGGATTCAGTGAAATAATAGGTACTTCGGAAGCGATGAAGAAAGTTTTCAATACAATCTATAAGGTTGCAAGTACCAACGCCAACGTTTTAATCCTGGGAGAAAATGGGACGGGCAAAGAGCTTGTAGCTAGAGCGCTTCATAAAAATTCAAAGCGGAAAGATGAAGTTTTTGTAAATGTAGATATGGGTTCAATATCATCATCATTATTTGAAAGTGAGCTGTTTGGACATGTTAAGGGCGCTTTTACGGACGCCAAGGATGATAGACCGGGCAGATTCGAAATTGCAGCGGGGGGAACATTATTTCTAGACGAAATAGGAAATCTTTCACTTGAACTTCAGGCAAAATTATTATCGGCAATTCAGAATCAGGAAATTACAAGAGTAGGCTCCAATAAAACAATTAATACAAACATAAGATTAATTTGCGCAACCAACACACCAATATATGAACATGTTTCACAAAACAGGTTCCGTCAGGATTTGCTCTATAGAATTAACACAGTTGAAATACATTTGCCGACTTTAAAAGACCGGATTGGCGATATTCCCATTTTAGTTGAATATTTCCTTGTAATCTTTAAAAGAAAATATAACAAGCCGGATCTAATTGTTGAATCAGACATTATGAAAAAGCTTGAAAATTATTCATGGCCAGGAAATGTAAGAGAACTACAACATGCAATTGAACGCTGTGTTATTTTATCAGATAATGATAAATTGAATACTACAGATTTATTTTTTAATACATCTCAATCAAAAAGCGAAGAACAAGAGATTGATACATACAATCTTGAAGAGATTGAAAAAAATATAATCAGCAAAGCACTGCTGAAATTTGAAGGCAACATTTCAAAAGCTGCCAAGGAACTTGGCCTGACCAGAACATCTTTGTATAGACGAATGGAGAAATACAGACTGTAATGAAAAATTTTAGGAAAAATCTTGTATTGAAGGTCATCTTACTTATTCTAGTGATCTACATTTTCTTCCTGCTTTACTTTAACAATCAAATTCTACTCACTTTTGTTACAGCTGGAATTATTATTTATCAAGTTTATTCATTAATTAAATATGTTGATAGAACAAATAAAGAATTAACCAATTTTCTTCAATCAATCAATTACTCTGATTTCTCACAAAATTTAACTTTTGGCTCCCTTGGTAATTCTTTTAGGCAGCTGGCAGATGAATTCAATAATGTATTGGAAAAATTTAAACGCTTGAGAAACGAGAAAGAAGAAAGTCTTAATTATCTTGAAACTGTAATGCAGCATGTTGGCGTTGGATTGATCTCGTTTAGTGCCAACGGAAATGTTGAATTGATAAATCGTGCCGCTAAAAAAATGCTTGGTATCCATACTCTTAAAAATATACGTAACCTAAATAGTATAAGTAATAATTTTGGCGATTACATTTTAGATCTACCAAGCAACAAGAAAATGGTACACCAAATCTCCATACATTCAGAAATAATTCAATTGCTACTTTACTCAACAAAATTTGGAATGCGAAACCAGACATTTAAACTAGTTGCACTTCAAAATATATTACCAGAATTGGAAGAAAAAGAGATAGAAGCTTATCAGAAGCTGATAAGGGTATTGACACATGAGATTATGAACTCAGTTACCCCAATATCATCACTTGCCTCTACAGTTGGTAATATGTTTGATACAATTAAGAATAAATATGAAGGGATGGAAACAGATACAATTACTGATATTGCCTCTGCAATGCAGACTATTCAAAAAAGGAGCAATGGACTTGTAAGCTTTGTAGAAAAATACCGGAGCTTAACTAAAATACCAAAACCAAGTATACAGGTTGTTAAAGTTTCAGAATTATTTCAACGCATTAAAATATTAATGGAAACTGCTTTGAAAGGCAGTTTTATTACTTTTACTACAAACGCAGAGCCAAATAATCTTGAAATAGCTACTGATCCTGAATTACTTGAGCAGATATTAATAAATTTTCTCAATAATTCAATTCAATCCCTAAAGGAGTCAAATGAGGGGATAATAACACTAAGCGCTAATATTGACGACCGCGGAAGAATTATTATTAATGTAAAAGATAACGGACCGGGAATACCAGCAGAAATAATAGATAAAATTTTCATACCTTTTTTCAGTACAAAGAAAGAAGGTTCCGGAATCGGGTTAAGCATATCACAGCAAATTATTCGCGCACTTGGCGGAACAATAAATGTTATTTCAGAACCCGCCAAAAATACAATTTTTACATTGCGCTTTTAATTTATAATTTTTCTCTAATAGGATTAATCTTTAGGTTTGATTCTATAATTAAACATTGATATAATTGACAGTATTCTTAATAAACAAATTAAATAAATGCGCCTGTAGCTCAACTGGACAGAGCATTAGACTTCGGATCTAAGGGTTGAGGGTTCGAATCCTTCCAGGCGTACAGAAAATAATTGAGAATGGAGAATGCAAATTTCAAAATGAATGTATCTCAATTCTCCATTCTAAATTCTCCATTCTCAATTGCTTAATATGATTTTTCCTGAACACGTTTATAAATTTATGTTTGCGGCGCTAAATGAAGCTGAAAAAGCTTTTGAGCAAGATGAAGTGCCAATTGGAGCAGTTGTTGTTCATCAGAATAAAATTATTGGCCGGGGTTTTAATCAAACCGAGATGTTAAAAGACTCAACAGCGCATGCCGAGATGCTTGCAATTACTGCTGCTTCCAATCATTTACAATCAAAATTTCTTGATGAATGCGACCTTTATGTTTCAGTTGAACCGTGTGTAATGTGCAGCGGCGCTATACTTCTTTCACGAATTAATAATCTTTACTTTGCAACCTTTGAACCAAAATTTGGAGCATGCGGCTCACTTTTTAATATAATTGAAAGCAACAAATACAACCACAAACCAAATGTTTTTTCAGGAATTTATACTGAAGAATCAAAAACCTTACTCGAAAAATTTTTTCAGAAAAAAAGAGTACAAGCAAAATGAGCTAATTGGCATCTTGAAGCAATTCTGTTTAATTTAGTATTTAAAATAATTCACATTACTTTCCATTAATTAATCAAATTTATTATGCAAATAATTATTTTCGGCGCCCCGGGCGTAGGTAAAGGAACACAGGCAAAAATACTAGCTTCCAAGTTAAATATAGCTCATATATCTACAGGAGATATTTTAAGAGAAGCGATCAAAAAAGGGACAGATACAGGAATGAAAGCAAAAGCTATTGTTGAAACCGGAGGACTGGTTCCAGATGATATTATGGGCGGGATCATTAAAGATGCGTTAAAAGAAGACCGTTGTAAAAATGGCTACATTCTTGACGGATTTCCACGTACAATTGAACAGGCTAAAATTCTTAGTGCAATTCTCAATGAATTGAAAGTTGAAAAACTTACTTTAATTAAACTTGACGCTGATGATCAAGTAATAATTTCACGTTTATCAAACCGGTTGGTATGCAGTAAATGCGGGAACATTATTGTAAAATCCAACTATTCATCAAATTTCAATTGTCCGGTTTGTAAATCAGTTGATAGTTACATCAAAAGAAAAGATGATGATGAAGAAGTTATCAGGAAAAGACTGAAGTTATATCATGACACAACTTCACCTGTATTTAACTACTACAAGGACAAAGCAGAGATTGTTGAAATTAACGGAACAGAGAGTATAGACAATATTACCAAAAATATTTTAGTAAAAATGGGGAAGGGCTAATCGCTCTCCCCTTTTTTCTTTATAAATACTTTAACAGCGCGTCCTCCATCAAGCCTGATAATTTTCGACTCAAATTTTCTTATGAGTTCATAATTATGAGTAGCAAAAATTACTGTTGTTCCCCTAGAATTGATTTTTTTCAGAATATCCATAATTTCTTCCGAAGTTTCAGGATCGAGATTTCCTGTTGGTTCATCTGCAAGAACTAAAAAAGGATCGTTAATAATTGCGCGGGCAATAGCTACGCGTTGTTTTTCGCCGCCCGATAATTGATTCGGCATATTGTTTTGTTTATGGGCTAAACCAACATCAGAAAGAGCGTGAAGGATTTTTCTTTTGATCTGTTTTCCTTGAACACCGGTAACCTGTAATACGAAAGCCAGATTGTCATAAACATTTCTATCATGTAATAATTGAAAATCTTGAAATACCATTCCAATTTTTCTACGAAGGAACGGTATATCTTTTTCTGTAATTTTATCAGAAGAGTATTGACCAACGTTAACTGTTCCGGAATCAGGAAGGATTTCCATGTAAATCATTTTTAATAATGTAGTTTTTCCTATACCGCTTTTCCCTATCAAAAATATCAGCTCACCCTGTTCAACTTGAAGATTGAGATCATCAAAAACCGGCTGATTAGTATATTTAAAATCTACATGGCTAAATGTCAGCATATTTTTTCTTTTTCAGAATAAATTGGACTCTTTCACTTTCAGCACCGGCATTATCAAATGTAAATGCATTAAAACAATTATATACATAAAAATTTGAATTATCTATGAAATCAAAATAATCTTCAAAGCGGAATATTTTCTGTTTGTGAATTTCTTCAACTTTCTTTCCATCGGCAAGAGCAATTTCAAAATGATTATAATGAATTCTTTTTTCTATGTTATAAAAACTTTTCTGAATATAACTAATTCCCTGAGTTCTCCCTTTCCTGTTCAAGTATCTTTGAAGTTTCAGGCTGTTATTTTCTAAAGTCACATCAAAAGTAAATATACCTTTATCCGATAAGCAATAATCAACATTTTTAAATAAATTAAAATATTTTTCTTTTGTATTTAGATAGTTAATACTGTCAAAAGCAGAAAAGATGAAATCAAATTTAGTTTTGAAAGGAAGCATAGTCATATCACAGCAAATTCTTTTAACATTCCCATCAGGACAAGCCTGCAACATTGATAATGAAAGATCAGAGGAAATAATAAACTGAATTTTTTTTTGCAGTTTTGCAGCTAAAACGCTAGTCCCGCCGGCAAGTTCCAATACACTTATTTTTTTCTTATTTAATTCTCTACTAATCGAGTATATATAATCAGCCCATTTATTATAGTCGATTGAACGCATCAAATGGGGATAAATTAAAGCGAGGGCTGAATAATTTTTAACTGGCATTTATATTTTGCCTCCGGTTATCAATAATCTTCTCAGCCCATTTAACTGCCTCGATCATGCTTTGAGCAGACGCTATTCCCATGCCGGCAATGTCATATCCAGTACCATGGTCAGGTGAGGTTCTGATTACCGGTAGTCCTGCAGTATAATTAACACCCAAATTAAAATTCGCCATCTTGAAAGGGATTAAGACCTGGTCATGATACATTCCAAGTACAGCATCATATTTTTTTTGCAATTGATTTCCAAAAAAAGCATCGGGTACAAAAGGGCCTGAAATCGAAGGATTCTTAAATGATTCTATAGCAGGAATAATAATTGATTTTTCTTCATTCCCTATATTTCCATTTTCTCCAGCATGAGGATTTAATCCCAGAACCGCAATCTTCGGCAAAATGATTTTTAGATCGTTTAATAAAGTATTATACAAAATCTCCAATGCAAGTTCTAACCTTTTTCTTGTCAATAATCTGCTTATATTTTTAATTGGTTCATGTATAGTAGCCAATCCGCAGATAAATTCATCAGAGAGGAATGTCATCAAATATTTTTTTGAACCTGATAACTCTGCCAACAGTTCTGTTTGCCCCGGATAATTAATTCCTGCCATTTTAAATGCTTCTTTAGAAATTGGAGCTGTAACCATTGCATCAGCTTTCTTAGAAATCACTAATCCTGAAGCTTTTTCTAAAGCTTTAAAAGCTGCCGCACCCGATTGTTTTGTCGGTTTACCAAATTGTTGTTTGTAAGTTCCAAAATCAACAACTGAAACAAATTCGGAATCATATTCACCGGGAAAATATTTTTTTACTATTTTATAACTTAAAGATTTGCTAAGAGAATCTAAGGTATATTCAAATATAGACGAAGGGCAAAATAAAATTACTTTTCTTTCTTGAGGGTTGTATATATCATTGATGGTCTTAAGACAAATTTCAGGTCCAATCCCATTAATATCACCGCATGTGAAAGCAATTGTTTTCATTGATCACGAGTATAATTGCCTAATCCTGTTTTATCAGTAAAGGAAAATATCTTTTTGAGAGTTTTATACTCCCATATTTCAGTTACAGCATTTTCAGAAAGATATATTCTCTTTATATCGTCAGGTTTCCCATAACATAAATATATAATACCTCTATCGGTTTTAGCGCCAACCTGATTTGTAACAGAGCCAAAATTGTTCATTGCATAATCAGCACGTCTGTAAAATTCATCTTTAAGCTGGTTAAAAGAATATTTTTTACCGGGGAATTTATCATCCCAATACTTATCAAGCACTTTTCCATAATCCTTCCTGGAAAAGCTTAATAATGAATCAATAATATTTTCATTTTCAATAGCCTTTAATACCTGAATTGCAAGTTCCGGATTCATTAAAGTTTTAGGCTTGCCGTGCCACATTACCTGAAAATTGAATCTGGCTTTTGAAGTATCCTTACCGGATATAATTACCTGGGCATTTCCCTCAACTAAAGGTAGATTTATTCCTTTTAGATGAAAATATTTTACATCCTTCATTCCATTTATTTTATTCACAACAAGCCTGCCTTCACACTCTTCTTCAGAAAAGGCATATGGATAAAAATCTTTTACTTGTTTATTGAAAATTTCTTTTTCGTCCTGTTCCACCTTTACATTTAGTTCATCAATGCTGTTGTCTAAAACAGGTATTAACAGATCATAACTGTGAGGTGAATAAGGAATTGAGCCAAGATAATTTAAAGGCTGAAATTCCAAATTGCTATTACAAGAGATTTTCGTACCATTGATAACAATAGGTCTGCCAATTTTTTCTTTTAGAAATAATTTCCAATGAATTGGGATAGTATCTAATGGAATATTCTGATCACTATTAGAAAACGATGAATATGGTTTGAAAGTATAATCTTGCCTGGCAATGTTAATTTTAATTAATCCTTGAATAAAACCGGTTTCAGATTTAGTGCTGTCGTATGAGGATACCGAAACATCCTTATGAATAGATTGTCTATCAACTATTTTATTATCATTTATTATATCAATATCTAATGTAAAACCACTTGAATATTGACTTCCATTTCTTACAAAAAATAAATCATCATACAGAACCCTAAAAGTAATATAACAAACAGCGGCAGTATCAGAAAAAAGAATATTTTTTTCTATCAGGACAGACGAATGACCAGATGGAAAGGGCATCCCTTTTTGCTGTGCATATAAACCGGAGAAAATTAATCCCAAGAAAAGAACGGCAATTATTATTCGAGGAGGATTAAGCTTGATCATCTTCTAATTAGCTATTCATGCTCATCATAAATTCTTTGTTATTCTTTGTGCCTTTAATTTTATCAAGTAAAAATTCCATCGCTTCAGTTGAATCAAAGTCACTAATTATTTTTCTCAGTATCCATATCTTGTTCAATTCATCATCCTTTAATAACAATTCTTCTTTTCTTGTGCTGGATTTATTAACATCAATAGCAGGAAAGATTCTTTTATCAGCCAAAGATCTATCAAGAACAAGTTCCATATTACCGGTGCCTTTAAACTCTTCAAAAATTACTTCATCCATTCTGCTGCCGGTCTCAATCAAAGCAGTAGCAATAATAGTTAAACTGCCGCCATCCTCAGTATTACGTGCTGCGCCAAAAAATCTTTTAGGTTTATGTAACGCGTTTGCATCAACACCACCAGAAAGAATTCTTCCGCTATGAGGTATAACAGTATTATGTGCGCGGGCAAGACGAGTAATAGAATCCAATAAAATAACAACATCATCACCGGCTTCCACCATTCTTTTAGCTTTTTCAATAACCATATTAGCAACCTGGACGTGACGTTCTGCGGGCTCATCAAAAGTTGAACTAATTACTTCAGCCTGAACAGAACGCTGCATATCTGTAACCTCTTCAGGGCGTTCATCAATTAAAAGCATTATAATTTTTACTTCGGGATGATTACGCGACAATGAATTTGCAATCTTTTGCATAATAATTGTTTTACCAGCCTTGGGTGGAGAAACAATCAAACCTCTCTGCCCTTTACCAATTGGAGAAAGCATATCAATAATTCTCATTGCATGTTCTCCGGGAGCAGATTCCAATTTCAATCTCTTTGTTGGGTATAGAGGAGTAAGATTATCAAATAATGTTCTCTCACGAATTGCTTCAGGATCTTTTCCGTTAACGGCTTCAACCCTTAATAAAGCAAAAAATCTTTCTCCCTCTTTAGGCGGACGAACCTGCCCGCTTACAAAATCTCCGGTTCTTAAACTGAACCTCTTGATTTGTGAAGGTGAAACGTAAATATCATCCGGTGAAGGAAGGTAATTATAATCCGCAGAGCGCAAGAAACCATAACCATCAGTCAAAACTTCCAAAACACCTTTAGAAAATGTTAATCCGTCTTTTTGAGATTGAGCTTCCAGAATTTTGAAGATGAGTTCTTGTTTGCGGAGATCGCTATAACCTGCAATAGTAAAATCTTTAGCGATTTTGTAGAGGTCTACAATCTTTTTTGATTGCAGCTCTGAAATGTCCATTGGCATAACTGAATCCTGTTACTTGTGAGAAAATATTAAAGGTTTTCAATAGTGAATTACTACCTGGGGAAAATTGATATAAAAATTAGTTTTAACCCGAAGACAACAAGTGGAACTCTGGAAAATTAGTCTCCTTCCTTCAATTTGTCAAGCCCAATCTGCATTTTTTTTAATTTTATTTCACCCAGCAAGTACATACTTCCTAATACTACTAAACAGCTATTTTGTGCTTTTATCAAATAATTATTTATAAAATCTGCCGGATCTAAAAGCGCTTCAGTTTCTATTCCTTTTTGATTAGTAATTGATGTCAATTCTTCAATGGTTGCAGCTCTATTAATTTGAACATAAGTTAAATATATTTTAGTAAAATAAGGACTTAATAAAGAAAGCATACCGGAGATGGATTTATCCCTCATGGCTCCAAATATTAAAAATCTTTCGGAATATTGATTAAATTCTTTCGAAAATTCATTTAAAAAAACTTCCACACCTTCCAGATTATGTGCTGAGTCTAAAATTATCTTGGGATTTTGACTTATCACTTCATAACGTCCTTCAATGCCGGTATTTTTAATTACATTTTTAATACCATTACTTATTAGGTTTCCGCTTTCAATACCCAGAATTTTATTTACTGTTTTTAGAGCTAACGATGAATTTAATAATTGATGATTTCCTCTAAGAGGTGTTGAATAAATTGAATATGTACCGTTATCCAGATTTACAATGGCCCTGTCATTTTCCAGATTTACAAAATTTTTAATATCAAGAAAACTACTTCTAAGTTCAG
Source organism: Melioribacter sp. (assembly GCA_003155655.1). Classification (GTDB taxonomy): domain Bacteria; phylum Bacteroidota; class Ignavibacteria; order Ignavibacteriales; family Melioribacteraceae; genus Fen-1258. Next base: position 78,421 of record PMDS01000091.1, read on the forward strand.
CAGCTTTCATTTTAATAACATCAACTGCTTGTTGATCCATCTTTCCAATAAAAACAGGGGAATTCTTTTTTATTATCCCTGCTTTTTCAAATGCAATTTTTTCTATTGTATTCCCCAGATGTTCTGTATGTTCCAAACTTATTGAAGTTATAATAGAAGCTAATGGTTTAAGGACATTCGTTGCATCAAGCCTCCCTCCAAGACCGGTTTCAATAACAGCATAGTCTACTTTCCTGTCATAAAAATAATTAAAAGCAAGAGCCGTAGTAACTTCAAAAAAAGTGGGAGAATTTTCCCGGATGTAATGATCTATTTGATTTATAAAACCGGAAATATATTCATCTTCAATCATAGCACCATTAATTCTAATTCTCTCATTGAATTTTACAAAATGCGGCGATGTGTATAATCCAACTTTGTAACCAGCTTCCATTAGAATGCTGGCAATGAACGATGCTGTGCTTCCTTTGCCGTTTGAGCCCGCAACATGAAATGATTTTAAGTTTTTATGAGGGCTGCCTAATTGTTCAAGTAAATTATTTATGTTGTCCAGACCTAACTTTATTCCAAATTGGTGCATCGAATAAAGCCTAGCCAGAGCATCTTCAATATTCATAATTAGATTTGAAATGAACCTGTTAATTCAGAAATATTCTTGATTGACTTTTGTTCGCAGTAATTAATTAATCCATTTAATATTTCAATACCTGCATTTGGATTAATAAAATTCACAGTCCCAAGCTGAAAAGCTGATGCGCCAACTATCATCATCTCAGCGGCATCCTGCCAATTCATCAATCCGCCAATTCCAATAATAGGAATATCTACATTTCTTTTTATTTCCAGAACCTTTGCCAATGCAACCGGTTTAATAGCCGGGCCCGATAATCCGCCGGTAATATTCTTAATTTTTGGCTTACACGTATTAATATCGAAGGCAGTACCAACCAAAGTGTTAATTGCAGATACGGCATTTCCGCCATTTTCTTTTACAACTTTTGCAAAATCTGAAATACGTGATACATTTGGGGATAGCTTTATAATAATGGGCTTATCCGTTGCCAGCCTGGATTGTTCTGTTATTTTACCGACTGCAGCAAGGTTATTCCCGAATTCAAGCCCGCCTTCCTTAACATTAGGACATGAAACATTTATTTCAAAGGCTTTGATTGTATCTATACTTGTAAGAATTTTAACACATTCAACATATTCTTCAATTGAACTTGCTGCAATATTACATATTAAAGCAGAATCAAGAGTTTTTAGAAAAGGAATTTTTTCATTGATAAAAGCTTCCACTCCAACGTTTGCCAAACCAATTGCATTCAACATCCCGGAAGGAGTCTCGACTATACGCTGCGGCGGATTGCCTTTTCTTGGTTTTAATGATAACGATTTTGTTACAATACCTCCGAGTTTGCTAAGATCGGTAAATTCAGCAATCTCATTTCCATATCCAATAGTACCAGATGCAAGAAGAATTGGATTTTTTAATTTCAGCCCGCCAACATCAACAGAAAGATTAACATTGCTCATAGCATTATTGCCCTCGCATCAAAAACCGGCCCATCTTTACAAATTAATAGATATGAATCGTCCACTGCTGAAACAACAGGACACCCCTGGCAAATTCCAAAACCACAAGCCATTGCGCTTTCAATAGACAATTGACAATTGTAATTATTATCATTGCAATATTTTTGAACAGCAGCTAACATTGCATTTGGACCGCAGGCAAAGATTCTAATTCCATTATATGGATTCTTCTTAAGCTGTTCATTGAATAAATCCAGCACTGTTCCTTTAAATCCTTCAGACCCATCATCAGTTGCGGTAAAAACATTTTGCAAGCCATATTTAACAATTTGTTTTTTTGATCTTGCACCCACAAAAGAGACAACATTTTTATCAGAAGGAAGATTTTTTACGAGAAACGGAAACGGCGCAGCACCAAGTCCGCCCGCTAATATTACAGCAGTATTGTAATCACCATCAATAACAAATCCTTTTCCTAAAGGACCTAAAATTTCAAGACAGTCTCCTTCATTTTTTTCCGATAATATTTTTGTTCCTTCTCCATGAATATCAAACAGAAAAAAAAGACTACCGCCATCTACATTACAAATGCTGAATGGTCTTCGCAACAATGGGAAAGAATTACCGGAGACTTTGATATTACAAAATTGTCCCGGTTTGGCAACCGATGCGATTGATGGTGAAAATACCTTTAGTAAAAATATTCCATCATTCATTATTTGGGTGGTTACTACCGGCGCTTTCTCGATAAACAAGTTTTTGCTCTATTTTGATTTTATATGTTATCACTACTGTCCGGTTATAAGTT
>PMDS01000058.1 GCA_003155655.1 Melioribacter sp.
GTTATTAATATAGTTTCATAACCCCACCGTTTACGGTGGGGACAAAGGACAACAAAAAGTTGGGCTAAAGCCCGGAATTTTTTTAGTTAGTTGCAACCCACGTCCTGAAGGACGTGGTTATTAAAATGACTCAGTTGTTCATTGCTCTGAAAGAGCGTGGTTATTAAAATGACTTAGCTGTTCAAGGCAAAGTATAAAGATAACATAAAAGAAAAAGGGCTTCAGCCCAAATAAAATAGATGAAGATGTAAGCTAATAAAGAAATTATGTTCCTATTAAACAAAGAATTGGGCTTGGCANNTAGCCATCCCTTCGGGAAAAGCCCAGAATTATTTTGCGTGGTTAGACTACACGACCCAATGCTGTCGGGTTAACAAAAATAACTCATCCCCTTAGTCCCCTTCTCTTACAAAGAGAAGGGGAAACAGGGGTTGAGTTTATAATTGCTCCACGTCCTGAAGGACGTGGTTAATAACAACTTTTGATCGTGAATATGAAAAACAAGTTTGGATTACAGCTAACTGAAAAACTATAACTTAAATGAGAATTTTTATGAAATTTAAAATCGTATTATTTGTGCTGCTGATACAAATATTTTGCCAAGCTCAAACCGTGAGCGTTTATAAAAAAATGAATGATGGAATCATTTTTGATTTTCCTGATGGGAAATTGAAAATATCATCTCTCGCAAATAACGCTGTGCGGATTCGATTTTATAAAGATGAGGAATCAAAATTACCCGAGCTTGTTTTTAAAGCCGGTAAATCTTCTGCAGAGTTTAAAATTGTGGATTCGCCTTCTAAAATCGAATTGAAGAATAAAAAAATAATTATCAACTTAGATAAACAGACGGGCACACTTTCTTTTACTGATAATACCGGGAAACTATTTTTAACTGAAAAACCAGGTACAAGAAAATTAGTTCCCGGAACAGTGATGAATGAACCTTGTTATCTGGCAGAACAAAGTTTTGAATCACCAGATGATGAATTTATTTTTGGCCTGGGGCAGTTTCAGGATGGACATTACAATCTTAAAAACGTTACCCGAAAATTGACACAGGTAAATTCGCAGATTTCAATTCCGTTTATTTACTCCAGCAAAGGATATGGTTTACTCTGGCATCAGTACGGATTAACCGATTTTAATCCGGCTGATAATTTTATTTCACTTGAAAAACAGGAAAGGCCTTCCTCGGGTAATCAAATTGCTGAAGTAACCACGTCGGCCGGAACTCAAAGAGTATTACAGAATCAATCTTTGTATAATGCTAAGTTCTCTGTTCCTAAAGACGGAGTATATTCAATCTTTCTCGATCTGGGCGATATGGATAACCGCCAGTATGTTGTTATTGATGGAAAGTCCTGTATCGATATTAAAAATTTTTGGCTTCCGCCTACAGTAAGTAACAATATAGAATTAAAAGCCGGTGACCACCAATTGCAGTTAATTTGCAAATCAACTAATTCTCCCAAAGTTTCCTGGAAGATGATTGATAACTCAATAACATTCAGGTCACCAAATGCGAAGCAAATGGATTATGTCGTTTTTTATGGGCCATCAGCTGATGATGTAATTGCTACTTATAGAAATCTATCCGGTAATGTTCCGATGCTTCCTCTGTGGGCTTATGGATTCTGGCAATGCCGTGAGCGGTATACTTCGGGAACAAACCTTGTGGAAACCGTTAAAGAATTTCGCAAAAGAAATATTCCTATGGATGTTATTGTGCAGGATTGGCAATACTGGGGAAAAAATGGCTGGGGAGTTCCGCAATTCGATGAGGTTAATTATCCGAATCCAAGCGGATTTATAAAAGAACTACACGATTTAAACGCTTATTTCAATATCTCAATTTGGTCAAACCCGGATAGAAATTCTGTTGTTGGGAAAAAGTACGAAGCAAGTAACCTGTACATTGATAAAAGCAAGTGGTTAGATTATTTCAACCCAATTACAAGAGAAACATACTGGACCACATTAAAAGAAAATTTATTTAATCATGGAGTTGATTCATGGTGGATGGACGCAACCGAACCTGAAAATGATGCGCTGAAAGGAGAAAAAACATTTTTTGGCTTAGGTGATTTTTACCGTCTTACATATCCATTGTTTGTCAGCCAGGCAGTTTACGAAGGGCAGCGCAAAACAACTTTAGATAAACGTGTATGCATTTTAACGCGGTCTGCATTTCTTGGGCAGCAAAAGTATGGCATTATTAATTGGTCAGGAGATATTGGCGGAACATGGGATTCATATAGAAGGCAAATTGTTGCCGGACTCAACTACACTATTACCGGCTTTCCATACTGGACAACAGATATTGGCGGATTTTTCCGTCCCGGAAAAACACAATATACAGATGAAAAATATCAGGAACTTCTTACCCGCTGGTTTCAGTGGGGTGCGCTCAATCCAATATTCCGTGTTCATGGATATCAAACAGAAACTGAACCATGGAAGTATGGCGTGCAAGTTGAAAACAATATACGGAAGATGCTGGATCTTCGATACCGCTTAATGCCATACATTTATTCTGAAGCATGGCAGATTACAAAAAATGGTTCAACAATAATGCGGCCATTAGTGATGGATTTCAATAATGATGAAAATGCACTGACACAATCTTATGAATTTATGTTTGGGAAAAATTTATTAGTAGCTCCAATCACAGAACCGGATGTCAAGGAGCTGAGTGTATATCTTCCAAAAACAAATGGATGGTATGACTTCTGGACAGGAAAAAAATATGATGGCGGTCAATCAATAAAAGCAGATGCACCGCTTGATAAAATTCCAATATTTGTAAAAGCAGGTTCAATCCTTCCAATGGGAAAGTTTATTCAGTACACAGGACAAAAATCTGCGGACACTCTTGAAATAAGAATTTACAAAGGTGCGGATGGAAAATTTGATTTGTATGAAGACCAGAATGATAATTACAATTATGAGAAAGGAATTTATTCCACGATCAAATTCAATTGGAATGATGCGAAAAAAGTTTTAGTTATCAACGGCCGAAAAGGATCTTTCCCCGGAATGCTCAACGAACGTACTTTTAATATTTTGTTGGTTAATGTAAACGTAGGAACAGGAGTTGGCGTTACCGAAAAAATTGAAAAAATTGTTAAGTACAACGGAACAGAAAAAAAAGTAGTTTTCTAATAAAGGTTTAAATTATAAATCATTGAGAGAGTCTTAAAATGAAAATTAAAATTCACTCTTTTTTAAATTCTTTAGTTTCATTTGTAATTTTATCAACAATATTCACTTTTGTATCAGCGCAGCCAAGGATAACAGAACTGTTCACTAAAAATTGGCATTTCAACCCCGGCGATGTCAATAACGGACAAAACCCGTCGTTGGACGATTTGAAGTGGAGGTTACTCGACCTGCCGCACGACTGGAGTATTGAAGGAAAATTCAGCAAAGATAATCCGTCCGGTACCGGCGGAGGCGCTTTACCCGGCGGCATAGGATGGTACAGAAAAACTTTTAATGTTCCGGAATCGAATAATAATAAACTTACATTCATTCAATTCGACGGTGTATATAGAAACAGTGAAGTCTGGATAAACGGTCACTACCTGGGTAAAAGACCTTACGGTTACTCTTCTTTTCAATATGATATAACACAATTTCTAAATTACGGCAAAGATAAAAATGTACTTGCCGTCAAGGTGGATAATTCCAAGCAGCCAAACTCACGCTGGTATTCCGGATCGGGCATTTATAGAAATGTTTGGTTAATGACTACTGAAAAAGTTTTTGTTGATCATTGGGGAACATGCATCACAACACCTAAAGTTTCGAAACAAACCGCTGAAGTCCTGGTCAAGACTAAGGTTAGGAACACCCTGAAGCAGGAACAGCCGGTAATTTTAAAGATAACCCTGCTTGATAAAAGCGGAAAGAAAGTTACAGAAGCAAAATCGAACATAGTTATTCCAAAAGATTCCGTTTACGAAATCATTAATAACCTTGAAGTAAAAAATCCAAAACTTTGGTCTGTTGATACACCGGACTTATACAAAGCCGTATGTGTAATAGAATATGGAAACAAGGTGAGCGATAAGTACACAACCACTTTTGGAATCCGTACGTTCCGGTTCGATGCTGATAAAGGTTTCTTTCTGAACGGTAAAAACCTAAAGATATTAGGTGTTTGCAATCATCACGATCTCGGCTGCCTTGGCGCAGCAATAAATACGCGCGCATTGGAACGCCAGTTGGAGATACTGAAATCCATGGGATGCAATGGTATAAGGACTAGCCACAATCCTCCGGCGCCGGAACTTCTTGA
>PMDS01000097.1 GCA_003155655.1 Melioribacter sp.
ATTTTGGAAAAGCTTAATCATTTCAGAGCCAGCCAGCAAAACAGGACCATAAGCAAGAGAGGAATAAACACTTGTCGGCCTATGATAATAATAGATATTCTCACTAGCGAAGGTTGTACCAATGCAGGTTCCATCAACCTGTCCGTTACGTAAAATTCTTGTAGCTAAGGCATTCCAACCGGCTTGTGCAACAGGTCCATAAGTATAATCTACCCATCCCATATTAATTGCGTGTGCAATACTATATGTAAATAATGCGGTGCATGATGTTTCAGTGTAGCTGTCGTTTTTGTCTAAAAGATTATGCCAGAATCCATCCGCACCCTGACATTCGGTTAATCCTTTAACATGTGTACGCAATATTTTCAAAATCTCATTTCTGTCTTTATGATTTTCAGGAAGAATGTCTAACAGATCAACAATTGAAATAATTACCCATCCATTAGCTCTTCCCCAATAAATATTAGGATCATACTCATTATGAATATTTACGCCATGGTCAAATAGTCTTTTATCCCATCTGAAAAGATATTTTGACATCTGTACAACTTGCTTTGCCGCGTCATCAATGTATTTTTGATCTCCAGTTAAACTGCCCATTTGGGAAAGAAAGGGGATAGACATATATGCGTCATCTGCCCAAACAGATTGTGCCTGCGGACGCTGACGTGCAAGTGTTCCATCAGCAAGGCGGAATTGTTTATTGGAAATAAAATCTCCTATATGGTCTATCATTGCTTTTATTCTTGGGTCTTTTTCAATCTTGTAATATCTAATTAATGCTGCTCCCATTGAACCGCAGTCATCAAGGCTTGTTGTACGCAGTGCACTTCGGTATCCGTTTGATGATTCACCAAATGTTGAATCATTCTTTTTGAAATAAGAAAGATTGTCAAAGAAAAACTTAATATTCTTAGAAGGGATTTCAAGAAATTTTTTGTCTTTTGTAACTTCCGATGCTTTGATTAATCCCGAGTAAATTACACCGTGGGGATATGACCAGAAACCAAATAACCCATGGTCACCATTATTTAAATCTGCATTTCGGTTTGGAACTGTAAAGTCTGTGATAGGCTGGCGTGTGGTTCTATCAATAACCTGGTAAGTTGTTCCAACAGTAAGATAATTATTAATTCTTGTTAACTGACTTTTAATAGTATCAATTGGAGGTACTTCATAAGGGACTTTGTATTCACCAATTTGAGGATCATTTCTGTCAACTGTAAGTTTTCCGTTTGTTTGCGCATTTGTTAACGAAACTGCAAATAATAATAAAATCGGAAATAACTTTTTAATTAACATACTGTACCTCATCAGTTTATTATCATAGTTAATTTACATGGTTGATTTTTCGCAATACTAACCAATAGTATATTATTTGCCATATTCCATTCACACTCAGCTTTTTTGCCGTTCAGCATAACTGCTGATGGTTGTTTTTCCAGTCTACAAATTAGTTTAGCGTTTATTGATAACGCCGGAGAAGTAAATTGTATTTGATTACTTGCTGTTGAAATAACAAGAGGTTTCTCTTTGTTACTGTGGGTATTATCAACATAATCAAATGAAAAACTTTCACCGGTCTTGCCTGGGAAAAGGTGAATGTTAAGTGTTTTTTCTTTTGAGACTGCTTCATTCCAGATTTTAGAATTTCCTTCAACTATCTGGCATGTTAAATAGATTGAATTTGTTTTAACAAAGACAGGAATTTCTTCTAATGGCATTTTAGCAGTAATAGTTTGATTACCGGTAAAAGATTTACTTTGATCATAAAGGTCTAACCATGTCCCGGATGGCAAATACACCTTTCTGGTGTTTGTTGAATCAAGTATTGGTGCAACAAGAAAAGTCCTGCCAAGTAAATATTCGTCCCATATGCCGTATGTATTTTTGTCGTTTGGAAAAACGTAAGCAAGAGGTTTCATTAAAACGCCATTCTTATATGAAGTGTTTGCCAATGAGAAGATAAACGGCTGCAATTCCATTCTTAATGAACAATATTCCCTAAATATGTACTGAAGTTTCTTGGAATATTTCCATGGCGGTCTGTCATCTCCTCTACCGCCTGCATTGTCTAACTTAATTTCAAAAAGACCGCTCCATGTGCCAAGCTGCAGCCATCTTGCATAAAGTTCTTCAGAAATTCTTCCGCCAAGGTATCCGCCAACATCGGAACCCCAGATTGGAAATCCCATGAATCCTGTGCGAATTGCATTAGCAAGGCTCCCCGCCATTCCATCCCACGTTGACCGGGAATCTCCACCCCAAATTGCAGAAAGATAAGGCTGGCATCTATGTATTGCAGCCCGTGCAAAATTAAAATTATCATCCTTGAATGAATCATGTAAAAAACTATCAATTGTTTTTGAGTAGAGATAAATATATTTACTTCTTCGCTCTGCTTCGGGTGTTCTATCTGCCCAGGGTGACATTTGAGGGAACTGCTCATCCCCTCTATCCATTTTATGCCCGCGGACATTAAATGAATATTGATTTGTTTTTAGTCTTTCCCCAAAAACTTTAATTGCTTCAGGAACAGTCAGATCTATGTAGCCTCTGAAATTTGGAAGCAGTCCGGGAAAATCTTTATCCATAAATGTCATAGGACCAACCCAACTCATAAATTGCATTCCATACTTATCATTAATAGTTGCAATCCATTCTTTAGGATTGGAAAATTTATCATTGAAATCCATTTTAGACCATTCATCAGCCCCATTGCTATAAGGGCGGTCAACAAACCAGCCGGTAAAAGGAATTTTTAGATCGGTCATTTTTTGTATATCATCAAGAATTTCTTTGGCACCGCCGTCGTTTTGATCTCTCCATGCAACCGGTCCGCAAGCCCACATTGGAACTGATTTTGGTTTGCCTATTATTCCATAATACTTGGCTAAAATATCATCCCCATCTTTGCCGGGTATAATGTACCAATCTAGTTTTCCAGTGTGGTGGAATAATTCCGTTTTCCCGTTAATTCCAAGTTTATATTTTCCATAAGCGAATGTATCAAAAAATGATGCATAGCCTTTATTTGTCATAAAGAATGCAGACCAGGCAGATGCATAATTTTCATGATATAATGTATTATCACCATTAACCTCAACATCAACAACTCCCCCTCTTAAGTCCGGGCTTTTTATATTGTTTGGATACAGTGATTCAAGAACTCCAAAAAAGTGTTCCCCTCCATCTTCCAATTGAATGGTGGTACTTGATTGCCATTTAGAATCACAAGTAAATCTGACCGCACCATTCGTTACAGTAATTTCAATGTTTGATTTTAAATCTTCTTTCAAATCATTAAAACTTGCGGAAGCCGGATAGCTTAACGCAAGGACCAATTTTTCAGGAGTTTTATCAGCGATACTCATAGTTTTTGGCGGACTGAAATTAAAATTAATGGAAGAAACAGTAACCAATTTCTTTCCATCATAGTTAACGGTTACTTTGCCATTTAAAACTTGGACTGAAACTTTACCATTGGTCCATGTGGTTGCTTTTTGAGGAAAAAGATTTGAAACACAAATAAAAAAGAAAAAAACAATTAGTAGACGAGTTAAAAATTTCATCAAATACTCCGTTTGGATTGTTATGCTTATCTAAGATACTGCATAATAAAAATAGCGAAAATTGACAAAAATAGGTCGGAGAAAATAAATTTAAATTAAATAAATTTATAGTTCAAATATAAATCCTTTCTCTTTCAGTTTGTTGTAAGAATGTTTATCAAACCTATATAGAAATGCGGCACGCCGGATATTTTCATTATCCTTTTCTTTTAATTTTTTGAGAAGGTTCATCTTCATTAATTTTTTCCGGAAATTTCTTTTATCCAGTTTTTTACCAAGAATTACTTCATATAATTTCTGAAGTTTAGGTAAAGTAAATTTTTCCGGCAGCAATTCAAAACCGATTGGGCGATACCTGACTCGTGTTCTTAATTTACTTAATGAGGCTTGAAGAATTTCATTATGATCGAATGGCAAATCAGGCAATTCACTTAGCTTAAACCACTGTACCGCGCTGGTATCAACACCTGGTTTAAGGAAATAGTTTTCAGGACTTACTAATGCAAAATGTGCAATTGTAAAAACACGCCAGAATGGATATCTGTTAATTCCATCAAAGACACCGACTTCCTCAAGATAAACATCTTCAACACCGGTAGTAACTTTCAAAATTCTTTGCGCCGCACCTTCAACGTTTTCTTCTTTTAATATAAATCCGCCTGGCAAAGCCCATTTGCCTTTGAATGGATTAATTGCACGCTTTATTAAAAGAACTTCGAGAGATTCTTTCTCAAACCCAAAAATAACACAGTCTATTGATAAATTTTTGATGATATCTTTGAGAATATGAGACATGAGTTTTAATCCATTTTTTAACTTTACAAAAATAGCTCTAATATTTCAAAACAGAAAAATTTTAACTAACATTAAACGTGCTTTTTAATTTTAATTAGTGTATCTTTTACACCATAATTAAAGAACTTTTTTCTTGCAGAAAAAATTCATACATTAATACTAAGCAGGAGAGATTTAATGTTCAGCGTCGGTTATGATATAGGTAGTTCTTCAATTAAACTTGCTGTTGTTGATATTGAATCCGGTAAACAGGTTGCCCAGGGATTCTATCCAAAAGAAGAAATGTTAATTAATTCACACAAACCGGGCTGGGCAGAGCAGGACCCCGAAACGTGGTGGGAATATGCAAAGATTTTAACGCGACAAATTTTTAGCTCAGGTAATTTGAATTGTAAAGATGTTAAATCAATTGGTATTTCATACCAGATGCATGGATTAGTTATAGTTGATAAAGATAAAAATGTAATTAGACCTTCAATTATATGGTGCGACAGCCGCGCAGTTAATATTGGAAATGAAGCTTTTGAGAAGCTTGGCAGCCAGCATTGCTTACAGCATTTATTAAACTCACCGGGCAATTTTACAGCTTCTAAGTTGAAGTGGGTTAAAGAAAATGAACCGGATAACTTCAAGAAAATCTACAAATGGATGCTGCCGGGAGATTTCATTGCAATGAAGTTGACGGGCGATATTATTTCCACTGTCTCCGGTTTATCTGAAGGAATTTTTTGGGATTTCAAAGAGAAATCCATTTCGAAAGACATCCTGGAATTATATGGATTAGACAAAGCAATTTTTCCGGATATTAAACCAACATTCGGTGAGCAAGGACGTTTATCAAAATCAGCAGCGCAAGAACTTGGTTTTGAAAGCGGTACTGTTGTTTCTTACAGGGCCGGCGATCAGCCTAATAATGCTTTTTCGCTAAACGTTCTTAACCCGGGTGAAATTGCTGCAACTGCAGGAACATCAGGAGTTGTTTACGGTGTAATTGATAAAGTTAACTATGATCCATCTTCACGGGTGAATCCATTCATTCATGTTAACAACACAAATGATCAAAATCGGCTTGGTGTTTTATTGTGCATTAATGGAACCGGAATATTAAATTCATGGTTAAGAAAAAACGTCGGTAATGGTTTATCATATGAAGAAATAAATTCTATTGCTGAAAAAATTCCAATTGGTTCTGATGGAGTTTCCATTCTACCATTTGGAAATGGCGCGGAAAGGATGTTAAGTAACAGAAATATTGGCTGCCAGATTTTTGGATTAGATTTTAACCGTCATACAAAATCGCAATTGTTTAGAGCAGGACAGGAAGGAATTGCATTTTCATTTAAGTATGGTATTGATATAATGAAAGAGATGGGAATGGATATTAAAGTTATACGCGCAGGAAAAGCCAATATGTTTCTAAGTCCAATTTTTTCTCAAACACTCGCAAATGTTAGTGGTGCTTCAATAGAATTATATGATACGGATGGCGCTCAGGGTGCTGCTCGAGGGGCTGCCGTTGGTGCCGGATATTATAAAAGTTTTGAACAAGCTTTTAAATCGTTGAAAAAAGTTGACGAAGTTTTACCAACTGCAGAAGATACTAAAAAATGCTTGTCTGCGTATGAATCCTGGCTGGATAAACTGGAATCATTCATGTAAACATTTTGAAAAATTAATTGAATTATTTTAATTCATAATTAATGAATGCGAAAAATTTAATAAAATTAAAAAACAGATTTCATAAATAAAAAAGAGATGAACTATGGATTACTTGATAGGGAACAAAGAATATTTCAAAGGAATTGGAAAAATTAAATTTGAAGGAAAAGAATCCAAAAATCCTTTGGCATTTAAATGGTATGATGAAAATAAAATTGTTAACGGAAAATCAATGAAGGAATATTTCCGTTTTGCAGTTGCATACTGGCACAGTCTCTGCGGAAATGGCGCAGATATTTTTGGTACGGCGGGTTCAATGGACCGTCCATGGAATGTTGGTTCCGATGCAATTTCACGCGGTAAGGCTAAAATGGATGCAGCATTTGAATTCATTACTAAATTGGGCGTGCCGTTTTATTGTTTCCATGATATTGATATTGTTGAAGAAGGAATAACTATTGCAGAAACCGATAAAAATATCCAAGCGTTAGTTGATTTTGCAAAAGAGAAACAGAAAACCTCCGGAGTAAAACTTTTATGGGGAACTGCAAATGTTTTTTCTCATGGCAGGTATACAAACGGAGCTTCTACTAATCCTGATTTTAATGCTCTTACATATGCTGCTACACAGGTTAAACGTGCTCTCGAAGCAACTATAGAGCTAGGCGGTGATAATTACGTCTTCTGGGGCGGTCGCGAAGGTTACGTGTCGCTTCTTAACACCAACATGAAACGCGAAAAAGAACATTTGGCGAGATTTCTTACATTGGCAAGAGATTATGCCCGTAAACATGGATTCAAAGGTGTATTTCTTATTGAACCCAAACCGATGGAACCTACAAAACATCAATATGATTTTGATACTGAAACTGTAATTGGATTCTTGCGTCACTTTGGATTGGATAAAGATTTTAAACTCAATATTGAAGTAAATCATGCTACACTTGCAGGACACACTTTCCAGCATGAAATTCAATGCGCAGTTGATGCCGGAATGTTTGGAAGCATTGACGCAAACAGGGGAGATAATCAAAATGGATGGGATACCGACCAATTCCCGGTTAGTGTTTATGAGACTGTTGAAGCGATGCTGGTAATAGCTGAAGCTGGTGGTTTTGGATTAGGCGGCGTTAATTTTGATGCGAAATTAAGAAGGAACTCATTCGATCTTGAAGATTTATTCATTGCTCATATAACCGCAATGGATGTCTTTGCACATGCACTTGTTGTAGCTGATAAAATCTTAACTGAATCAGATTATAAAAAACTAAGAAAAGATAGATATTCTTCATTTGATAGCGGTGATGGAGCCCGTTTTGAAAAAGGCGAGCTAACACTTGATAACTTAAGAGAAATTGCTGTAAAAAATGGCGAGCCAAAGCAAATAAGCGGCAAGCAGGAATTATTCGAACAAATTATTACTAATTATATTTAATTAGTCTTATTTCTCGATAAACATTTATGGGCGTGGTAAACTTTTATTTGTTATTTAATAAATAGTTTACCCGCTCTTTTTTTATATCAGAAAGTCATTCACTCAAAATTGAAATGATTTTAATGAAATAAAAATTCAATTAAATTTCTGAACAGGGAAAATAGTATGAAAGCCTTAATAACAAAACCATTTTTATCTTTAACGGGGGTAATTGTACTCAATCTAATTTTTGGTTCAATTTGTTTGGCACAAACCGACACTTATAAGAAACAGGTCGCTGATCTGCAATCAAGCGGTGCTGTTTGGATTCCTGATCAAGGAGACGGAAATTATACAAATCCAATTATTGATGCTGATTATTCTGATCCTGATGCAATTAGAGTTGGAGATGATTATTACATGACTGCTTCAAGCTTTTCGCATTTTCCAGGACTGCCAATTCTTCATTCAAAAGACTTAGTGAATTGGGAAATAATTGGATATGCTGCAAAGAATTATCCTTATAAAACTTTTGATAAACCGCAGCATGGTAACGGAATTTGGGCGCCAAGTATTAGGTATCACAAAGGTATGTACTATATTTATTACGGAGATCCGGATTATGGAATCTTTATGACCAAAGCAAAAAATCCCACTGGCCCATGGGAACCGTTGCGCCTTATTCGTGAAGCTAAAGGATGGATTAATTGCTGCCCTTTATGGGACGACGATGGCAATACATATTTAGTTCATGCCTGGGCTAACAGCAGGTCTGGAATCAAAAGTATAATAACCGTTAATAAAATGAGTGCTGATGGGGAAAAGATTTTAGATGATGGAACAATGGTCTTTGATGCTCATGTAAATCATCCTACCATGGAAGGACCAAAGTTTTATAAGCGCAATGGTTATTATTATATATTTGCACAGGCTGGGGGCGTCAAGCCGGGATGGCAAACTGTATTAAGGTCGAAAAATATTTATGGACCTTTTGAAGATAAAATTGTTCTTGAGCAGGGAAGCACAAAAATAAATGGACCGCATCAAGGTGCATGGGTTACTACACAAACTGACGAGGATTGGTTTTTACATTTTCAAAATAGATATGCATTTGGGAGAATTGTTCATCTTGAACCAATGAAATGGGTAAATGACTGGCCTGTTATTGGCGAGGATCATGATAAGAATGGAATTGGTGAACCGGTGGAAAAATATAAAAAACCAAATGTTGGAAAAGATATTAATTTAGTAAAAGTTCCGCAGACTAATGATGAATTTGATTCTAAAAATTTGGGATTGCAATGGCAATGGCAGGCAAATCCAAAACCCGGCTGGATATCTCTTACTGAAAATAAAGGATGGCTGAGATTTAATTCACAGGTAATGGGTAACGATGATAAAAATCTTAGGGATTCTCCGTCGCTGTTGATGCAGAAATTCCCTGCCCGCCAATTCTCTGCAACAACTTTACTTGAATTAAATTCTAAGCAAGTTGGAGAAAAAGCCGGTTTAATAATTTTTGGTATGGATTACTCTTATATAGGAATTGTTAAAAAAGATAGCAGTTATGCTCTTGTTCAAAATGTCTGCAATAATGCCGACCGTGGAAATCCGGAGGCTGAAATTTTTACAGCAGGTATTCAGGTGAATAAAATTTATTTACGTGTCTCTGTTAAACAAGATCTTTCTGATAATGGAATTCCACAGGCTCTTTGTTCTTTCAGTTTTAGTTTTAATGGTCAGGCTTTCATTCCTTTTGGTAAAGAATTTAAAGCAAGAGAAGGGAAATGGGTTGGGGCAAAAGTCGGTATTTTTACCTATGCACCAAAGAATAGTGCTAAGGTTGGCTATACGGATTTTGACTGGTTCAGATTTACGAAATAATTTTTCTTAATCAAATTACTTTAAAAACTACAAACGGCAGCTGGATTACTCCAGCTACCGTCTATAGTAGGGGTTGTGTTTTTTCTCTTTCGAGAAATATTTTTATAGCTTTATTCCGTATCTCAATCCCAAACTGCTGCTCCATCCAACAACGTTCAAACCATTATTGTATATTCCAAAATCTAAATTGAGAGAAAGATTCTGTATTAAATTATAATCTAAACCGGCGCCGAATCTTGCATCTGCAATACCTTCGGTTTTTTCAGAATTATCCTTTTGATAGTTGATGTTCCTGTTTGTGTATACAACGCCGGCAGAGATGTATGGGCTTATATTTTGTGACTGAAGGATTCTAAGAAATGCGGATGCATGTATACGCAAATCCCTTTCCTGCCCAAGATTGTTTTCCATATCATCTTTGAAATACTCTCCTGTTAATGCAAATCCAAATTCTTTTGTAAGTGCATAAGAGGCAACAACTCCATAACCCATAGGATTTTTTATCTCGGTTAGTTTTGAATCACCTGCCGTATTCCCGAATCTTGTTCCGATAAGACCTACAGCAAATTTATTTTGGGCAAGAACGCCGGAAGCAATCATCAAAATGATTGCAAGAGTAGTAATTATTTTAGTTTTCATGTTGAACTCCATAAATATGTTTTTATATTTTTTTTGTTTGAAGAAATTATCGCCTCATTGTATATTGAATCATTATTCAATAATAATTTAAAAAAAATTATTTCTGTATTCCGTATTTTACCAAATACTTAACATTCTGGCGGATCTTGTTAAGAGAGAAAGTTTTAGGATCATTCAGCCAGCTCTGAAGCAGATTTCTAATTGCACCCAAAATAAAATAGCGAAGAATTTTTACATCAATACTGCCATGAATAATTTTTTTCTGAATTCCCTGTCTAATAAATTCCTCGCCTAAGCCTAAAAATTTCTCATAATAATTTGTGAACTGGGTTTTATTGCTTCTTTGTATATGATGCTGCTCATTAACAAAAACATCTGCAAGTGCGGGGTTAGAAGTGAAAACATCAAATGCCAGGTCAATCATTGCATCTATTTTTTCAGTAGGGGAAAAGATTGATTTATCTGAAAGGCTTAGCAGCTCTTCGTATAATTGCTTCCAGAGCTGTTCAAAAATTTTAAGAAGAATATCTTCCTTATTTTCAAAATAAACGTAAACGCTTCCTGTGGCTACTCCTGCAACTTCTGCTATCTTAGAAATCTTTGCCCCATGGTAGCCTTCTTTTGCAAAAACATTTATTGCGCCTTCTAAAATATCTTTCTCTTTATTTCCTTCTTTAACCCGCATATAAACCTATTAATGAATCGCTATTCAAAAATAAACAATTGTTGAATTAATTGTCAAGAAAAAAATGATTAATAAATATCGGTCTAATTTCGGAATATATAAACGTTTTAAAAATAGACGTTTATGATGAAAATTGCGCAAATGAAATAGCAAAAATGTTAAATTTGTTATAAACTATCCTGGATATTAAAATGAAAACAAGTATAAAACAATTTATCAAAACAGGAGCAATGGCGGAATGATAAGAGCAACACACGTTGCAAGAATGGATGTAAAAGCCAACAAAAAAATTACTGTTTATATCTCCAGCTGGCTGGGTTATGTTGACATGCCTCACTTTGCTTCTTTTACTCCTAATATCGGCAAGTTCATGGAATATAAGGGCAGTATGAATGTAACCGGGAAATTATTTGATTCACCTTTGAGAATAAAAGATGGAATGATTAACGTTTCTACAAAACCCGGCTTGGGAATTGTCAATGCAAACGAACTTTTTAAGGACGCAAAGAAAGTTTAAATTATAATTCAAAAGAATTTAGTTTATTTAACTAGACGAAAAATGGAAAATCTCAACGCAAAAAAATTGTTTATTCTTTTAGCTTATCTGATCATTTTACTTGAGGCATTTGTTTTTGAATCACAAAATAATTACATACAAAAAAATGAATATTATTCCGGTGTTGTTTCCGATACCGTTTTTATCTGGAACGGTAAAAGCTTTGATGGACTTGAATTTGTATTGCGCAATAAAAATATCCCGGTTGAATCAGTCTATAAAATTCAGAATGGTGTATTACATATTAATGGCGGGCAGATTGGATATTTTAAAACAAAAGAAATCTTCTCAAATTATAAACTACATACAGAGTGGCGCTGGATAGAACAAAATGAAAACGGTAATAGTGGAGTTTTAGTTAATTCACAAAAGCCTGATACAGTATGGCCAAATTGTATTCAGGTGCAGCTTAAGAAAGATAATGCTGGCGATTTTATTGCAATGAGTGGTGCGTCTCTTAAAGAAACGATCGGAAAACCTAAAGAAACTTCGCCGAAATTCTATCCATCCAACGAAAAACCCGAATGCGAATGGAATAGCTGCGATATCGTTTGTTCAGGGGATTCAATATTAGTTTATGTTAATGGTCTTTATCAAAATAAGGGAACTCATTGTAATTCTAAAAACGGAACTATAGGTTTTCAATTAGAAGGGAAGCCGGTAGAATTTAGAAACATATTTTTGATTAAAAATAAATGATGAGAATTACTTATTATCAGGGGAAATTATGAAAAGAATATTTTTTATTGCCGGTTTAACTCTGCTAACACTTATTTGGAGCAGCGGAAATGTTAAATGCCAGTACCTTGAAAAGAAAACAGTCAGCCTTGAACTTGCAAAGAAAATTGCTGCCACATGCGAAGCAGAAGCGGTAAAGAATAAATGGACTGTTGTTATTGCAGTTGTCGATGACGGAGGAAATCTTGTTTATCTTGAAAGAATGGATAACACGCAGATAGGTAGTGTACAGGTTGCTACTGAAAAAGCACGCACCGCAATATATTTTAAGCGTCCTACAAAAGCATACGAAGAAAGAGTTGCAGGCGGCAACAATGCAATTCTTAGTCTGCCGAATGTTTTACCTTTTGACGGAGGACTTCCGCTAATTGTTGACGGGCAATATATTGGCGCTGTTGGCGTTAGCGGTGGGTCATCTCAACAGGATGGAGTAGTAGCTAAAGCCGGTGCAGATTTAATTCCTGCAAAATAGTTAGGTAAAAACAATTAAAAAGGAATAATGAAATGAGATCTCAAAAAACTAATATTTTTTCATTTTCGATTTTTGTTTTATGCTTATGGTTTATTACAACATCTGCAAGTGGTCTTGAAAAAAAATCAGTGCAAAATTCAAATAATAATCCGGTTGTAGCGCAATCTGCACGGCCTGAACATATTGAGTTAAATGTTCCTGACCCGCTTGCCATGATCAAGTGGTATACTAAGAATATGGGAATGATTGTAATCCGCCAGGGCAGCGCACCAAATTATTCTTCATTCATTGCGGATTCCGGTAGACACATGATGCTGGAAATTGCACACTATGATGAATATCCTCCCATTGATATGCCGAAAGCTAACCATATGTCTTTACACCTTGCTTTCATGGTTAAAGATATTGCAGCTGTTAAAGAAAAATTGATTATTGAAAAAGCTACAGTTGCTGATGATATTACCACATCACCAAGCGGAGATAAAGTTTTAGTACTGAGAGATCCCTGGGGATTTCCAATTCAATTTGTGGAGCGTCAAAACCAGATGTTGAAATATTCTAAAATGCGCCCTGAACATTTTGAACTGAATTTAACAGACTCCCGTGCAAAAGCTGATTGGTACATTGAAAACCTGGGATTAAAAATTGTCCGTAAGGGCGGAGCGCCGTCATTTGGATTTTTTTTAACAGACGTTAAGGATAATATGATGCTTGAATTGAATCAGGATGCAAGATATCCGGTTCTTGAATTTGAAAAAATAAATTATAATTCTTTTCACGTGGCTTTTGTAGTTGATGATGTAAAAGCAATGAGAGATAAATTAATTTCCGCCGGTGCAAAATTGGCAGAGGAATTGAAAACTACACCGGCAGGAGACCAGGTTGTAATGCTTCGTGATCCGTGGGGACAGCCGATTCAATTTGTTAAAAGGGTAAACCCTATGTTGAAATAAATTTAAATGTAAGTTTATTTTAATGGAAAAAATTGGAACTTAATTGACGTATTGATTTGTTACATTATTTATGTAAGTTCAATTGGATTGAAAAAAGTGTAAAAATTTGCCCATTATTTTGTGATATTGATTGAAATCTGGGTATTATTAAATTTTTGCTAAAAGAATCAACAGGAAAGGAAATTTTTATTGAATTAAAGTTGTTACCATATCTAGTTAAGCATTGATTTTTTGATGCTCATCTTTTAGAATTTTTGGAATAAAAGTTTATAAGTTTTCACAATTAACTAATTACTTTGTAAGGAAAAACAAAATGAGAAAGAAGGTGAGTATCACAGCTATATGTAATAATATCTTTTTCTGCTCTTCAAAACCATTTTTAATATCTTCTTTTGTTTTACTTTTTACTGTGCTTTGTGCATACAATATCACAGCACAAGGATTGTCTTCTCCCTCAGAAAATCTTGCGCAATTTGTATCCCATAAAGATTTTGAGGAACCATTGTATCTTGGGATACAAGTTAATCCTGATACAATGCCTGCTGCAGTAAAACCAAAACTCCTTCCGGATAATATGAGTTTAATGGAAAAAAGTCTTTGGGGTGAAAAGGGTTTTTTAAGATGGATAGGGCTATCCTCGCCACTTACACCTGAAGTAAGAAAGCATGAGCTTGGCATTAGAAGAACAATGCTTTCAATTCACCAGATTGGCGGGTTTACAACACTTGGATTGATGCTGGCTACATGTTACTATGGTCAAAAAATTATCGACGGCGGACCGGGAAACTATTCACAAACAAAAAACACTTTGGTTAATGCAACTATAATATCATATTCATTAACAGCAGCTCTTTCTATACTTTCACCACCGCCATTAATCAGAAGGGATGAAGCCAGCACAACGTCAACTCATAAATTGCTGGCATGGTTTCATGTTGCGGGGATGATTGTTACTCCAATTCTAGGTACTTTGATTGCAAAAAATCATACCTTCCATATGGACTCAGCCCATGTTCACCAAATTTCCGGGTATATAACCACAGCTCTTTTTGCAACATCAATGATTGTAATAACATTTTAAAAGAGAGAATTTATGAAGAACAAAATAAATTTAATTATAGCAATATTTTTCATACAATATGCATTAGTATCGGCTCAAATAAAACAATTCCAGGCCGTTAAGCAGGAATCTTCAATAACATATCAACTTACTCACCCGCTTCATGAAATTGAATCAACCAGTAAAGACGCAAATTGTTTAATTGATATGGATTTAAGTACAAAACAAATAAAAAAAGTTTCTGTTAGAGTTGATGTTACTACTTTTAATAGCGGAAATTCAAACCGCGATTCTCATGCGATGGAAGTAATTGATGCCCTATCTTTTCCAGAAGCTATTTATGAAAGCTCTTCGACTGAACAAAAGGGAGATAGTCTCAAAGTATATGGTAAATTAACATTTCATGGGATAACTAGAGATCAAACAATTGTTGTAAAAACAAACTGGTCAAATGATAAATTAATTATCAGTGGAGGCTTTAGTATTAGTTTAACTTATTACAATGTAGAAAGACCGGCTCTGCTTTTAATACCTGTGAAGGACGAACTAAAATTTGATTTGACACAGATATTCATATTAAAATAGTAAATAATTTTTCTTTCATTGAATAATTAGGAGGAAATATGGATAGAAAAGAATTTTTATTGACAATTGGAAAAGGTGCTGCAGTTGCAGGATTAGTCTATTGCGTAGGTTGCAGTCAAAATAGCTATATTCCAACCGCCCCCTCAAATGTTGATTTTACACTTGATCTTACCCAGCCAGGTAATCAATCATTAAACTCAATCGGGGGTTCTTTAGTAACTGCTGATGGAATTATAATTGGCCGGACAGGGTCGGCATCATTTGTGGCTGTATCTTCTGCATGTACACACCAGGGAACCACAATACAATTTCAGAATAATAATAACAGGTTTTATTGTCCTAATCACGGCTCTACTTTTGCTTTGGACGGGAATGTAACTAATGGACCTGCCACACAAGCTCTATCAAAATATAATACATCATTCAACGGAAATAGTTTGAGAATTTATAGCTAAGCTTTTAATAATAATCCACATCCACTTAGATGTATTCTGAGTTTATTTGTCTTAAACCATTAAATATTTTTAAGTGTCCCAAATTAGCGGTCATTTTTGGATTTAGGACTATTGCATTAGCAATAATAAAATAAAGATGACGTGGCATATAGTTATAAAGTATTGTGAAAATCTCATATTCATTATCCAACAAGAGATTTTATGAAACCTACAAAGTTTCTTATCTGGTTTTACACTCAAACTAAAATTATAGAATCTTTTTTAATTCTCTCCTTAATTCTATTTATAGCCTTCATAGACTACCTAACACCTCAGGAAATGAGTGTAAGATTACTTACTACCTTATTCCTCTTTTTTTATCTGTCTGGAGTGGAGAAAAGCGCATTACTAGTATTTTCTTTTCTTTCCTTTGCACAATAGTAAACTTCTATACTGAATATCTCGAAGGAAATATTCATCATCACGGATTTTATCTTATTTGGGAATTTTTTATTGAATGGGGCTTTTTTATTGTATTTGTTTTTATTCTTGTTGCAATTAAAAGGTCCAATTTTATTCTTTCTGAAAAAAATAATGAGTTGCGGGTATCTAAAGATTTGATTGAAGAAAATCTATTCCAAAAAAATATTCTGGCAAATGAACTTACTGGGACTAAGTGTATTACTTCTGCAATTCGGTAACGGTTTTGAGTCAGACCTGTCTACCCTAGTCTGGTAAATATCAAGATTTTTTGCAAATCTTTTAATTTTTTTTCTAAATTTTTTAGGAGAATATCACAATTTCTTTTTAGTGCTAGTCTTTAACTTTTCGTCCATTTTCATCCATTTCCATCCATTTTTGTCCCGGTTTTACCCTGGTTTTGTCACTTTTTTTCCAATGCTTTTAAGCATTTCTTGAATAGTCAGTATGTCAAAGAACTTTTATAAGGGTAAAATATTTTTACATCTAAAATACCCTTCGCGAATATGCAAAACTTCTTTAATAAATAATTTTGAACTATTCAAAAAAATGCACAACTTTTTTTTGTACATCAGGTTATTAATAAAATATAACTCCTGTGTTAGCTAAATACTGAAGAGTTACACTAAGGCAAAGCTCGAAAAAACAAACGCGGAAAAAGATAAATTTTTTTCAATCATTGCGCATGATTTAAGAAGTCCATTTCAAGGGTTTCTTGGATTAACTCAAGCTATGGTTGAAAATATTAATTCATTTACATGCGAAGAACTATGTGAACTAGGCAAAAAGATGTATCAATCAGCAAATAGTCTATTTAAGCTTCTTCAAAATTTACTAGACTGGTCTCAAATGCAAAAAAAACATTTTTAGTTTTACACCTCAAGAACTGTTGCTTGCAGAAATTGTTAAACAAAGCTGTGATAGTATAGAACGAAGGGCAATTCAAAAAAGAATTACACTTACGAATGATATTCCTGATTCAATGCGTGTGTATGCAGATGAACATATGCTGAATACTATTATTAAAAATTTATTGTCAAATGCTGTTTAATTTACAAATGCCGGCGGAAGGGTTCAAATTTCAGCCAAAGAAGTAAATGATAATATGATTGAAATATATGTTTCTGATACAGGAGTTGGAATATATGAGAATGATATTAAGAAATTATTTAAGATAGATGAGAAAATAAGGAGCGAAGGAACGGAAGGCGAACCAAGTTCAGGCTTGGGTTTATTGCTTTGCAAGGAATTTGTTGAAAAGCATGGGAGGAATATTTGGGCTGAAAGTGAAACAGGGAAAGTAAGCACTTTTTATTTTACTATTCCTATTCAAAATTCTATAAGTCTTCAATTGCTAATCAATAATATTGAAGTATTTTTATCAAATAAAGAGACATTCATCCAAATTATGTCTGGTCACATGCATGTATGATGTGGATGAATTAGCGAGATTATGTTTATTGGGTTCCCCTATCTCCACGAGGGTATGTTTTTGGTTAGCATTGCGAAATCAACTCAAAACTTTTTTGGCATATTTTAAATTTAAAGATTTTATTGAGAATAACATTTTTAATTTTAGTATAAATTAATTTAAATAAATAAGAATAATGTTTATATTTAATTAAACCTTCAAGTTTTTTGAAGTGTCCTAAATTAGGAATCATTTAAATAAGTCTATTAGAGAATAAAAATTTTAGCTTATGATTGTTTTTTTTGCCATCCAAAATTTTTTACTTCCTTAATTATTATATATTATTGCAAAGTTAAAAAAAAGATTTGGCTTAGATACAGGGAATAAAATGCATCTTTCAAAAAAAAATTACTTAATCGCAGGCGGTGCAATTGTTATATTATTACTAATAATTATTATAAAAATTGCCAGCGGAGATTCATCTAAAAGACAGCAGCCCAGGTCATTCGTTTCTGTGGGCATGTTAACTAAAGGTGATGTTGAACGCATTGAATCTTTAACCGGGGATATTATTCCAATTCAGCAGGCTAGTATTTTTGCTAAAGTTAGCGGTAATGTTGAAAATAACTTTGTTGACATTGGCTCTCGTGTGGGTAACAACCAAATCCTTGCTTTGATAGATACTACAATTTATTCCCAAAATGCAAAGCAGGCAAAGGCGAATTACATGCAGGCGCAGGCTAATTACCAGAATTCAAAATTAAATTATGAGAGAAATAAAAAGCTTCTTGAGCAAAAATTAATTGCCCAGCAGGATCTGGATAATGCTAAAGCTGCCTTCGATATTGCGTCGGCTCAAAAAGAAGCCGCTGAAGCTGTTTATAATAACGCGGCTACACAACTTAGTTATTGTAAAATAACTGCCCCTTTTGCCGGTACAATTACTAAAAGAAATTTTGATCCGGGTTCTTATGTTACCGCTACTACTAATGCCCAGGGATCTGTTTTGTTTATGCTTATGAACATTGACAGATTAAAAACTGTTGTTAATGTACCTGAAAGAAGCGTGCCGTATCTATCAACAATTAAGGATGTTGAAGTAATTGCAGATGCAATTCCTAATAAAAAATTTTCAGCCAGGATAAGTAAAATTAGCCAAGCTGTTGATTTATCTACAAGAACCATGGCAGTAGAAATTGAAATTAATAATCCGGGTGCAATTTTAAAACCGGGGATGTTTGCTACTGTTCAATTAGTAACCGAAAAGAAAACCAATTCGGATATTATTCCAAATCAAATTGCTCTGAGTGATGAACAAGGTGATTTTGTTTATGTTCTTAATCCAGATACTTCTGTTTCTAAAAAATATGTTAAGATTGGAATTAGAATGGATGATAAGTTGGAAGTGCTTTCCGGGTTGAACGAAACTGACCGGATTGTTTTTGTTGGTCAGTCTATAATTAGGGATAAAATGAAAGTTAAAATAGCAAAGTAAATATATGTGGCTAACTCGTTTTGCTCTTAAATATCCTATTACAACTTTCATGGCGGCTATCGCCGTTTTTGTATTAGGATTTGTTTCTCTTAATCAACTTCCCATCGACATGCTTCCAAATATTCAAATTCCGGTTGTTAGTGTTATAACTTATAACAACGGTGCCGGTCCAATAGATATGGAACAGACTGTCACTGTTCCAATTGAAAGAGCTGTTAGTTCTACTAATAACGTCAGCTATGTTCAGTCGGCAACCCGGGAAGGACTTTCAAGTATTAGAGTTTATTTTACCTGGGATGCAAGTACAGATGTTGGTTTAATTGATGTTATACAAAAAGTTAATAGAGTTCTTAACTTTCTTCCAGCTGCGGCATCTCAGCCGCTTGTGCTAAGATTTGATATTACAAATATTGCTGTCTGCACAGTGGCCTTAAACGGAGATTTGGATCAAAGAGCTCTTTACGATTTAGCTTACAACGTTATTGAACCGCAGTTAGAACATTTACCCGGTGTTGCTTTTGCACAGGTTACCGGTGGAAGAATACGCGAGATTCATATCAAAGTTGATAGAAATAGAATTGATGCTGTGAATCTTTCTTTACAACAAGTTATGCAAGCCATGTCTGCATCCAACTTGATTGTGCCGTCCGGTGATTTGAAATCGGGGGTCTTTGATTATTCATTAAAGACCGAAAGTGAGTTCAATGTAGTTGAACCGATGGGTAATGTTGTAATAAAAACTCAAAATGGTATCCCGATTAGAGTTAGAGATGTTGCTTATGTAGAAGATTCATACCAGGAGCAGACAGAGATCATTCGAAATAATGGCAAGGAAGGTGTTGTACTTAGAATCCAAAAAACCTCCGGCGCTAATACTGTTGAAGTTGTAAACGCAATTGTTAAAGCGCTTACACAACTAAGAGATGTACCCCCTTCTGTAAAAGCATCGCTTGGCACTGATCAAAGTTTATATATTAAACAATCAATTAGCGGGTTATTCCAGGAAGCAATTTTAGGAGCACTTTTAGCAACGCTTGTAATTTTAATTTTTCTTAGAAACTCTAAAAGTGCTGTAATAATCTTTTTGGCAATCCCTCTTTCAATTTTTGTTACTTTTATCTTTTTTAGATTCAGCGGAACAACTTTAAATATTATGACGTTCGGTGGATTAGCTTTGGGAATAGGAAGATTGGTGGACGACTCGATTGTTGAGTTGGAAGTAATATCCCGGCATTATAAAACGATGAAGACTGACGGTAAGTTAAAAATGCAAGCCACGCTCGACGCCGCGCTCGAAGTTGCATCTCCAATTTTCATTTCTACTCTTACAACAGTAATTGTATTTCTTCCAGTTATATTTTTAACTGGAATTGCAAAACTTCTTTTTCTTCCTTTGGTAATTACAATAACAGTTGCATTGTTTTCTTCATTCTTTGTTTCCCGGACAGTTACACCGTTAATGTGTTACAAATACCTGCATGGTGAACGGGAAGTAGATCCTGACTCTAAAAAACTTTCTCATCGAATTCAGATTTACTTCAAAAATTTACTCGATAAGATTGATACTTCTTACCAGAATACACTTACTAATGCATTGAAACACAAACGTATTGTAATTTTTGGAGTAATTGGATTTGCAATTCTTTCTTTTCTTTTATTCAAGTTTGTTGGAACAGAATTTTTCCCTGATACGGATGAAAGCCAATTTTCGATATCAGTTAAATTGCCTGTTGGTACAAGAATAGAAGAGACTGGTAAATTTATAGAACGTATTGAAAAGATAATTCATAATAATGTTCCTGAAGCAATAACTGTTATTTCCGACATGGGCGTTCCATCAGCAAAAAGCGGGTCAGGATTTGGTGGAAATTCCGGCAGTCATGCTGCTAGTATTAGCGTTTCACTTTCTGCCCCTGATGCAAGAGACAGAACAGTATTCGACATTGTCAAAGATATTCGTCCAAAACTTATGAATCTTGCCGGAGCTCAAATCTTTATTACTACAGGTGGCTTCTTAAAATACCTTTTGAATTTCGGTTCTTCGGCTCCCATCGATGTAATCATCAGCGGTCAGGATTTTGATCAAGCAAACAAACTAAGTCAACAAATTTATGACATTGTAAAAGCAACAAATGGTGCAACAGATGTTCAAATAACACGTGAGTTAAATTTACCTGAGTTAAACGTTTCAATAGACCGTGAAAAAGCCGGAGCTATGGGAGTAAGCGCTTCTCAAATTTCAAATACAATTACTACTGCAATAAGCGGCTCTGTTGCGTCGGTATTTACAGATCCGTCAACAGGTAATCAATATAATATTCTTGTAAGGTTATCTGAAGATTACAGAAATAAAATTGACGATATTAAAAATCTAAGTGTTCAAAACTCACAGGGACAGTTAATAAAATTATCAAACCTTGTTAAAGTTCAGCTTGTAAAATCTCCTATTCAAATTGATAGAAAATACCAGGAAAGAATAGTTGAAGTAACCGGAAATGTAACCGGACGCGATCTTGGAAGTGTTTCCAAAGATATTAATGCCAAAATGGCAAACGTTCAAATCCCAGCCGGTTTTATGGTTACGATGAGCGGTAATATTGAACAGCAAAACAAAACATTCAGCGATCTTGGTCTTGCACTAGGTTTAGCAATTATTCTTGTTTATATGGTAATGGCTTCACAATTTCAATCTCTTATAGATCCTTTTATAATTATGTTTACTGTTCCGCTTGGTATGATTGGAGTTCTCTGGGCTTTATTCTTAACTGATACTACTCTTTCTGTTACTTCTTTTGAAGGAGTGATTGTTATGATTGGTATTGTTGTTTCAAATGGAATTTTATTAGTCGATTATACAAACAAGTTGCGTAAAGCCGGAATGGAATTGCATGAGGCTGTTATTAAGGGTGGACGAACAAGACTTCGTCCAATTCTAATGACAACTTTAGCTACAGTTCTTGGCCTTATTCCCTTGGCACTTGGAATGGGTGGAGAAAAATCCCAATCACCTCTTGCTATTGCAGTTATAGGCGGACTTACAGTTTCAACGATCTTGACATTACTATTTATCCCAACTCTTTATACAATTTTTGAAGAGAAATTCGGCAAAAAAAATAAATATGCTCATGAACAAAGTACAATTGAATAAGCTGGTAATTATTTCGATCGCATTTTTCTTTTCGGCTAGTGTATTAGTTGCACAGAAAGACACATTGACTATTGAGAGATGTATTGATCTTGCATTAAAAAATAATCCCCAGGTGAAAATAGCAGAAAGTAATTATGAACTTTCTGTTTCCAATCTGACCATCACAAGGTCGGGACTGCTACCGCAGGTTGCTTTTAGTACCGGCTGGGCAAGGAATGGAGGTAATTTCTTTCAGGGACCAACTGCAAGGGAGGTTACTTACGAGAATTATTCATACGGTTTTCAATTGCAGCAGCTATTGTTCGATTTTGGTAAATCATATACACGTGTTTCAGGAACAGCAGATTTAAAAAATGCTTCAGAGCAGGATTTAATTTCTGCTAAGCAAAACTTAATTCTTAACACATACATTTCATATTTCACTTACTTACAAGCTGTAAGAATTAAAAATGTCAGCCTGGAATCTTTACGTCAGGCACAGGAACATCTTCAGCAGGCACAAAGTTTTTATGATGTTGGAACAAAACCCCAATTTGATGTTATGAAAGCTAAAACTGATGAAGCTAACGCCAAAGTGAATTTGATAACTTCGGAAAACAATATTATAGTTAGCCGTCTGCAATTAGAAAACGTTCTAAATGTAAAATTGCAACAGGGCACTACCCTTAAAGATAATTTAGAAATACAGAAAGATTCTATTGGAATTATAAATGCATTAAAAATGGCTTGGGAAAATCGTCCTGAGTATATTGGCGCCAAATACCGCGTTGATGCCAACCAGTCCTTTTTGACTTCGTCATGGACTGCAAACCTGCCCTCGATAAATCTTACCGGGGGATACAACTGGAGAACATTTTCACTTGATCAGAATTTCTTGAATTCATGGAGTCTTGGTGTCACTTTATCGGTGCCAATATTTCAGGGTTTTGCATTAGACGCCGGGATTGATCAGGCAAGAGCGAATTTAAAAAATGCCGAAGCTACATTTGATTTTGTTAAACAAACTATAAACCTGGATGTTGAACAACAGTATACGAATTTAAATTTAGCTGGTGCAAAAATTAATGCCACTAAGTTCTTAGTTAGTCAGGCGGAAGAAACTTTAAAACTAGCTGAAGGTAGATACAAGCAGGAAGTCGGCAGTCAAATTGAAATTACGGATGCACGAGTTACTTTACTTGATGCACAAATGTCGTACATTCAAGCATTGTATGATTACCAGGTCGCAAACGTTAGACTTCAAAAAGCAATAGGTATTCTTCAATAGTAAAAGTCCTTTCATAATATTTTTTCAAGCCGTAAGCTATTACCATTATTTTTTCTTAAAATTGTTCAAGCTGATTTTCATTTTAAAGGGAAAATAAATGGCTCCGTCTTTACAAATTGAAAATAAAAATAACAGTCGGCAGAATTATACTTTCGCTCTTTCAATTTTAACCTCTCTGTTTTTCATGTGGGGACTTATCACATGTCTAAACGATATTCTTGTCCCACATTTCAAAGCGGTATTCGATTTAAACTACACGCGTGTTATGTTAATACAGTTCAGCTTCTTTACAGCATACGCTGTAATTTCGATTCCCGCTGGTATTATGGTTGAAAAGATTGGATATAAACTTGGAATTGTAATTGGTTTAGTCATAGGGGGAATTGGATGTTTGTTATTTTACCCTGCGGCTGCATTCCAATCATATATTATGTTCTTAATTGCACTTTTTGTTCTTGCTTCCGGAATTACATTGTTACAAGTTGCAGCA
Organism: Melioribacter sp.; assembly: GCA_003155655.1. Lineage (GTDB taxonomy): Bacteria > Bacteroidota > Ignavibacteria > Ignavibacteriales > Melioribacteraceae > Fen-1258. The sequence goes on from PMDS01000097.1 coordinate 23,738, forward strand.
AATCCGTACGTAGCAATTCTTGGAAAGCCGGAAACCGCGTCCAGCAGGTTGAACCTTACACAAGCTGTAAATTCACTTGGTCATACTATAGCTCCATACTTCGGGTCATTAATAATTCTTTCCTTAGCTGTTAAAACAGCTGAAGACTTCAAGACTATGAACCTATCAGAAATTAATGCATATAAGTTGGCAGAAGCCAACGCAGTTCAGTTTCCTTATCTTGGATTAGCAGCAGCATTATTTATTATTGCAGCAATATTTGCAATAATAAAACTCCCTAAGATCGAAGCATCTGAAATCTCTGCTAGTGGGGATGGCTTAAATAATTATCATGATTATCATAATAGCGCCTGGGGTTATAAACATCTTGTCCTCGGTGCTGTTGGAATTTTTCTTTATGTTGGTGCAGAAGTATCTATCGGAAGTTTTCTTGTAAATTATTTTGGTCAATCATTTATCGGTGGATTAAAAGAATCTGATGCAGGAAAATTCGTATCATTCTATTGGGGCGGGGCAATGATTGGCAGATTTTTAGGATCAGCAGTTACAAGAAAAATCAAACCGGCAAAAGTTTTGGTTTTCAATGCTTTTATTGCCGCGTCGTTAGTTATTGTTTCAATGCTTACTTTTGGTCAGGTAGCAATGTGGTCGATTCTTGCAGTTGGGTTATTTAACTCAATCATGTTCCCAACAATATTTACTCTGGCGATTGATGGCTTGGGTAAACATACGGGTCAGGCTTCCGGTATTTTGTGTACAGCAATTGTTGGAGGAGCAATCTTGCCGGTAATTCAAGGCTACTTTGCAGACAATATTGGAATTCATTTTGCTTTTTTTGTCCCGGTGATTGGTTATCTATACGTAGCTTATTATGGAATTAAAGGGCATAAACTTTCTTATTTAACAATTAAGTGAATTTTATGAATAGAAGAAAAATAGCAATTGGAATTGATATTGGAGGAACAAACACTGCATTTGGTTTTATTGATGAGCATGGAAAGTGCATTTACCAGTCATCAATTTTGACTAATCCTGAAATGCAAGCTGATCTTTTATTTGAACGATTATTTCAAGAAACAAAAAATATATTTAAAAAATTTGAAGATAAAAATGAATTAATTGGAATAGGTATTGGCGCTCCAAACGGCAATTATTATACAGGTACAATAGAACACTCTCCAAATTTAGGTTGGGGTTATGTAAATGTAATTGAGATTGTAAAAAAATATTATTCAGTGCCGGCTGTTTTAACAAATGATGCAAATGCTGCTGCAATTGGTGAAATGATTTTTGGGGCAGCAAAGGGGATGAAGAATTTTATTGTAATAACACTTGGTACCGGGCTGGGCAGCGGTATTGTTGTTAATGGAAAATTGGTTTATGGCGCTGATGGATTTGCTGGTGAAATTGGGCATACTATTATTGATATTGATGGTAGAGAATGTGGTTGCGGAAGAAAAGGATGTTTAGAAACTTATGCTTCAGCTACCGGAATATGCAGGACTGTTTTTGAATTAATCGGAAATACAAATCTTCCAAGTGAATTAAGAAACATTAGTTTTAATCAACTCACTGCAAAAAATATTTCGGATGCCGCAAATCGAGGCGATAAACTTGCACTTCAAGCTTTTGATTACACAGCAAGAATACTTGGATTAAGACTAGCCGATTCTGTCGCCTACTTAAGTCCTGAAGCAATTATTCTATTTGGCGGGCTTGCTTTGGCTGGCGATTTAATTATTGTTCCAACAAAAAAATACATGGAAGAATATATGCTTAATATATTTAAGAATAAGGTCGAAATTCTGCCTTCAAAACTGCCAGGCTCAACGGCAGCTATACTTGGTGCAAGCGCCTTAATCTGGAACGAGCTGGCAAAAAAATAAAATAGATGTAATTATCGAATTACTTTTTACTCATTATTTTTGTAATTACATTAATCAATTCTTTCTTCTCAAAAGGTTTAGCAAGATAATGAGTAAAACCCTGAGAGAGAAAATCTCTTTTATCAGAATCTGATGCATAGCCAGTAAGAGCAATTACGGGTACTCTGGCGTACTTACCAAATTTTTTCAATTCAGCTAAAACTTCAACTCCATTCATTCCATGACCTAGGTTTATGTCTATCATCAAAAGGTCGTAATTATTTTCTTCAGCCATTTTTATTGCTTCTAAACCATTTTTTGAATAGGAAACCTTGCAAATTTTGGATAAAAATCTTTGAACAACTTCTACGTTAAGAGAATTATCTTCAACTAAGAGAACATTAATTAAATCATTTGATTTTTGATTCGGTATATTATGTATCATTTCAGTTCTTCTATTAGATTGTAAAGTTTGAGTAATTTCCTGTTCATAAATTTCATTTACTGGAATTGTAAGGGTAAATGTTGAACCCTTTCCAAGAGAGCTATTAACAGAAATCTTTCCACCTATCAATGTTGCCATTCTGCTTGCAAGTGAAAGACCCAGACCAAGTCCTTCATAGTCTCTTCTAAATCCTTCACTTAACTGCTTAAATTCCTTAAAAATTAAATTCTGCTGTTCCTCATTTATTCCAATTCCTGTATCACGGATTTTAATTTGCAGTTTCTCAATTCTATTCTTTTCTTTTATAACATCAAGATAAATTCCAATTTCTCCTTCAGAAGTATATTTGATACTGTTTTCGACTAAGCACGAAATGATCTTTGTTAAAAGAGTTTCGTCCGTTTTGATCCATAATTCAGCGTTTGAAATATATGTAGCAATGGACAATTTTTTTGCATGAGCAGCTCTTTCAAACAAAGTTTTTATTTGTTGGCAGAAGAATACAATGTCAATTTCTATTTTTGTAATCAAATAATTATTGTTTTCCAATTCAGTTAATGTTAGAACTGAATTGAGCGTACTCATTAGACGTTTGCCAGAGCGTGTAATTTTTTCAACCATGTCCATCTGACTTGAATCAGTGACCTCATCACGCAGCAATTGTGCAAAGCCCAGAATTCCATTAAGTGGTGTCCTAAATTCATGAGACATATTTGCAAGTAAAGAAGATTTCAATTTATTGGCTTCTTCGGCTATCTCTTTTGATTTTATTAATTCAGATTCAATTTTTTTACGGTTAGTTATATCTTCTTTTACAGCAAGAAAGTGCGTGATTTCTCCTTTTTCATCTTTTATAGGAGAGATTGATGTTAATTCCCAGTATAATTCACCTGATTTTTTCTTGTTATGAAATTCACCGCGCCACTCATTGCCGGAATTTATTGTGTCCCAAAGATCCTTATAGAATTCCCTGGATTGTTCTCCGGATTTTAGTATTTTTGGATTTAATCCTAATACTTCAGCTAACGTATAGCCGGTTACTTCAACAAATTTGGGGTTGGTGTATTCAATTTCACCATTAACATTTGTAATAATAATTGCTGCGGGACTTTGTGCAACAGCGCGTGATAATTTCCTGATCTCTGATTCAATATGTTTCTTTTCAGATATATCTCTCATGATAACCTGAATAGCCTGCTTATTATCATATAAAATTGGAACACTTATTACTTCGACGTCTAATACAGAGCCATCGACCTTAAATATTTTTTCTTCGACAGGTTGCAAAGGTTTACCGTTTTGCAGTACTTTCTTTATTCTATCAATTGCTATTTCTTTACTATCGGGATGGATAAAACTCATTACTGGTTTCCCGATCATTTGGTCTGCATTTTCGACACCCACTAGTTTTGCAAAAGAAGAATTTCCGTATAAAATTTTATCATCTCCATGAACAGCAATAGCTTCGGGTGAATACTCTATCAAGTTTCTATAACGTTCTTCACTTTCTTTAAGAGTTATTTCGGATTTTTTCCGTTCGGAAATATCTCTGCTTACTGAAAGAAAATAATCGGTTCCTTGAATATTGATTAATTGGGAGTATACTTCAATTGGAAATATTGAACCGTCTTTTCTAAAGTGATAAGTTTCAAATGTTAGTTTCCCGGTTTCAAGTATCTTTTCAATTCGTTTACCAAATAATTCTTTATCTTCTGGAATTACAAAATCAAAAATTTTCCTTAAAATCACTTCTTCTCTTTTAAATCCGCGCGATTTATAAGCTTCTTCATTAGCATAAACAATTATTCCATCCGAATCGTGCAGGAAGATAGAGTCTTTTGCTGAATCTAATAGCAGCGCTTGTAATTTGATTTGTTCTTCAGCAATTTTTCGCTCAGTTAAATCCCGTTCTACACTTAAAATATACTTTTCATCTTCAAGAACAATAACTTGGGCATCAATTTCTGCAGGGTATATTGTCCCGTCTTTCTTTCTAAATAATTTTTCAAAAGAATTAGATCCACTTGTAAAGATTTTTTCAATTTTATCAGAAACAAAATCCCTGTCATTTTCAAATACAAGTTCTTTGAAATTTGCATTGGTTAATTCGTCATAAGAATATTGGTGTAGTTTAAGGGCAGCTTCATTTGCATAAATTATTTTTCCGAATCTATCAATTAATAAAATGGAATCTCTTATTACATTAATTAATTCGGCTTGAAATTGAATTTGTTTTTCTGCTTTTTTTCTTTCTGTTATATCTCGTAAAACAACCTGGACTGCGTTCTCTCCTTGATGGTGGAATGAAATTGTTGATTCTTCAACGTCAATAATGTTACCATCAAGTTTAATGAATTTCTCGTGTATGGTTGGCAATTTGTCTGTGCCACTATTCAATTCATTGATACGTGCTTTAACAACTTCGTGAAAATCAGGAATAACAAATGCAAGAATATTTTTACCTACAATTTGCGAACTGTTGGTAGCCCCAAAAAGATTTATGCCTGCAGAATTGATAAAAAGTATCTCGAAATTTTTATGCACAATAATTGGATCTGGTGAATAATCAAATAATTTTCTATATCGCTCCTCGCTTTCTTTGATAATAAATTCAGTTTTTTTACGTTCGGTAATATCACGCGCAACACCTACTATACCAATTATTTCAGATTGGTTTCCATATAGAGGTGTAAGTGAACTTTCAAAATAAAATACATCAACATTTCTATGTAAAGACCATTCATATTTTACCGGTTCACCATCAAGCACTTTTAGATTAGCTATATCATTTATTTCCGATTCTGCCGGTGATAAAAAAGTGGTGAGTTTCTTTCCAAACAGCAATTCTTCTGTAAGTCCATACATTTCAGCCCACATACCATATAAACCGGTAATTCTCTGCTCGCAGTCAAGTGTATAAACAAGGTCTTGTATTGAATTAATAACTCCTCTAAACCTTGCTTCACTTATTCTAAGAGCATCTTCTACTTTTTTCCTTTCAAGTTCTGCTGCTGCACGCGTAGCAAATATTTGAAGCATATCTTCAATTGGTTTAGTATTTTTTAAAGGTGCCCTGCTTAACACTACAATCAAGCCTAAAGGTTCTTCATTTGCGCTAAACAACGGAATACCAATATAACCCTCAATCTTCATTTCCTGAAGAAGTGTATCGTTAGAGAAAAGTTGAGCAACTCCAGATTTGTAAACTGTGGTTTTTTTACATAAATAATTTTCAAATGGTGTGTTATTTAGTTCATATTCAAAATTATTTCTTTCTCTGCCGTTAGCAAAAACAGCAAGAGTTGCAATTCTTTTAGTCGGTAAATTATGTAGAAGGCCAATATAGGCGGCATCTACACATAGAGCTTTAACCAAATTTTCGACCAAAGATTTAAAAAATGCTTCACCAATTTCGACGGAGATACCTTTTGCTAATGCTTCAAGCTGAAATTCAGCGTTTATTCTTTCAGTAATATCCTGTGCAGCACCAAACAATCTTAAATGATCTTTTAATTCTTCATGTACAATACACTTGCTTTCTTCTCTAATCCATCGTATTTCACCTTTTTTTGTAATAATCCTAAACTCAGATAATTCATTCTGACCAGGACGTAAATCATCAATACGTTTTAATACTCTTTCAGAATCTTCAGGATGAATAAAAAATGTCCAACCTCCTTTTTCAAATATTTCGGGAATTGCGAAACCGGTAATTTCTTCAAAAGCACCTCCAGCCCAATCTATTTGATACGTTCCATTTTTATGCCTCGTACAGGAAAAGAAATAATCGGAAGTTAATTCTGAAAATAATTTGTAACGTTGCTCTGACTTTTTCAAGGTTTTATAAAAATCTTTTCTGTAACTGATATCGCGCATGAAGCAAAACATTAATCCGCCGCCTTCATCCATGAAAAAAACGTTTGCTTCAATGTCAATTATTGAGCCGTCCTTACGTCTATGTTTAGTTTCAAAATTTGCATTACCAGTTTCAATTAATTTTTGAATCCTCTGTTTAATATCTTCATCCTTATCACGTACGTCAAGGTCATGTACTTTCATTTTTAAGAGTTCTTCTCTTGAATAACCGGACATACTTACATATGATTCGTTGACTTCAAGTATGCGCGCTTCGGTATCAACAAGGTAGAATCCGTCAAGTGTAGTTTCTATGATGGATCTATATCTCTTATCGTTACGTATTAATTCCAGTTCGGATTTTTTTCTTTCAGTAACATTTCTTTGTATTGCAAGAAAACCAACAATGTTTTTGTCTTTATCTAGAATTGGGTTTGCAGAATTCTCGATATTTAATAATTTCCCACTTTTTGTTTTGTTTACAAATTCACATTTTACAAGTTGGTTGTTCAATAGCTTCTTCCAAAGATCTCCATATTCGTCCTTGTTCGTAGTTCCACTATTTAAAATACATGGAGATGCTTTACCTACAATTTCCTTTTTTGTGTAACCATAGACTTTTGTAAAAGCATTATTGATATAAGTTATAACGCCTTGTTTTGAGGTCATGAACACAATTTCTTCAGAAGATTCCAGCCCATTTTGTAAGGCACCGTCATTCCAAAATTTTTCAGAAATAGAATTATCAGGTTTCTTAACTGCGGGTTTTGAAATTTGAGCTCGCCCCTTTTGTTTTTCTTCTTTTCCAGTCAATAACTTTTTAGTTGATTTTGATCTGCTCATCGTTAACGTAATACCTCAGTTAAATTTTAGGGATTGAAAGACTAAATATGCTGCCTTTACCTTGAACACTTTCAACATGAATCTTGCCGTTATGTCTTTCAACAAAATCTTTACATAAGATTAATCCAAATCCAGTACCACCTTCTCCATCAGTTCCACGGGTTGAAAAATGAGTATCGAGTCTAAAAAGTTTGTTAAGATCATTTTCAGCTATTCCAATACCAGTATCTTCAACAGTAATTAAAATTGCATCTGGCAGATTTGTTACATTGATATAGATATTTCCATACGGGTAAGTAAACTTAATAGCATTGGAAAGCAGATTACGTATAATTGTAGCAATCATGTTCCTATCAAAGTTTATTACAAGATTTTCAGGAACTTCCGAATGAAGATTCAGGTTTTTCTTCTCAATATTATTTCTTAAGAAAGAAATAATTTCCTCAATTAAAAAAGAAAGATTATTCGGTTCGGGATTAAATTCAATAGCCCCTCTCTGGATCCTACTCCAAGCCAGCAGGTCTTCAATAAAGTTAAATTGTGTTTTTAGACCCTCATAAAGTTTTTGAATAAATATTTTTCTTTCATCGTCTGTAATTTCTTCATCTTCAGCAAGAATATTTGCCATTCCAAGCAGGCCCTGAAATGGGCTTCTAAGATCGTGGGCAATAACAGAAAAGAATTTATCTTTCATCATATTCAGTTCGCGAAGCTTTTGTTCTGACTTTATAATCACTTCTTCAGCCTGTTTACTTGCAGTGATATCTATTAAATAACCATGGAAATTAGTGATGTTGCCTTGGCTGTCTTTTATAATATGAGTAAAATCATCAAACCAGCGGTATTCTCCATCTTTTCTTTTTACACGGTATTGCTGCTCAAAATGCATTTCATTTGCGTTACTATGAGCTTTAACTTCGTCAGATACCCTTTGGCGGTCTTCCGGATGTATAATTTGTTTAAAATTGACTGAATCATCCATGAATTCTTCCGGACTGTAACCTAAAATAGTTGTGACATTTGAAGAGACATATTCAGCATTTGCATTTGGTGTCGCGTTCCATTTAAATACAACTACTGGTCCTGCAATAAATAGCTGACGCTCCTCGGCTAATGTTTTCTCTGCAAGTTTTTTTTCAGTAAGATCGTGAATTATAGAATACAAAAATTTCTTGCCTTGAAATTCAACTGGACCGCTGTAAACTTCCACATCTCGTATACTGCCATCGGCAAGTTTATGTTTAAAATTGAAATAATTTTGAGATTGTTCAACACTTTTTTTCATTTCCCTACTGATAACTGATAATTGTTGTATATTAATTTCAGAAATATTAAGAGATGTAATTTTATCCTTTGTGTATCCATAATATTCGCATGCAGAATTATTTGCATCAACAATATTTCCTGTGGAAGGATCAAGAATTATCATTACAGCATAGTTATTATTGAATATGGCTTTATATCTTGATTCACTTTCATACAATTCTTTTTCAAAACGCATCCTATCCGTAATATCGCGAGTGTTCACAACAATTCCATTAATTGTCGAATCGTCAATGAAATTTCTTGCATATGATTCAGTACAACGCCAGGATCCAGCAGTGTGTCTTATTCTGAAAGTCGTAGATTTTATAGAATCTTTGTTTTTTATTAAATCCAGAAATGCATTTTGCACTTCGTTAAGGTCATCAGGGTGAATTAATGGAAAAATATTTTTCCCTAATAGTTCTTGACCAAATATTTCTTTTGATGATGAGGTATCAAATAATACTTTACCCTCTTTAGAAATAATTGAAATTATGTCAGAACTCCTATCAAGCAGGGCACGAAAACGTCTTTCGTTATTTCGAATGGTCTCTTCATTTTGAGTCCTTTCGATTGTGAATGCAATTTGATTGGCAATCGTCTCAACTAGTTTTAGATCATCAGGTGAAAATTCATGAGGTTTATTAAAATAAAGTGCAATCTCCCCGATTAATTTATCCTTTGTCTTCATTGGAATAAGTACCAGAGCTTTAATCGATTCTTCAAAAAATATTTTTATATATTCTTTTGTTAATGGGCTGGTTTTAATGTCGAAAATTTGAACACTCTTTGTACTATGTTCATTGCATTGCCAAAGTTCACAACTATTACAGAATAAAATAAAATTCTCAGAAAGATTTTTAGCGCTATGATATTTTATTTTACCATCTTTTTCATCCAAAAGGTGAAGTGATACTTTATCAGCAAAATTATTGTTTATTATTCCCTGTGTTGCCACTTCAAAAATGTTTTCGAGAGCTGTATTCTTATTTACTTTATCACTAAGAAAATTAATAAATTGTAACTGCTCTAAACGATGGTTAAGTGCTTCTTCAGCCTTTTTTTTATCAGTAATATCTTCTACAGTTCCTTCATAATAAATTATATTACCATCAGCATCTTTAACTACCTTCGCATTTTCTCTTACATAAATGATATCTTTATTCTTTGTATACCAGGCCGTTTCATATCCAATAACCTCACCATTTTGCTCAAGTATTTTTTTAAAGTCAATTCTTGAATATTTTTCCGTATAACCGCTTTGTTCAACATTTCTTTTGGCAATTTCATCAAAAGAAGAGAAGCCCAGCATTTTTATTATTGTTGGATTTGCCAGAAGAATTTTTCCTTCGGGTGATGTTCTATAAATTCCTATTGGAGAATTTTCGTATAGATTTTTGTAACGTGCTTCACTTTCGTGGAACAACTTTTCTAATCTGATTTTATCATCGGTATTTATTTGCAATGTTACATCTTTCCCTGTTGCCTGGAATTCTAAAATCTTCCCCTTACCAATTTTTATAGGTACAATTATCCATTCAATTAATTTGTTCTCACCGGAATTTAAGGTTAATTGTACCTGGCTCCGAATAGGCTCAGATCCTTGTTTAATTGATTTAAGTAATATTTTCAAGCTTGTTTTGTTAGCTTTAGATATAAGATTAAGCAGTTTTTTCCCGGTTAATTTTTCTGCAACACTTTCAAGCAGAGTACAAATATTTTCATTAATATAAGTAATAGTAGAATCAGGTTGAAATTTACATACGAATAATGAGCGATCTTCAAATAATGTACCTAACCAGTTAGTCATTTCAAAATGGTCAGTTAAGTCTTTTATTAATTTTTCTTTACTACTTTTTTTTACCATTATATTACTTTTATTTACTTATAAAAACTGTTGATTGCGTTAACCAACTTTTATTGCCGAGCTACTGATAATTTTTCATTGAATTCTTCCAAAAATTGATCAGGAACAAGTGATTTTTTAATTATACCATCGTAAGTAAAAACTTTTGTTGATAATTCTTTTATAGCATCTATTAAAAGATATATCAAAATTTTCTTATCTGGAGCTATGTCTTTTATCTTTTGTGTTAATATTTTTTTATCAAGAAGACTTAGTTTGTCGCTAAGAAAAATATAACTTGGATAGTATTCAGAAAATATATTTAATCCTGCAACTCCGCTGGAAGCAGAATGTATAATAAACCGACCATTTAAGAGGGAAGAAAAATAAGATATAAATTCTGAGTCATTATCAACAATGAGCAGTTGTTCAGCAATAATTGAATCGGCAGCTTTATTTAGATCGTATAATTTTTTTTCCTTTGATTCCTCAAACTTAATAACAAATTTCTGAATCCGGCTTTCAGCAACATTTATATCAATTGGTTTTACAAGGTAATCTGTAATTCCCATCTCAGCAATACTTCCGAATGTTTTTTTATCGCTATGTGCTGTAATAATCATTACCGGAATATTTTTTAGCATCGCATTTGATCGGATTTTTTTCAAGGTTTCAAATCCATCCATTATTGGCATCGAAATATCCGATAAAATAAGGTCGGGGATAGATTTCATCATTAACTCCAGAGCAACTTTGCCATTTTCAGCCTCAAATACTTCGCAAACAAATTTTCTTTTAATCAAAGTTCTTAGAATGGTTCGTATACCCTCATCATCTTCAATAATTAAAAACTGTAACAACAATCCACTCCTATTAATAAATTAAATTATTTTTTTAGCTATTGTAAAATAAAATGTTGTTCCTTTACCCTCGCAACTTTCTACCCAAATTTTACCGGAATGTTTTTCAATAAATTCTTTGCATAGTATCAAGCCGAGTCCGGTTCCTCTTTCTTTTGCAGTTCCATATGTTGAAAAATAAGAGTTTTCCTTAAGAAGATTCTTTAAATTCAGTTTTGATATTCCAAGACCATTATCTTCAACTAATATTACGAAATTATCTTTTTCTTCTGTACAATAAATCTTTACAATCCCATCTCTGTTTGTAAACTTAATTGCATTTCCGCACAAATTCATCAGAATTGACTGGAGCATGTTTTCATCAGCATAAATAATTGTTCCAGGGTCAACTAAATTATTTAATTCAATATTTTTCTGCTGGGCATTAGCATTCAAAAAATCAATTACCATATTTATGTTTGAACAAAGATTAATACTGCATGGTTGAAATGTAATTCTACCAGTCTGAACGCGTGACCATTCAAGAAGGTTTGTTAATAAGTTATTAGTAGTTTTTGAAATATCCATTATTGAAGAAGCATATTCTTTTATCTCTTCCTTTCCAAGAATTTCAATGTCATTTACTAAAATTTCTGAATAGCCAAGTAAACCATTTATAGGAGTACGCAAATCATGACCTATAATTGCGAAAAATTTATCTTTCGTTTTGTTGATTTGTTCAAGTTCCTCAGTAAATTTTTTTATTTTGAATTCGGATTGCTTCTGTTCAGTAATCTCCCTTAAAATAATCAAAACCTGATCATTACTTGTGATTGCAAAGCGTGCCTCAAAAAATTGCAGCTTTGCAGCGTCTCCAAGTTGAAATTCAAAAGTCTGCAATTCACCTGTTCGAATTGTGCTTTCAAGTGCAGATAGAAATTGGCGGGCTATAGGTTCGGGGAATAAATCATTAACAGATTTGCCTTTGAAAAAACTTGAACGAGGAAATAAATTGTTATAATTATTAGTCTTCCATTCTATAAATGTACCTTCAGATGAAACCACAAAAAGAATGTCCGGCAGTGCTTTGAATATTGAATAATCTCCGACTTTAATATCATTTATTAATCTTTTGCTAAATTCTTTTTCAGTGATATCCTCTACTACAATGTCAAAAAATATAATTTCGCCGGTTTCATTTTCGACAGGTTGAATGTATTCCTTTAATAAAATTGATTGACCGTTTTTTTTAATCCAGTTATTCGTCAAGGACTCTTTTCCAAAAGTATCTTTGAAAAATGAGGAATATTTTTTAGCGGAGAAATTATTTTTTAAATATTTATCGTGATTTATTTTTTCAGATAATTCTTCTAATGATTCAAAACCAATCAGCTTAATTAAAGCACTGTTGGCAAAAACAAGTTCTCCACGCTTAGTTATTCTAAAAAACCCGAATGAAAAATTTGGTGCAAATTCTTTTTGTTGACCTTGTAAATCGCTTTTTAATTCTTCTTTAACAGGTTGTAAAAAGCTTTTGTTAGTCTTAATATTTTTAATAACTATTTTTTCTTCCATGGTTTACTATAGTTCTTTACAAATACAGTTTAAGCCTTCTTTAGATTCAAATGAAGGTTCTTCAGTCAATGTTTATTTAGAGAGTTATAAATGTAACGTTCACCAATAAAAATGCCATTGTATAATTATGATTTGAAATAAAACCAAATTTTTTGTCAGTAAATAGGCAAAAAATCACAAAATAAAGTATATATATAAGACATTTGAAAAATATTACAAAAATATATCAAGGCTATGTTCATTAGCAGACAAGTGGTTAATATTGGCCACAACCTGCAAATTTAAATTGATTAACGATTCTTTAATTTTGGTAAAAAGGGGAAAATTTTGTGTGTTGATTAAAGAATAAATCTTATTGTAAAAAATGAAACCGGAGATGCACTCTTTAATATCAATTGAATTTTTCTTGTTAAAACTAGTAGAAAACTGCTACCAAATTGGCAACTCTTTTTCTCATATTTATTAAAAATGTTTTTTTTTGCAGATACTAACTTCTTGTTTAAAATGAAAAATATACAATTAATTTAAATAACCATTTTGTTTTAATCCTTTCACATTTTCCGATTCTATTTGTTAATCCTAGTATATCAAATAAAGTATAATACAAATTCTAAACTATTAAATATTTTAACCGATAATAGGAAAAAAATATTTATGGAGAGATCTATGTCCAATATACATGAGCACAAATCGGAAACAGGTGAAATTCTGCAGATAGTAAGTTTTAAGATTGGCAATGAAGAATTTGGTGTGAACATACTTAATGTTCAAGAAATAAATAAAATGACGCAAATAACCAAGGTGCCAAATGCACCTGAATTTGTAGAAGGTGTTATAAACTTACGCGGAAGGGTAATACCGGTAATAAATTTACGCACTCGTCTAAAACTAGAGAAGAAAGAGTCTGATAAAGATACACGCATAATAGTAGTAGACATAGAAAAGAACACAGTAGGATTTATTGTAGATGGAGTAAGTGAGGTGTTACGTATACCGGTAAGTATAACCGAAGCACCTCCGGAAATAGTAGCTGGTGTAGATTCAGAATTTATCAAATCAGTAGGAAAGCTGGAAGACCGTCTCCTGATTTTAATTGATCTTGATAAGATTCTTTCGAATAAGGAAAAAGTCAGTTTAAGTGCTGTAGCTTAAAATAAATTTAATAATTAATAAGCTAAGGGAGGGTTTAGCGAATATAAAACAATTTCTGGAACTGAAGTTCCAAGGAGTTTTAATGAATTGGTTCTATAATCTCAATATCAAAAATAAATTGTTATTAAGCTATGTGATTGTAGCTTTTATCGCTTCAATAATAGGATATGTCGGGTATTCAGGAATATATAACTCAGGTATTGCACAGAAAGAGTTAGCTACTTGTAAATCACCTGCCCTTATGCAAATCAATAAATTGGAATCCGCTCTAAACTTTAGTGTTGTGGCAGAAAGAGGAGTAATTAATCGTAGAATGTTCTCTGATCCGGTAATAAGGGAAGTTCAATTTAAAGCTTCGGAAACCGGAATAACAGAATTCAATATCGCAAGGAAGGAATTGGAGCTTCTTCTTAAAACAGATGAGGAGAAAACATTATTTAATGGAATTGCAGACTACTATAATAAATGGAAAGCAAAACATGAATTATTAATTGAAATTGGAAAAGAAAAAGAAAAACTTATGCAGAATGATGCAAAAGAAAATGATGCCCTAATTGTTGAGGATGACGCAAAAATATTAACCTTGTCTTTAGAAAATAGTGATCAATACCTGGCGGTGCGTAACACAATTAGAAAATTGAATGACATAATTTTGAAATCTGTGCAAGAACTTGAACAAAATTCAGATAATGCAAGAACTTCTGATACAGTATTACTAATACTATTTACAATAGGTGGTTTTGCAACTGCAATATTGTTGGGATATTTCATAACTGGAGTAATTAATAAGCCAACAAAGAGTGTTATGGAAATGGCAAATGAATTAGCCAAAGGTCACGTCAAAGCCAGAGCGGAAGTAATTAACAATGATGAACTGGGAATGATGGCAAATACTTGTAATGAAATGGCAATAAGACTAAATAATTATGCTGATATAATGCATAAAATAGCCGAAGGCGATCTAAGTCTATCTGTACAGCCGACAGATCAGGATGATGTTCTTGCTCCAGCACTAAACAGTATAGTTAATTCCTTGAACAAATTGAAAAATGAAACGGATCATGCCACACAGATTTATCAGAGTGGAGATACAGATCATCGAATCGACTCTGCCAAATTTAATGGTGGATATAGAGAAATTACAGAAGGATTCAATAAAAGTATAAATGAGATTGTCACAGTTGTTAGAACGGGTTATGTAACAATGCAGAGACTTAGGGATGGTGATTTAACAGCAAGAATGATAGGTGATTTCCAGGGTAGATTTAAACATTACCAAGACAACATTAACAGCCTTGGAGAATCATTAAATAAATTAGTAATAGAAATAAAAGAAGCTGTTTCAGCAACGGCAAGCGCAAGTAATGAGATATCATCAAGCACAGAACAAATGGCGGCAGGCTCACAAGAACAAAGTTCTCAAACAGCAGAAGTTGCCAGCGCTATCGAAGAGATGACCAAAACAATATTAGAAACTTCTAAAAATTCTGCAGCTACATCAGGAGCTGCAAAGAATTCAGGTATAATTGCACAGGAGGGCGGAAGAGTAGTATCAGAAACAATTCAAGGTATGGTTAGGATTGCAGAAGTTGTTAATAAATCGGCAGAAACAGTTAAGACACTTGGCAAGAGCAGCGATCAGATCGGCGAGATTATCCAGGTAATAGATGACATTGCAGACCAAACCAACCTGCTTGCATTAAATGCAGCCATAGAAGCAGCCCGGGCAGGAGAACAGGGGCGCGGCTTTGCTGTAGTAGCAGATGAAGTAAGAAAACTTGCAGAGCGCACAACCAAGGCAACAAAAGAAATAGCATCAATGATTAAACAGATACAGAAAGATACTAATGGTGCAGTTGCATCAATGAAAGAAGGAACAGATGAGGTTGAAAAGGGGAAACAATTAGCAGACTTGGCGGGGCAGTCATTAGAGGAAATCATAAAAAGTGCAGAAGAAGTAGTAGATATGTCTACTCAAGTAGCTGCAGCAAGTGAAGAACAGTCGAGTGCGGCAGAACAGATAAGCAAGAATATTGAGGCAATTAGTAATGTAACGCAGGAAAGCGCTGCAGGAATACAGCAAATTGCCCAGGCATCTGAAGATTTGAACAGATTAACAATAAATCTCCAAAATATAATTTCAAAATTTAAAATTGAAGAGTCAAATTCGGTCAGCCGATTAAATATAAAACCGGCTGTTAAAAGTCATCACTCAGTACGCTCTAATGGAGTTATTATTGAATCATAATTAAATGAAAGATAGACTGCCCTAAAAATCAGTCTATCTTTTTATCTCTAAAATTACTGATACTTCCCTCCATGTGATGGCACATTCACAAATGTTTATTAAATTCAGTTAAAGCCGTTTTCGATAATTAAGATATAATTCTATTTAACAAGAACTTTAATAGAAAAGAGCATTATATATTAACAGAAAACTGAAAAAATAAATTTATTTCTTGATAAGATAGGCTAAATTTAGCCTACATATAATAAATCAAATGAATATATACATACTTTTCAATATTATTAATATTCCAATAGCTCTATTTCTTGGAATTTCAATTTATTCAAGAGAACCATCCAATAAACTCAACAGAATTTTTCTTTTCTTCATGCTAATTGCTGGATACACAGCATTCTGTGAATTTTTCCGGTTGGCTTCACCAGATGTACAATATGCTATGATCTGGCATAGAGCCTCATTTCTATGGCCATTCTTTGTTGCTATTCAATTAAAGTTTGTACTGGAGCTATCAGGAAACAGAGCTTTAGATAGTAAAATATTAAATGTCATTTTATTTGCACCCGCAATTATTATATCAGGTCTCCATTTATTCACAGATGTTTTGTATTTAGGACTGGTAAAGGAGTCTTATGGATGGATATTTATCCACGCTCAAAACATATCGGCTCTGTTTGTAATAGTATACTTTATTACTTGGAGTATTAGTTCTTTGTTCATAACAATTAGATATTATTTTTTCCAAAAAGACAAGAAAGTTCAAAAGAGAATATTTTTTGTAATTATAGGAATATCAATCCCAACATTTGCCGGCTTGATAGTCAACGGTATATTACAGGATTTAGGCTACAGATTACCTCCAGCTGATTCCATTGTTTTTATAATTAGCGCAGTATTCATCTCAATAAGCTTAAAAGGTAATAAAACATTTGTTGTAGATCCTCTAGCAACTGTAAAAAAAATATTTACGTCTATGAAGGAATACCTTCTTATTGTAAACAATGAAAAAGAAATTGTTTTAGCAAGTGATTCTTATTTAACCTGCACAGGATTAAACTTCAATGATGTACAAAATAAAAAAATTGAAAAATTTATCGAAAGTAGTAATTTAGTTGAAAAACTGTTTGACGAATCTAAGTCAGGTAAAGAAATTGAGGTTAATTTAATTGCAGTTGATGGAAGTAAAATATCAGTCTCTGTTGTAATTTCTGCCATTTTGGACCCAAATATTAAAGAGAGATTTTACTTGTTGATCTGCAGGGATTTACGGGAAAGAAGATATTTAGAAAATGAATTACGTGAAGAACAGAGAAATCTAGAAAAAATGGTGCGCAAAAGAACTGCTGAACTTGAAGAATCAAATATGATTTTGGAAGAAGAAATAAGTGAACATAAAATAATTGAAAAAGCATTAAATGAATCTGAAAATAAATATAGAGGGATATTTGACTATGCCCCCATTGGAATATTCCAAACTCAAATAGATGGTAAATTAATTATTGCCAATTATAAATTCGCCGATATGTTAGGTTATAATTCTTTTGATGAAT
Organism: Melioribacter sp.; assembly: GCA_003155655.1. Lineage (GTDB taxonomy): Bacteria > Bacteroidota > Ignavibacteria > Ignavibacteriales > Melioribacteraceae > Fen-1258. Next base: position 41,258 of record PMDS01000097.1, read on the forward strand.
TGAAGAATGTGAACATGAATGAAATCTATTATGACCCTGAAGAAAGAAGAAATCTGATTGAGAACAACAGAGATTTCGGTCTTTTGCAAGGACATCAGGTAAGATGGAAAAGAAAAGACGGCAAAATTATATGGGTTCAACTTACTTCACATTCTATAAAAAATGAATCCGCAGACATATTATATTTTGAAAGTTTTGTTATTAATATTGAACATCAAAAATTAATTGAAGATGAACTTAAAGAAAGTGAAGAAAGATATAGACATCTCTTTGAAAATTCCCCAATTGGTATATATAGAACGACACCCGATGGTAAAATTATATTAGCTAATCATGCAATTGTTAGGATGCTACAATTTGAAAGCTTTGAAGAACTTGCTCTGAGGGACATTCAAAAGGAAGGATATCAGCAACCCGGTTCAAGAGAAGAATTCATTAATGAAATTGAAAGCAAAGGCGAGGTAATTGGATTTGAAGCAACTTGGTTAAAAAAAGATGGCAGTCATATTATTCTAAATGAAAGTGCAAAATGCGTCTACGATGATGAAGGAAAAATAAAATATTATGAAGGAACTGTAGAAGATATTACCGAACAGGTTCACGCTATTAGAACTCTTAAGGAATCTGAAGAAAAATTCAGAGTACTTGCTGAAAAATCTCCAATGATGATTATAATCTATCAGGAAGGACAAGTCAAATATGTTAATGACGAAGGTGCAAATGCAACAGGATATAACAAAGAATTTCTAACATCGCCCTCCTTCGATTTCAGAACACTATTTACAGAGGATTCTGTTAAGAGACTTGAGGATTCTTTTGAAATACACATGAGGGGAGAAGAAGTTCCAATACAAGACTATTCAGTAATTTCAAAAAGCGGTGAGCTAATAGATATTTACATAAGAACAAAAGTTATTAAGTACAAGGGAAAAGATGCGGTGATGGTAATTATAAATAATATTACCGAACGAAAGAAAATGGAAAACGCACTTCGGGAAAGTGAAGAAAGATACCGCAACTTAATTGAAAATATTAATGAAGTATATTTCATTACAAATACCATCGGCAAAACGACATATATAAGTACAAATGTAATCTCTTTTTCTGGATACCCGGCAAGCTATTTTATTGGGAAATCTTCATTTATGTTGACATATAAAGGTGATTTCAGAAGAGTGTATGATTTTTACCAGGAGAAAATGAGAGATGGTACTATTGATGCGTCAATTGAATTTAGAGCGGTAAAAAAAGATGGAAGTATATATTGGGTAGAACAAATAACAAGGTTTATTCGTGATAAAGATGGAGAGGTAATTGAATTTCATAGTGTAGTACGTGATATAAATGTCAGAAAAAGTGCAGAAGAAAAATTACATCTTCTAGCGCAAGCAGTTAAAAGTTCGGGTGAAGGAATCAGCATAACTGACCTGGAGAATAATATTATATTTGTCAATGAAGCATTTACAAGAATTTATGGATATAGTGAAAGTGAACTAATCGGTAAAAATATTTCAATGGTGCGTTCTAAGAATAATGTTGAACCCAAAATAGAAGAGGTTAGAATTTCAACAATAAGAGGAGGATGGTCGGGGGAATTAATTAATAAAAGAAAAGATGGTACTGAATTTCCAATCTTCTTAAGCACTTCAACTGTTCTGAATGATAATAATATGCCCTTTGCACTTGTGGGGGTAACAAGAGATATTACTGAATCAAAAATTGCAGAGGAAAAAGTGCAGCTCTTAGCGCAGGCAGTAAAAAGCAGCGGTGAGGCTATAACTGTAACAGACCTGAATAATGATCTTCTTTTTGTTAATGATACATTTACTGAAATGTACGGATTCAGTGAGAGCGAGGTGCTTGGGAAAAATATTTCAATAATTCATTCAACCAGTAATCCAAAGCCGATTCTTGAAGAAATTCGTTTAAATTCAATTAATAATAGATGGGTGGGTGAACTGGTAAACCAGAGAAAAGATGGAACTGAATTCCCTATTTTTCTTAGCACGTCCTGTGTGTATGATGAAAACGGAAAACCTTATGCGCTGGTAGGTGTGGCAAGAGATATAACCGAGCGCCGCAAGGATGAAAAGCAGTTAGAAGAATATCGAAATAATCTTGAACTGCTTGTAGTTGAAAGAACTAGAAATCTTGATAAAGTAAATACTCTTCTCAAAGAAGAAATAGAAAAACAAAAAGCTGCCGAAGAAATAATCCAGGATCAGCTCGAATTTCTACAGACCCTTATTGATACTATTCCAAGTCCAATATTTATCAGGGGAACTAACAAAGTTTATAAGGGTTGTAATAGTGCTTTTGCAAGTTTTCATGGTCTTACTAAACAGGAAATAATCGGAAAAAATATTCAAGAACTTTCTCCAACAATACCTGTAGATGCTGTTATTGAGAAGGACAGGGAATTATTATTATCCCTGGGCAATCAAAAGTATGAGACCATGACCAGAGACTCTAAAGGTGTAGTATACAATATGATGATGCTGAAGGCAGTTTATACAAAAGCGGACGGCACTGTTGATGGAATTGTTGGAATTATGCTGGATATTACTGAAATAAAGAAACTTGAAAATGAAATTCTTAATTCTCTTGAGAAAGAAAAAGAGTTAAGTAAAATGAAAACTCGTTTTATATCTGTTGCCTCACACGAGTTTAGAACTCCGCTTACTTCAATACTTGCTTCAGCAGATTTATTGGAATTATACGGCAGGAAGTGGACAGAGAGCAAGTATTTGCAGTATGTTGGTAATATACAAAGAGCTGTTGAATATATGACAGAACTTATTAATGATGTTCTTACTGTCAATAGAGAAGATTCAAGCAGGATTAAATTTATTCCCGAAAAAGTGAATCTGCATGAATTTCTGGATGAAATTATTAATAATATCAAAATTACAGCAAGTACTAACATCAAATTCAAATTTGATTATAAGTTAAAAGCAAATGTTTTTAAATTGGATAAAAAAATAATTAAACAGGTTGCTACTAATCTTATTTCTAATTCTGTTAAATATTCTCCAAATGGAGGAATAATAAAAGTTGACGTCTGTAAAGAAGATGACAAACTTCTTATAATAATTGAAGATGAAGGAATTGGTATTTCACAAGAAGATTTAGAACAATTAACTGAACCATTTCACCGTGGTAAAAATGTCGGGTCTATAGCAGGCACCGGTTTGGGACTTTCAATTACTAAAAGATCAATTGAGACTCATGGAGGTATTCTTTCAATTGAGAGTGAATTAAATAAGGGAACTAAAGTAACTGTTAAATTGGATTTTGAAAGTATAAAATAATAGTATTAAAGTATTTAAGTGAAGCAGAATTTTCTATTGTATAAGAACTATTGTTGATTTTACGACATAATTTTTATTTTTATAATGATCTTTTTTTCATTTAATTTAAAATATGAGAGAACAATTGTCAAAAAAAATATTATTGATAGAAGATGACATTAATGTCCGAACTACAATCAAAGAGCTATTAGAGAATAATGATTATGTTGTTTTTGCGGCGTCTGATGGTAAGGAGGGGATTCAACTTGCACAAGAAATTCGACCTAACCTAATAATAAGCGATATAATGATGCCTCACGTAAACGGATATGACGTTTTAAAAAGTTTAAGGAAAGATCCTAAATTTGATGACATACCATTTGTTTTTTTAAGCGCAAAAGCAGAAATATCTGATTTTAGAGAAGGGATGGACTTAGGTGCAGATGACTATCTTACAAAACCATTTAGAGCGGCAAGCTTATTAAAAATGATTGAGAACAAATTGATAAAATTTGACCTGCTTCATAAACAAAAAGGTGCAACTAACAAAAAAAATGAAAAAAAGGATGTTCTTACTGAAAATGATAAATTGTTCATAAATGTTAAAAATAAACCACAAATAATAAGAGTTGGTGATATTCTCTTTATTAAAGCTGAAGGAGAGTATTCAAACATTCATTTAGTTTCTGGTATTCAAATTTTAAAACGCAAGCTGGTAAAAGAGTGGGAACTACAACTGCCGGAAAGTATTTTTTTGAGAATTCACCGCTCTACAATAATCAATCTAAATTATATGGAAAAAATTGAAAAATGGTATAATAGATCATATGTTATTTATCTTAAAAATTACCCTGATAAATTTATTGTAAGCCAAAGATTTGCCACTAAGTTAAAGTCAAATTATATTTTATAGGTTATTCTTTCCATAATCTATCTACTAAACTCATCAAAAAAAGATTTAAAATCTTGGAACTTCCGTATTCAAATTTTTCGACTACATTCTTTTAAGAAATTTTTCTGCAATAACCACATTTTAATTCTTTTAAGAGTTTTTGTGATGTAGCATTTACTGCAGAAAATACTCGCTTAATGCAATAACAATGCTTCTACTTCATTTTATTAAAAAATTAGTTCAAGAGGACGAATATTGTATATAAAAAGAAAAATAATCATGAATTCTATAGAAAAAAAAATTTTAATAATTGAAGATGATAAAGAAGTAAGAGAAACAATTACAGAACTTGTAGAAAATGCCGGCTATAAACCAATCCCAATGCATGATGGGCAACAAGCAATACAGTTTCTTGAACATGAAATTCCTGATCTTGTAATTTCTGATATTATGATGCCTAATATTGATGGGTACGGGGTTTTAGAGCACGTTAACAAGATGTCTTACAATTCTATCGTTCCGTTTATTTTCATTTCTGCAAGAGCTGAATATTTTGATATAAGGGAAGGAATGATTCTTGGAGCTGATGATTATATTACAAAACCATTCAGGGCTAAAGAACTTATTCAATCAATTGAAACCCAGTTGAAAAAAAAAGAGAGATTCGAAGGTAAATTTGAACAGATATGCAGTAATATTTCAACTTACATACCCCATGAACTTATAACTCCCATTGTTGCTATTCTTGGTTATCCAGATATGATTATGGAGAATTTTAAGTCCTTAACGGAAAGCGAAATCTCACGTATGTTATCTCAGATAAAACTTGCCGGATTGAGGTTAAATAAGACGGTTAAAAAATTTTTGAAATATACAGAAATCCAATCGAGACTAATCTTACAAAATAAGGGCGGGAAGATAGGTATACGTAGCTCTAATCCTACTGCTGTCATCAATCTTGTTTGTCAAAAAGTCGCCATGGAATCAGAAAGAGAAAAAGATGTGGTCTTAGATGTTGATGATGCTATGGTGAATATTGAATTGGAAGACCTGGAATATATTATTGAGGAACTATTGACTAATGCCCTAAAGTTTTCGAATGCAGGTACAAAAATAATAATTAAAGGGAAAGTTGATCAAAATGTCTATAGAATTGAAGTTATAGATCATGGCAGGGGAATGACTAAGGAACAGATTAAAAAAATATTTCCATTTGATCAGCATGACAGGGCGATATATGAACAACAAGGCATTGGTTTGGGACTAATAACAGTTAAAAAGATAACTGAATTTTACATGGGTAAATTAAATTTAACCAGTGAAATAGATAAGTCTACAACTTGTGTAATTTCTTTGCCGGTTAATACTTCGAATTTATAAAGGAAAATGTATGATACAAAAAATCGAAATGAAGCAGTTGAACTGCTTCAATTTGTCAGTTTCAAAATTGAAAATGAAGAGTTTGGCGTAGATATACTGGACGTACAAGAGATAAACAAAATGGTACCAATAACCAGGGTTCCTAATTCACCGGATTTTGTTGAAGGTGTTATTAACTTGCGTGGCAGGATAATACCGGTAATTGATTTAAGAACAAGGCTTGGATTGCCCAAAATAGAACAAGATAAAGATTCACGGATAATAGTTGTAGATTTAGAAAGAAAAACAATCGGATTTATTGTTGATGCTGTAAGTGAAGTATTAAGAATTCCTAAGAATGTTACTGAAGCTCGTCCTGAAATTGTTGGGAGCATTGATTCTGAGTTTATTAAGTCTATTGGCAAATTGGAAGACAGATTATTAATTTTAATTGATCTTAAAAAGGTTTTATCAGTTGGTGCATAAGATAGAATGAATTGATTGTTGTTTAAAATGGAGTTAAGGCAAATTAAAATTTATTGAACGCGAAAACACAAAAACACCTTTCCCAAGATATAGTAGTAATCAAAATCTTAATTAATACTCTTGCAGTTTTTCCTCTCTGGCAATAAAGTGCATTTACTAACCTTGAAGCACACCTTAAAATTTCGTTGAAATTCGTCACTAAAGAAACCTCGCAATCTTAATAAATATGTATAAAGTCTATTAAAAATGAAATGGATGAATAATAACCGATGTAAGAGTAAATGTAAAAGGAGTTTTGTATCGTTTATATGTAACATTATTGCGCTTACTTCAGAAATGTTGCACTTATTGCAATTTTATTAAAATTCTAAACACTATATCGATAATTTAAAAGAAAAACCAAACAAAGTATTCTGAGAAAATAAGAGTTCTTGTGCTAGTTTCTTATTAATTCTAACCAAGATAATAGTTGTTAATTTATTGAAATAATCAAAAGATAGAATAAATGGGAGATAAAATATTTATTAATAGATAAATTAAAGGAGAAAATGAAGCTATCAATATCTAAAAAAGTTGGAGGGATAGTAGCGTTGAGTCTATTAGTTGCTATGACAATAGCAATAATTGCTTTACTTTCAAATGAGAGAAGAGCAAAATTGAATTCAACAGATCAAAGTGTTCATTCACTTAGCCAAACTTTAATTAAGTCTATTACTTTTGATATGTCGCAAGGAATGACAGATGTTGGACCATATATAGAAAAAGTTAAAGACACGCCTGATTTGTCAGAGCTTCGTGTTACTCCAACCGATAAGATTAAAAGCGGTTCGGAATCTAAGATGGATAAGATTGAATTAGACGTAGTAAATTTCAAGAAATCCAATTCATTATCAGAAAAATTTAATGACATTGATGTGTTTAGAACTGTTGAACCAATTTTAGCAAATGAAACTTGTAACAGTTGTCACGGGAGTAACAATGGGGATGTTCTTGCTGTAGTTAGTGTAAGATATAACCTTACAAGCATGTATTCCGATTTATCAAACCAAAGTTTAATAGCAGTATCTATTGGAATCCTTGCAATTGTAATAAGTTTATTTATATCCATGTACTTTATTAAGAAAAGGATTGTTGCTGATTTGGATAAAACAATTGAAAATATTCAAAAGTTGTCGGATGAAGAACAAGTTGATGAGTTAATTTTTAACAGACAAGACGAAGTTGGTACGCTTGCAATTTCATTTAATAAAATGGCAAAAAACATTGAAAGCACTAAACAGACATTGAAAAATGAAAAGGACAGTATCAGCCAAAAAGTAGAAAATGCAATAACAGATAGTGAAAATCAGAAAAGATACTTGTCGCAAAGCATAGATAAAATATTAAATGAGATGAATAAGTTTGCCGAGGGTGATCTTAGTGTACAAATGGATGTACAGACAGAAGATGAAATTGGAAAGTTATATAAAGGTTTTAATATTGCTGTAGCCAACACTCATAAAATTATTTTTTCTGTGTTTGAAGCTGTACAAGCAACAGCAAGCGCCAGCAATGAAATATCAGCAAGTACTGAAGAAATGGCAGCAGGAGCACAAGAGCAAACTTCTCAAACAGCAGAAGTAGCCAGCGCTATTGAAGAGATGACAAAAACAATTATGGAAACTACCAAGAACTCAGCCTCTGCATCAGAAACAGCAAAAAATTCTGGTGCAATTGCAAAGGAAGGCGGAAAAGTTGTTGCAGAAACAATTCAAGGTATGATTAGAATTGCAGATGTAGTTAATAAATCGGCAGAAACGGTTAAAACACTTGGCAAGAGCAGTGACCAGATAGGCGAGATAATTCAGGTAATAGATGACATAGCAGACCAAACCAACTTACTTGCACTAAATGCAGCCATAGAAGCAGCCCGTGCAGGAGAACAGGGACGCGGATTTGCAGTAGTAGCAGATGAAGTAAGAAAACTGGCAGAACGCACAACCAAGGCAACCAAAGAAATAGCCTCAATGATAAAACAGATACAGAAAGATACAAAAGGTGCAGTCGCTTCAATGGAAGAAGGAACGAAAGAAGTAGAGAATGGAAAACACCTGGCAGATAAGGCTGGTGAATCTTTGAAACAGATCATAAAAGGAGCCGAAGAAGTAGTAGACATGTCTACGCAAGTAGCAGCGGCAAGCGAAGAGCAGTCAAGTGCAGCAGAACAAATAAGCAAAAATGTTGAGGCAATAAGCTACGTAACACAGGAACGCGCTTCAGGAATACAGCAGATTGCCCGTGCATCAGAAGATTTGAATAGGCTTACGGTAAATCTTCAAGATTTGATATCAAGATTTAAGATAGAAGAATCAAAGTCTGTCAATCAGCTAAATATTAGACCTAGTGTTAAAAGTAATCACTCAGTTCGTTCAAATGGAGTAATAGTTAAATCATAATTGATTAATGGGGAAGATGCTGCGGCATCTTCTCCTTTATATTTGTAAGAAAACATCCTCAAAGCATCTCAAACCCCATTTTCAATTAAAAATTGTAGTATAAACGAAATTATTTATTTAAAAATCTCACAAAATATTCGATAATATTTAAAGGAATACAATAGGAGAGTTCTATGTCCAACATACAGGATCGTAAAGCAGAAACAGGTGAAATCTTGCAACTTGTAAGTTTTAAGATTGGCAATGAAGAATTTGGTGTGAACATACTTAATGTTCAAGAAATAAATAAAATGACGCAAATAACTAAGGTGCCAAATGCACCTGAATTTGTAGAAGGTGTTATAAACTTACGCGGAAGAGTAATACCGGTAATAAATTTACGCACGCGCTTAAAACTAGAGAAGAAAGAGCCTGATAAGGATACACGCATAATAGTAGTCGATATAGAAAAGAACACAGTTGGATTTATAGTAGATGGAGTTAGTGAAGTATTACGTATACCGGTAAGTATAACCGAACCACCTCCGGAAATAGTAGCAGGAGTAGATTCAGAATTTATTAAATCAGTAGGAAAGCTGGAAGACCGTCTACTAATTTTAATTGATCTTGATAAAATTCTTACAGTTACAGAAAAAACAAAACTTAATTCAATGGTCTAATAATAATTTCTTCAAACCTGGCAGTTTTTTTGTGGTTAAAAAGAAGTCACATAGTTGAATATATAAAAGAGGCTTGTAATTAAAATAAGTGGCTTAATATTCAGTTAAATTTTACGATTATAAACCATAATGATAATGAAAAAACAAATATTGAGGGTAAAAATGAAATTGCGATTAGATTTCAGTTTAATCTTTTTATTCATTTTCTTTTTTTCGCTGTTTTTTTTAATGGTAAGCGAAACAAAGCCTAAAAACCTTGTGCCGGGTGAAGAAGAATACCTTGTTGCCGTGGATAAGATGCCTGCTCCTGTAGGTGGAGTTGATGCTATCATGAAAAAAATTACTTATCCTAGCACTGCTCAAAAAAATGGAGTCCAGGGTAAAGTTTATGTACTTGTTTATATTAATGAAAAGGGTGAAGTAGATGATGTCAAAGTTGTAAAAGGAATAGGTGCAGGGTGTGACGAAGAAGCAGCTAATACAATAAGGAAATCTAAATTTACACCCGGTATGAATAACGGAGTAGCAGTAAAAACAAAATTTTCTTTAGCCATTACTTTTAAAATGTCTTAAAAGGACTTAGATGAGGTTTAGAATGAAAAAATTTAATGATATTACTATTGTCAGGAAAATTCAGTCAGGTTTCTTACTTATTGCTGTAGTTTCAACTATTATTGCTCTTGAATCTTTTGTGCAAATGAACAAGGCAGAAAATCAAAAGAATAATTTGCTTAATGATTTTATCCAGCCGGAAAATTATATCCAGGATCTAAATAAAAAATTCCAGCACATTCAATTTACGTTAATGAAATTTTCCGTACCGGGATTTGAAGCCGACATTTCAAAAAATATGAAAGCAATTAATTCTGAAAAAGCCGCCGTTGATAGTATTTTCAAATATCTTGAGACAAAAGATTTTAACGCACAGGCAAAAGCAAATATTGCTGAAATCAAAAAAATATGGGGGAACTACAAAACTGTAGTTGTTGATGCAATCTTGAGCGCAGGTATAATGAAAGACTATGAAATGGCTTCAGTTATTACAACAACTTCGGGTGAAGAGATTTCAATACAAATAGGTAACAAATTTGACGAGGTAGATAAATATCTACACGTTAATGAAAACTCTTTAACAGAAACTATGTCCAGCGAATTGTCTTCCAGTAAGATTATGATTGGTATTGGAGTGTTGATTGGAATTATTGTTGCAGGTATTGGGCTGTTTTTTATTGCCCCTGCAATAACAAAACCGATTAAAGAGTTTAAACAAACAATGCAAAGCTTTTCATTGGGAAATTTTAATGTCAATTTAAAAGTAGATTCTAAAGATGAATTTGGTCAGATGAAAGATATGCTGATTCAGTTCCGCGACACTCAAATTGAAAAAGTGAAAGCTGCTGAAGATATTTCGAGCGGGATTTTTAATAAAGTTAGAGCAGCTTCAGCTGAAGACGAATTAGCTATTTGTTTCAATAAAGAAATTGAAACAATACAAGATCTTACAATAGAAATCCGCCAGTTGACTGATGCAACGTCTAACGGTGATCTTTCAGTTAGAGGCAATGCTGAAAAATTTGACGGAGGATTTAAAGAGATTATTGTTGGTATTAATAAAACATTGGATACTGTGTTAAGTCCTATTAATGAAGGCACCGAAGCTCTTTCTGTTATGGCAACCGGCGATCTAACAACAAGAGTGAAAGGGAATTATAAGGGCGATCACCTATTAATAAAAAACAGTATAAATAAAGTTGCAGAATCATTAAGTCTTGCGCTGGTTGAGGTTGGTGAATCAATTTCTGCAACAGCAAGCGCAGCAAATCAAATCTCTTCCAGCAGTGAAGAAATGGCAGCAGGTGCTCAAGAACAAAGCACTCAAACTGCCGAAATTGCATCCTCCATTGAAGAGATGACCAAAACTATTATGGATAACACAAAGAATGCTTCATTTGCTGCTCAGACTGCTAAACATGCCGGTGAAAAAGCAAAGAGCGGTGGCAATGTTGTAGAACAGACTATAGAAGGCATGAATAGAATAAGTCATGTTGTTGAAAAATCTGCAAATACGGTATTTAAACTCGGGCAGAACAGCGATAAGATTGGGGAAATTATTCAGGTCATTGACGATATAGCTGATCAAACAAATTTACTTGCACTAAATGCCGCTATTGAAGCTGCACGTGCTGGAGATCAGGGCAGAGGATTTGCTGTTGTAGCTGATGAAGTACGGAAATTGGCTGAACGTACTACCAAGGCCACAAAAGAAATTGCAATGATGATTAAACAAATCCAGATTGATACAAACGAAGCAGTAGTTTCAATGAAAGAAGGAACAAATGAGGTTGAAAAAGGAAAACTTTTAGCTAATGAAGCTGGAAATATGCTAAAAGAAATAATTGAAGTTGCCCAAAAAGTTACTGATACAGTTACACAAGTTGCCGCCGCCAGCGAAGAACAATCTAATGCAGCCGAGCAGATTAGCAGGAATATTGAAGGTATTAGTAACGTTACACAAGAAAGTGCAAGTGGTATTCAACAAATAGCACATGCTTCTGAAGATTTGAACAGATTAACAATAAACTTGCAAGACCTAATCCAACGTTTTAAAGTGGATAATTCTATAGAAAATCTGAAACATCGTTATGCGCCTGAAAAAAGCACATTAGCTGTAAGAACAAATGGAGTAATAGTAAAATCCTAATTTTCTAATAGCGGGGAGATAGAAATATCTCTCCACTAACTGTACATATTTAGCCAATCTGTCATATAACTACACATTTCTTGCTATAATGGCTTTTAATAGCCATTCTTCCAGTGGCATATTTTTGGTGTTTACCTAATCTTTGGGAAATAAATTGTATTGAAATTATTTTGCAATAAAACAATTTATTCTTTTTGCAGGTGGGCAGAATCAAAAAATAATAATCACTCCATCAACTAAAATTTTCTATTTTTACTTTTATTATATTGAGTAAAAGGCAAATAGGAATCAATGATGCACGATTATGTCCAGGAAAATAAATTATTGCTTTTAGGAAAATTGACTGCAGGGTTAGTTCATGAAATTAGAAACCCGCTATCGGCAATTAAGCTTAATCTTGACTATATGATAATGGCTCAGGATGATCTGCCAAATGACATTAAAGAGATTGTAAATGAATCCCTTGATGCATTCGAGCAAGTAAATTTTTTAATAGAAGATGTTCTTGATTTTACTCGTAAACCAACAGATAAAGTTCACCAGGTTTCAATTAATGTTCTAACTCAACGCTGTCTAAAAATAATTTCTACAACTGCACGTAATAAAGGCGTTATCATTGAACAGGAAATGGGGGAAAACATTCCTTTGTTAAATGTGAATAAACATAAATTGATGCAGATTTTCTTAAACCTGATTAATAACGCACTTGATGCCTCTCAAGAAAAAAGCAAAGTGATAATTCGTTCATACAGTCAGTATCTTGGTAATTCAGATTTTATAGTCTGGCAAGTACAGGATTATGGAGCAGGAATTAAAGCAGAAGATAAAGAAAAAATCTTAAACGGATTTTATACTACCAAAAGTCAAGGGCACGGTATTGGCCTTAGTGTATGTAAAATGCTTGTAGATCAACTTAAAGCTGAAATGTTCTTTGAATCTGAGTTGGGTAAGGGAACAACTTTTTCTGTTAAGTTCACATTGAACAAATAAATATTTAAATTAAACTAAAAATGCGAATGAATATGACTAATAAGATATTAATTATTGATGACGATGATCTCGTTTCGGCCTCATTAAAAAAAGTTCTTATTAAAATAGGCTATGATGTTACCAACTGCTTAAATGCAGGTGAAGCTGAAGATATAGTAAAACAATTTCAGCCGGATGTTATACTCCTTGATATTTACTTAACCACGCATAATGGAATTGATATTCTTCGCTCACTCAAAAAAAAATATACAGCAATTCCTGTTATAATGATAACCGGATATGCTGATGTAAAAATTGCTGTAACTGCAATCAAAGCTGGAGCATTCGATTTTCTTCTAAAACCAATTGACTTAGAACAATTAAAATTTGTACTTGAAAAAGCTATTGAGAACCTGCGCCTCAAATCAGAAGTAACAAAGCTATCTTTTCTTTTAGAAGATAATGCACTCACTAAGGAATATTTTGGAAAGAGCTCAAAAATCCAACGCATTGTAGCTTCGGTTGAAAAACTTGCTAAGAGTTCCGATACAACAATTCTTCTTGAAGGGGAAAGCGGCACCGGAAAAGAAGTTTTTGCCCGATTTATTCATCAGCAAAGCCCAAGAAATAAAGCTCCATTTATCACTATTAACTGCGCCACCATTCCAAAAGATTTGGCAGAAAGTGAATTTTTTGGACATGAGAAAGGCGCTTTTACTGGCGCATCCCTAAAGACAAAACTTGGTAAGTTTGAACTTGCTGATGGCGGTACGATATTGTTGGATGAAATTGGAGAACTGACTTTGGACCTGCAAGTGAAACTTTTACGCGTTCTTCAGGAAAGAAAATTTTACAGACTTGGGGGAGAGAAAGAAATTGCTGTCAACGTTCGAGTTCTTGCCGCAACCAATAGAAATCTTGAAGAAGAAGTAAACAGAGGCTCATTCAGAGAGGATTTATATTACCGCCTTAATGTTGCAAAAATAAGTATTCCTCCTTTAAGAGAAAGGAAGGAAGATATTATTAATATAGCATTATCTTTCGTAAACGAGTTTTCTCAAAAATTGGGGAAGGAAATTATCGGAATTGATGTAGCCGGAACTGATCTTTTACGTAACTACAACTGGAAAGGAAATATAAGAGAATTGAGGAATGTAATTGAACGAGTAATTATTCTTGCGGAGGATGAAAAAGAATTAAGTGATCATCATTTTTCATTTTTAGTTAGCAGTAAAGATATTATTGAAAGTGAAGAAGACAAATTCATCCTTCAAATACCCTCAAAAGGTATTAAAATAGATCTTGTTCTAAGAACTCTAATTCAAAAAACATTGAAAATTACTAACGGCAACCAGGTCAAAGCGGCTAAAGTTCTTGGACTTTCACGTTCAAAATTACGATATCGGATGGAACAACTTGGAATTGAAGTAACTAAAAATATCAATTAAGTAAATTCCGGAAATATTTCCAATTTTCCTTGAAAGACAAAAAATAAAACAAAGAAATCCAATTCATACTCCTACAAAAAAAGTCTTCAACTCTGCATTTTTAGATTAATCATTTTGAATTATTTATCGATAATAAAAGTGTTATCGAATAATTTGCTCAAAGCTTAGTATCTAGGGAAAATGATAAAACTATATAAATGTAATTCGGTTGTTATAACTACTATGGGTACGATGAATAATTCTTAGCATGTGGCTAATATTCAACATAGTCGTTTGTAATTATATATCATTGTCGGCAATTAAGATTAAAAGTATGGGCACATTATTTGAAAGATTATCTAAACTATTTATAAATAATTGATGATTTATCGTTATGAAAGATAATTCAAATGAGAAAGAAATAATGTTTACAACAATTAGATCAGATTCTGCAGATCAAAAAATTGAGTTAATAAACAAACTGAGCCAAGAAAATCTTGACGATAATTTGATTTCACCTTTGGCAAATCTGCTTTCTGATGATGATAAAGGGGTCCGCAATGCTGTAACAATGTTTATTAATGCAAACCGTAACCCAAAATTTCCTCAATTTATCGTTCCTTTTGTCGGATTTCACGATATCTCCGTAAGAAATCTTGCTGGTGAAATATTAATTAGTCTTGGTCCCTTATCTATTGAAGCGTTAACAGAATATAACCATGAAAATAATGACGACAACATAAAATTTGTTGTTGATATTCTTGGTATGATTGGGGATCCAAGTGCTGCTATTTATACAATGAACATTCTAAGTACAGCAGAAAATGATAATGTTATTCTTGCCTGCATTGAAACATTGGGAGATTTAAAATATGAAGGGGCAATTGAAATACTCATGCTTTTTTACGACAGAAATGAATTATACAAACCAACAATTGTTGAAGCACTGGGTAAGATCGGTTCAAAAAGCTCATTAAGTTTTCTTACTGAAAAATTTGAGTCTGAAGATGAAGTAACAAAATATTCCATACTAGAAAGCTTTGGCAATATTGGAGATATTGATACGTATTTCTATTTATTGGAATTAGTAATTAATGTAAGCGGACCATTAATTCTCCCTCTTATTACTTCCATTTCAGTGTTAAAAGAAAAATATGGACTTGATATACCTTACGATAATAGAATGAAAAGTTTATTGATGTATACAATGGCGGAGGGAACTCATACCCATAAAAAAATAGCGTTTAATCTTGTAGATGATTTCAATGATAAAGACATTTTATGCTCAAGCTTAAAACTTCTTGGTGATGACTATGAGCTTGATGAAATGATTAAATCCAAAATATTTAGAAATCCTGAATTTCTTTTTACCGAAATATCGAGAGTTATTCATCTAGATCAACCAAACATGCGTCACGTGTTAAATCTCTTTTTACAGATTATTAATTACTGTAATGAATATCAAATTGAGCTCAATAATTCTGCCTTCGAAATCAGAAATATTGTTCATTCAGTTAGCGGACTGTTAAGTCATTCAGATGAAGAAGTAAGAAGAGCATCAATGGAAATTCTTTTCAATCTCGATGTAACCAGTGCCTTGCTTTTTACAGATACAATGGTAAATGATGAAAACAGCTGGAATAGAATAAGACTCATTGAATTAGTTGAAAACATTAATGATCCGTCAGTTGAAAATATAGTTAGAAAATTTGCCGATGATGAGGATGAAATGGTACGTGATAGGGCCTCTTTTGTGCTTAATTCAAGAATTAATCAGCTATCTACTAATACGAATTAACATTATGAATGGAATGCTAAATTTGAGCCCTTCAGATTATGTTCAAACTCCAAATTCCTTTGCGGCAAAGCAGGCAAGTATGTCTACTGCTCTTTTTGAAATTATAAGAAGTCACATTTATACCAATTCAGGAATATATTTTCAGGATAACAAAAAATATTTTCTTGAAAGCCGCCTGCAAAGAAGAATGAATTTTCTCGGAATAAGAACTTTTGAAGAATATTTTGACTTGCTGAAATTTTCTCCGAAAGGTGAGAGTGAGAAAAAGTATTTTTATGAAGCTATTACTATAAATGAAACATTTTTCTTTAGGAATCAGCCGCAATTGGATGCTCTTGCCTCTCAAATTTTACCTGAAATTATTCAAGCAAAAAATGCTGCAGGTAAAAATAAAATTAGAATCTGGAGCGCTGCTAGTTCTTCGGGAGAGGAAGCATATTCTATTGCAATGATTTTCCAGGATCTTATCAAACCAAGAAATCCCAACGTTGAACTTGAAGTTTTTGGAACTGATATAAACAGCGCTGTTATTGAAACGGCTTCAAATGCTTGTTACAAAGATTATTCAATTAGAAATACACAACCATATTATCTTAAAAAATATTTTAAGATGAACAATGGTGTATATGAAGTTCAACCAGATATTAAAAAGATGGCATCTTTTAAGATAATGAACCTTTACGATGATGCGGCAATTAAATCGTTATTTAATTTTGATGTAATTTTTTGTGCAAACGTATTAATCTATTTCGATCAAGCATCCAAGACAAAAGTTATTGCCAACTTATATAATGCATTAAACAAAGGTGGGTACTTATTTATTGGTTATTCTGAAACGCTGCATGGAATTTCAAAGGCATTTAAACTAGTAAGTTACCCTAATACAGTTGGATATAAAAAGGAGTAATTAGAAATGAAAAAAGTGATTCTTATTGCTGATGATTCACCAACGATCAGAAAATTTGTAACTGTTGCTCTCTCGGTCAAAGGATTTGAAATTATTGCTTGTGCTGATGGCATGGAAGCAATGGAAGCCCTACCGACTCAGAAAATTGATCTGGTTATAACTGATCTGAATATGCCCAATGTGGATGGATATGAATTAATTTCATCAATAAGAAAAAATGAAGATTACCGTGAACTACCAATAATTGTTCTCTCTTCTCTTGGAAATACGGAAGATATTCAAAAAGGCCTTGAGAGCGGAGCTAATTCATATCTAATTAAACCATTTGACCCTAAAAGGGTAGTATATGAAGTATCTAAATATTTAAATTAAAGGAAAGAATATGGCACTAAAATTTTTGATAGTTGACGACTCGGTTACAATGCGCCGAATTGTTGCTAATTCGCTCAAGACCATTGGACACGAACTTTTTGTTGAAGCTTCTGATGGTAAGGAAGCAATGGTTAAATTGAATTCCGACGAAGAGATTAACTTTGTAATCACAGACTGGAATATGCCTGAAGTTTCAGGATTGGAATTAGTTAGAACCATTAGAGCAAATGAAAAGTATGTTGCATTACCAATATTAATGGTTACAACCCGCGGATTGAAGGAAGATATTGTTGAAGCGTTGCAGGCAAAAGTAAATAACTATATCGTTAAACCATTCACTCCGCAAATTCTCAAAGAGAAAATTGAACAAATAATCAGTTCAGCGGCTTAATGGGGAGAATTCTATGATGGAGCAAAAAACAAATATGGAAAATATATTCGATAAACTCGGGGATCTTAAGTCGTTTTTTATTTATGGTCAAAAATTAATCCCAATTCTACAAAAGATAATTGATTTTATGCAGAGCACAGTGCCACTCTTGGAAAATGTTAACCGGGAAATTCAAGACAGCACAAGCAAAATTCCAAAAGCTGCATTACAAATAAATCGTGTAACCAACGCCACTGAAGTTGCAACTACAGAAATTCTTGATGTTGTGGATGGCGTCTCAATGGATATACACTCTATGAAAGATAAATTACAATCTATTAAGTCCAGAATGGGAGAAGATGATGATCTTGTTACTTTGCTGGGTATGATTGAAAAGATTGAGACAAGAATGATGAATATAACTATTTCGCTTCAAGTTCAGGATATTACCTCACAGCAATTATCTTCTGTTAATCATTTGATACAATCGATTCAAGAAAAACTTTCTTCATTAGTAAAAGATTTAACAAATAAAGAGAATAAAGAAATTCCTAGTATTGACCTTTATCCAAGAGACGGAACGTTCAACGCAGACGCCCGTTATGATAAAAATAGTAAGTCGCAGGAATTAGTAGATTCTTTAGTTACAAAAAGAAATAATAGTAAAACTTCACAAGAAGAAATTGATAAACTTTTTGCAAATCAATGAATGATATGATCCAAAACGCAACCCTTATAGATCCTAGCATGAAGGAGATTGTTGACAGCTTTTTAGTTGAAACAAAAGAAATTTTGGAAAAGCTGGATTTTGATCTTCTTGAACTAGAAAAAAAGCCTGAAGATGCTGATTTAATTAATCAGATTTTCAGATCTTTTCACACTATTAAAGGAACCTCAGGTTTTCTTGGTCTGGAAAAACTTCCTCATGTTACGCATAAATGTGAAGATATTCTCAACAAACTTAGGAAAGGTGAAATAAAACTTTCTCCTGCTATAATGGATGGGATAATTCTCGCTTTTGATATAATTAAAGAACTTGTAAAAAGAATAGAAATAGACAAAAACGAGGAAGTTGAGATTGGCAAATCAGATTCGGTACTAGAAAATCTACTGGCTGAAATAGAAAATAAAAAGAATACTGAACCAGTCAGTCAAGCTCAGGGAGCAGCTGCAAAACAAGACCAACCTGTTGCTAATGTTGAATCAATTGGCACTGAAGAAGTGCAGCAAATTCCCAAAGAAGATCAGCAGGCAAAACCTACATCAGTTAAGAAAAACACCTCAACAGCTAGTGTTGCCGAAAACTCTATAAGAGTTGATGTTGACAGACTTGATGCATTATTGGATATAGTTTCTGAGCTTGTTCTCGGAAGAAACAGGCTTTCTCAAGTCACATCTAAATTTGGATTGGAATACGAAGCAATAAAATATTCCAAAGATTTTGAAGAAGTTACAAAACAAATAGACTTGATGACTACAGAGCTTCAACTTGTTGTAATGAAATTACGCATGATTAAAATTCAGAAAATTTTTAACCGATACCCAAGAGTAGTTCGTGATCTTTCTAAAGAACTTAAAAAAGACGTTGACCTGGTTATTAGAGGAGAAGAAACTGAGGTTGATAAAAACCTTATTGAAGAAATTAATGACCCTCTTGTGCATCTTATAAGAAATTCAGTTGACCATGGCGTAGAGACACCGGCTGTGAGAGTTAAAGCAGGCAAGAACCCAAAAGGAACTGTAATACTTTCAGCTGAACATATAGGTAATAATATTGTAATTACAGTTGAAGATGATGGTAAAGGAATAGATCCAAACATTATTAAAAAGAAAGCAATTGAGAAAAAATTAATTACTAGCGAGAGAGCTAAAGAATTAACAAAGCAGGAAATTATCAATTTAATTTTCTTACCCGGCTTTTCTACTTCTGAAATTGTTTCTAATGTTTCCGGCCGTGGAGTTGGCATGGATGTAGTTAAAACTAACGTAACTAAGCTACAGGGAATAATCAATACGGAATCAGAACCGGGCAAAGGAACAAAGATTATTATCAAACTCCCTCTTACATTGGCAATTATTTCTGGAATGATAGTTAAAGCCCGGAATGAATTTTTTGTTATACCGCTGGGTTCTGTGGTTGAAGTGCTGCGGGTAAGAAAGGATCAAATACATACTATTAAGGGAAAAGAAATTATTAATCTTCGAGAATCTCTTCTTCCTCTTGTTGCGCTTGATCAATTGTTTGCGGGCAGGATTAATGGAAGAAAGAAAAATGAAAATTTATGGCAATATGTTGTAGAAGTTGGAATAGCCGAACAGCGTTTTGGCATTAAAGTCGATGAACTGATTGGTCAACAGGAAGTTGTAATAAAATCTCTTGGCGCTTATCTTGGTAAAATTGATGGTATTGCAGGTTCGACAATTATGGGTGATGGCACAGTTGTTATGATTGTAGATGTAAATGAATTATTTAATAGATTGGAAAAATCTTCTTGAAAGAGAATATATCTGTCCTTGTTGTAGACGATTCAGCTTTTATGCGCAAATCGCTATCTATTATGCTCGAAAGTGATCCGGGTATAACTGTAGTTGGAACTGCCCGCAACGGGGAGGAAGGATTTCAGCAGGCAGTAAAATTAAAACCTGATATAATTACTCTTGACATTGAAATGCCTGTAATGGATGGGTTAACAGCGCTTAAAAAAATTATGAGTGAGTGTCCCACCTCTGTTATAATGGTAAGCTCAATTACAACTGAAGGAGCTCAAGCAACAATTAAAGCACTAGAACTGGGAGCTGTTGACTTCATTCCAAAAGAACTTTCTTTTATTAGTGTGAATATAACAAGTATTAAAGATGATCTTATTCAAAAAGTTAAAGAGATTGTAAGACATAAATTGTTTCAAGAACGGCTGCAAAGAATTAAAATATCTTCGGTAGTACCGGTACAAAAAAGTATTAATCTAAGCCAGGAAATTCCACAAATCGGGTACAAAGCAATTGCACTAGGAATATCAACTGGAGGGCCATTTACGCTTCAAAAAGTTTTACCGGTGCTTTCAGCAAAATTGAACGTTCCTATGTTTATTGTGCAGCACATGCCTCCCAAATTTACTAAATCACTTGCTGAAAGATTAAACGGGCTTTCATTTCTTGAAGTAAAAGAGGCGGAAGACGGCGACGAAGTAAAACCAAATGTAGTTTATCTTGCACCTGGCGGCTTTCATATGAAACTTAAAAGCAATGGTTCAAATAATATTATAATAAATATTACAAAAGAGCCAAGTGATTCTTTACACAGACCTTCAGTTGATGTAATGATGAATTCTGTTATAGATGTTTATGGTAAATATACACTTGGTGTTATTATGACGGGAATGGGCAAAGATGGATTTGAAGCAATTAAAAAATTAAAAGCTCTTGGCGGGCATGCAATTGCTCAAGAAGAAGAGTCTTGCGTAGTTTATGGAATGCCAAAAGCAATTGTAGATGGTGGTCTTGCCGATGCAGTTCTATCGGCAGAAAAAATTCCAGAAGTAATTAACAAGGTGGTGGCAAATGGCAGATAATTTTGACGATACTCTTTTCAAAGATATTTTTGTGAAAAATAAAGCCTGTACTGGAAATTTGTTTAAACAGGGAGATATTGATATAAATGGCAATATCAAAATTAGTGTTGAAGATGATGAACTTGACGGTGTCAGAATTATCTTTAAGAAAGACGCTAATGATTCAATAAAAGAAATAAAATTTATTTGTTCTTGCGGTCAGTCCAAATCAATCATTCTAGATTATTCAGACTCCAATGGCTAATTCTGACCAATAAATCACAATTGGTGAATTTTAGCCAATCTAACCGGCATTTATTGCTACTTTTCCATTTTTTATAAGGATTCTAACTGGCATTTCTTTTGGGTATTATTAGTAAAATCAAGGGTAAATATGTCAGGTACTGTGAAACTTCTTGAAAATCTTCTCAACTACTGCACTGAAAAAAATAAAGTAATTGCAAAAAATCTTTCAAACATTGGTACAGAAAATTACCAGCGGGAAGATATTATGTTCAAAGATATTCTTGATCAGAAAGTCAATTCTCTTCTTAAAACTGATAACGAAAAGCATATAAGCAGCCTAAAAGCAGAACTTCCACAGGATCAAAAGTTTGAACATATTTTTGATGACAGCACGGAGATGGATTCGGGTGTTAATAACGTGAACATCGAAAAGGAAATGTCTGACTTGGCTGAAAATACTCTACGTTACAAATTTGCTTCTAGAAAAGTCGGTGATTATTACAAAAATATTCAAAATGTTATCAAAGGAGGTTCTGCTTGAAAATAAGTGGAAGTCTTTTCGGTTTGAACATTAGTTCAAAAGGAATGAGCATCCAAAGAAAAAAAATGGATCTTATTTCTCAAAATATTGCAAATGCAGATAATGTAAGGACAGAAAATGGTGAGCCTTACAAAAGAAAATTTTTGAAAGTTGAAACAGAACAAAATCAATTTATCAATAATCTTCAAATGGAAGGACAAGCATTAAATCTTCAAGTTACTAACAAAGATCATATTTCAACATTACAAACACCTCAAAATATTTCTATTTCTTCAGGAATGGGTGAAATAAGTATGACTGAAAAAGAAGATGCCAAACCTGGCGATCAAATTTATATGCCCGAAAACCCAGAAGCAGATGCTCAAGGTTACGTTCAAATGTCGAACGTTAATATAATTAATGAAATGGTTGATATGATAGCAGCCACAAGAAGTTATGAAGCAAATCTGCAGGCTCTTAATTCTGCAAAAACAATGGCTAAAGATTCCTTGGAGATATAATGAAAATTTCAGCAAATGTAATTGGCAACTATGCTCCCTCTTATGTTAAAAACGTGCAAAATAATAGTAGAACAGAAAGTGTAAATAGTTCTAAAGAAAAAATTTCGGCAGAAGAAAAAAAATTTTTTGCAGGGCTATATCCTGCTCAAAAAGACGAAATATTAAGTTACCAGCTTTATGATTCAAAAGGAAAAGTATCTGGCGTCCATGTTGGGTCACTTTTTGATAGGAGAGGATAAAATGAAAATAGAAGGTATCGGTAATCTAATTCCAAATTTAATTGAGGTTCAAAAACCTAAAGCACAAGAAACTGAAAATTTTGGAGCCACTTTCAGTGACTTTGTTAAAAGTGTTAATGATGATCAAAACAGTTCCGCTATGGCAGTGGAAAAATTTGTTTCCGGCGATGGAGTCGAACTTCATGATGTGATGGTTGCCGGTGAGAAAGCAAAAACCAGTCTTCAACTATTGATGGAGATAAGAAATAAAACAATTGACATGTTTAAACAATTATCCAATTTGCCAGTCTAACTATGAATGCAAATCCTTTACAATCAGTTTTAGGCATCATCAACAAACTTAACGCAAAGCAAAAATTTATTTTGATTAGCGGCGTTGTATTAACAATGTTGCTGATGGCCGTTCTTCTTTTCATACTTAATGAACCAAATTATGCTATTCTTTATTCGGGTCTTTCTCAGGAAGATGCTTCAAAAGTTATTGAATATCTCGGCAACCAAAAGATACCTTACAAGATTGATGATAATGGGCAGACTATAAAAGTTGCACATGAGAAAGTTTATGAGATGCGGCTTGCACTTGCAGGAAGAGGTATTCCGAGTTCCGGCATAATTGGTTATGAGATTTTTGATAAAACTACAATGGGTATGTCTGAATTCATGCAGAAATTAAACTATAAACGTGCCCTTGAAGGTGAATTGGCTAGAACTATTCAACAGCAGGAATGTGTTCTCGGTGCACGAGTGCATATCTCAATTCCTCAAAAAACTATTTTTAAGGAAGAGGAAAAGAACCCCACAGTCTCTGTGGTACTGAAATTAAAGCCTAACGCAGCTCCTACTAAAGAAAACATACAATCAATAGTAAATTTGCTGTGCGGGAGTATTGAAGGAATGCAGCCGGGAAAAGTGTCGATAATAGACACAAAAGGAAGAATTTTGAATAATGAAGGAGAGGATGGTCCACTCGCTTTTGCTACTTCAAAACAATATGAAATTAAAAAATCAATAGAAAATTACCTGGTTAAAAAGGCACAGTCTATACTTGATAATATTGTTGGTGTTGGGAATGCAATCGTGCAGGTAAATGCAGACTTAAATTTTGATCAGGTTGAAAAGACTATGGAGAACTATGATCCTGAATCTCAGGTTGCAGTTAGCGAGCAAACGACAAAAATAAATAATCAGGGAAAAATAAAGAACGATACCACTGTTGCTTCTAACGAAAACACACTAACTAATTATGAAATTAGTAAAACGATTGAAAAAGTTATGTCTGGCAACGGAAATATTAAAAGATTGAGTGTAGCTGCAGTTATAAATGATGTTGCCAAGGAAGTGAAAAAAGGGGATAAAAAAGAAATTGTTTATGAACCACGTCCTGCGGATCAAATTAAAAAATTAGAAGACCTGATTAAAAATGCAGTAGGGTTGGATGTACAGCGTAACGATCAATTTTCCATTGTTAATATTCCCTTTGAAACTAAGGTGAATGAAAATATCAATGAAGAAACCGGAACAGGTGCTATACCGGACGCTAATCAATATGTTAATCTGGCTCTAATAATAGTTGCAATAATTTCATCAATTTTTGTCTTGAAGAGTTTAATGAAACGATTGAAGAATGAAAAAATAGTAATTGGTACAATTAACCCAGGTAACTTTTCTTTAAGCACAGATACAGCATCTCTTCCGGTTTCACAGCCTGCACCTATGAATCATTTGGTTGCAAAAAAGAAAAGAGGAATAATGCAGCTTGGTGATATTGAAGATGAAATTTCTGATGAAGCATTGTCAAAAAAAAACCAGCAGGAAAGAATTGTTAACTATGTATCAAAAAATCCTATGGACGCAGCAAAATTAATAAACGCCTGGATGCATGAAGATGAAGTCTAATGACAAATTAGCAATTAAAGACTTGCATGAAGAAGTCACGGGAACACAAAAAGCAGCAATGTTAATGGTTGCACTAAATGTTGAAGCTGCTTCAGCTGTTCTGAAACAGCTTGATAGTGTTGACGTTGAAGTTCTTACTGCAGAAATTTCCAAAGTTAAAAATATTTCTTCCAAAACAGCAGATAATGTTATTGAAGAATTTTATAACATGGTTACTGCACGTGAATATGTTTTGGAAGGCGGTTTAGATTTTGCCCAGGCTATCTTGGAAAAATCTTATGGTCCGTCAAAAGCTGTGGAAATAATTGAACGCATTAAAAGATTGACTACTTTAAAAGGTTTTGATGTGCTCAAAAAAGCTGAACCCGCACAACTTGTAAATTTTCTCAACAAAGAGCATCCTCAAACGATGGCTCTCATATTTTCTCAGCTCAGTGCCGATCAAACAGCAAATGCATTAAAAGAACTCCCAGAGGATTTACGCATCGATGTTGTTTATAGAATTGCCACACTTGGCAAAATAGCACCACAGACCTTAAAACAGATTGAACATGTTGTTGATGAAATTGCCGGCGCTTCTATGAGTCAATCGGTTGGTAAATTGGGTGGGGCAAAGTGCCTTGCTGCAATTTTAAACCGTACAAATGTTTCGATGGTTAAAGAAATATTGGATAAAATGGAAAATTTAGACCCGGAAACTACATATGAAGTTAAACGCCTGATGTTCATATTTGATGAAATCATAAACATTAACGATAAAGATATTCAGAAAATTATGCGCGAAATAGATCGTAAAGATTTGGCGCTTGCCCTTAAGGTTTCTGAAGAAAAACTAAAAGATAAAATATTCAAGAATATGAGCGAACGCGCAGCTGACTTGCTGAGAGAAGAATTACAATACATGGGAATGGTTAAGCTTAAGGAAGTTGAAGGGGCTCAGGCGCGAATTATTGATGTAATAAAAGCACTTGAAGAACAAGGAGAAATTTCTCTCAACATGAGAGGTGGACCAGAAGAAATATATGTCTAATGTTATTAAAATAAATCCCAGATCCAGTAAAATGAATGTTAAAGTAGCTGGAATTGGAAATTCCTTTGGAGTTGAAGAAGAAGTTGACTTATTAAAAAAGCAGCTTGAAGATCACTATGCCATGGGTTATAAAGAAGCAAAGGATAAAACTCTGCGCGATTTGGAAAAAGATTTTACAGATAAGCTTTACCATAAATATGAAGAAGTGTTTAACATACTACAAAGTTTTGATGAGAAATTTATTGAGTACGAAAAATATTTTGAAGAGTTAGTAATTGTAACTGCATATGAAATTGCCAAAAAAGTTGTTCAGAGAGAAATTGAAGAAAAAACAATTATTGATGAAAACATTAAAGTTGCTATAAATAAAATAATTGGCGCTAACGAAGTTCGTTTAAAATTAAACCCGAATGACGTAGATGAATTAACCGATTATAGTAAGGGATTATTAAACAACAGTTCTTTTACCAAAATTAAAATTGAAGGTGATAGCAAAATAGAACGGGGAGGTTGTTTAATTGAAACTGAAATTGGAAACGTGGATGCAAGAATTTCAACTCAATTAATGGAGTTGAAGAAACAACTGGAAAATAGCCTGCAGAAAAAGAGCTAAAAATGGACATAACCGAACATATTCTTGAAAAGTATAGAAACGTTATTAGCAGAACAGATCCTATTTGTGTTAATGGAAAAGTTATTGATGTAATTGGATTAGTTATAGTTTCTGTTGGTCCTAATGCAATGATGGGGGAAATATGTTCCATTGTTGACCAGAATGGAAATGAAGTTTGCAAAGCGGAGGTAGTCGGTTTCAAAGGCGGCAAAGTACTTTCAATTGCAATAGGAGAAGTTCACAGCATATCTCCAGCATGCGAAATAAAGGCTTCCGGTAAGAGTTTTTCTGTTGGGGTTGGTAAAGAATTATTGGGAAGGGTAATTGATGGATTTGGAAATCCAATTGATGGTAAAGGAGAAATAAATTATACATCACGGCGTGAAACATACCGTGAACCTCCTAATCCGCTAGAAAGGAAAAGAATTGCAACTCCAGTTCAAACTGGAATACGCGCCATTGATGGATTGCTTACAATTGGTAAGGGGCAACGTATAGGAATATTTGCAGGTAGTGGAGTAGGTAAAAGTGTGACACTTGGAATGATTGCGCGTAATACAAGTGCAGACGTTAACATTATAGCCTTAATTGGTGAAAGGGGAAGAGAAGTTCGGGAGTTTATTGAAAGAGATTTGGGCGAGGAAGGATTAAAGAGATCAGTAATTGTTGTTGCAACAAGCGATAAATCTCCATTAGTAAGAATGAAGGGCGCCTATATAGGAACAACCATTGCAGAGTACTTCCGCGATCTTGGCATGGATGTAATGTTTATGATGGATTCAGTTACACGTTTTGCAATGGCTCAAAGAGAAATTGGTTTAACTATTGGCGAGCCACCAACTACAAAGGGTTACACTCCTTCGGTATTTGCTCTTCTACCAAAATTACTTGAACGGGCAGGTAATACAGAAAAAGGCTCAATAACCGGCCTTTATACAGTGTTAGTTGATGGTGATGATATGACAGAACCAATAGCAGATGCAGTACGCTCGATACTTGATGGACATATAGTTTTATCCCGTAAACTTGCTAACA
Organism: Melioribacter sp.; assembly: GCA_003155655.1. Taxonomy (GTDB): domain Bacteria; phylum Bacteroidota; class Ignavibacteria; order Ignavibacteriales; family Melioribacteraceae; genus Fen-1258. Next base: position 68,571 of record PMDS01000097.1, read on the forward strand.
GAGGGCAATATCCTGCAATTGACACTCTACAAAGTGTGAGCAGGGTAATGCCGGATATTGTTGATAAAAATCATTATCAGCGGGCAATGCGTTTTAGCGAAATTCTTTCAACATATAAAGAAGCGGAAGATTTGATTAATATAGGCGCTTATGTAAAAGGAAGCAACCCCCAAATTGATCACGCACTTTCAAAAATAAGTCAGTTACGCGGGTTCTTAAAACAGGAAATTTTTGAAAAAGCACTTTATGATGATTCCTGTGAAAGATTGAATGAAATTATTGAGGCACCACTGGTATAAAAATATATGTCAAAATTCAAGTTTCGTTTTGAATCGGTTCTAAATGTAAAGGATATACTTGAAAAGAAAATTCAAGAAGAAATTTTCTTGATTGAAAAAGAAATACAGGAATACAAGGATAAAAGACAAATTGTGATTGACGAAAGAGAAAAAACGAGAAGGGATATGACCAGTATATCTTTGAAAGCTTCCAATTATCAGAGTTCTAAAATTTACGACTCAAATCTTGAAAAGGTAATACAATCATTGGAAAGAAAAATTGTTCAACTTTACGAAAAAAAGAAAGAAAAAATGAACGAACTTGTTGAAAGGAAAAAAGAACATAAAATTTTCGAAATGCTAAAAGAAAACGATAATCAAAATTTTCAAATTGAAGAAAGAAGAAGCGAATTAAAAGAGCTAAATGAAATTGCAATTCGTAATTACCACGGGGAAATAAAGTGAAAGAAAAAATAGTTTACATAGCGGCATTTATATTAGCATTTGCCCTCATAACCGGTGCTATAATCTATTTGAATTCAATCTATAAAAATATTTTTAAATTTGATTTTACACCTGAAACGCCAACACAAAACGTATCAGCTATTCTGCCTGTTGTAAATGAACAAACTGCTCAGCCAAAAGATACCTCTACTGTAAATAAAACTTTAGCAGACTCATTAAAACAAAGCCCGGCAGTCTTACAGAAGGATAGTCCTATAGTTACTTTGAGTGATACGAACTCAATGGAAAAAGTGAAAGATAAAATTGCTGAAGTTAAAAAAAATAATGAACAAAATGCAAATTCCACTCTAGAACAGACTAATGAAGCTACTCAGAAATTTAATAATTCTAAAAAAGACAGTTTATATCAAAAATGGATTAAGAATACAGCCCAACTTTATTATTCTATGGATACAAGGAAAGCAGCTAAAATAATTCAAGGTTATTCCGATAATATTGCCAGAGATATATTGTTAACTATGAAAAAGAAAAAAGCTGCCGATATTTTAGCAGAATTTAAACCGGAAGTGGCAACCAGAATTATAAGTGCGAAACAATGAATATCAATACATTCTTTCTGAACAAGCTTATTAATGCCTCAAAATCTTCTAACCTTGATACAAAGAAATTGACAAATGCATCATATCTTTTTGCCGACATTATTAAAGTATGTGGAGATGAAAATACTCAATCGGTAAATAACTCAAGTACCTCTTTAACTGATTTGTTTGCAAAAGAAATCAAACCTGTCTCTGAAAATGCAATAAAATGCGCTGCTGAAGATTTTAATAATCTCTCGTCTTTTATGAACAATTTTCTTAAAAATTCAGCTTCACTGGTTAGCACATCCGGTGCAACTCAAACTTTTCCAAAAGCAACAGTTTCAAAAAAACAATTTATACTCTCTTTTGATAGTTTACAACAGTTCTTGTCCGGATTAATGCAATTCGCCGGTTTGAACCAAAATGAAAGTGCTAAAGAAAGCGTTACCAATCTGACAAATAAAAATACAGATGGTGAAAAAACCGTCCTGTCAAAAACTGATGCTTCAACTTCATTAATAAATAACCTGCAAGTAAATAAAAATCTTAATCTTTCCTTTAGTAACGGCAGTGATAAAATAAATATATCATTTAATGAGTTGCCTGGAGAAAATATAGAAACAAAAATAAGTCTTGATAAACTTGCTTCAGATTTTACCAAGCTTGATAAGAATGCCAACTTATTACCTTCTCAATCGAATAAAGAAACAGATATAAAAGATCAGTCGGCAGAGCCTTCATCGGTTAACTATTCAACACAACAAGTTATTTCCGGAAACATTGTAAATCAGGATGTTAAGTATAATAATGACCAGGAGTTAAACGCTTATAAAACTGAAATTGTTGAGATAAAAACAAGTGGGATAAACAGTAATTATAAACAAACTACTGAAAATCAATCGGCAAAAGATATAACTGCCAATCAGATTAATAGTAAATCAGATCAAAATTCAAATGAGAATTATTTCAGCGGTTATAAGATATTCCCACTCCCGCAGTCAACTAAAAACAGTTCAGATATATTAGGTATTGAGTTTTTTAACCCCGGTTTCAGAATCAAAGAGAATTCCGGTAATTTGGATATAAAGGACATCGGACATAAAATAATAGATGAAGGAAATAAGAGAGCGATTAGTGGACCTTTGGTTGAGAATATTACTCAAATAACAGGTAATGAAGATAAGAGCGTTTTAAGTACTAAACAAGAACAAACAGCACAACAAAATAGCATTCCAATTATTAAGACTGATGTTTCTTCACAAGTACAAACAACTCAACAAAATTGCGGTCCGATTATTAATACTGATGTATCTTCTGCTGTAAATAATCAAAAACAGGTCGTAGATAATACAAAAGTAGTTATAAGCGATATAAAAGAATTATTGAAGAGTTTAAATGGAAGCATTAATTCGGTTGACGACTCAAAATCTTCAACGACGAAAGAAACAGCTAGCAAAGTTAAATTGGACTCTGCTGAATTTTCAGAGGAGCTAAAGAATTCCGGTAGTGTCAAAATATCAATTCCAAAAGAATTAAAAATTGAGGATATAAAAATTAGCGCCGGTAATTCAGCTCAATCAAAAGAAGATGAGAAAACTAATCAGTTAAGTGTAAAAAATGAAATTAAATCCGGGTTAGATGAAAAGCTAACTTTACAAAACTCTGATTCAATAATAAATACAAAGGGAACTGAAGTAAATAAAAATATAGCCGAGCAATCTTCAGCTCAAATTGCGGAGGAGAATAATTCAAAACCTTCTTCAGAGATTAATCCAGCAAAATCTGTAACACCGGAAAAAAATATTGAAATAGTTACTGATAACTCAAAATCAAAAATTCAGACTGAATCACAAGTACAGGAAATTAAAAATACAACTGTCAATGAATCTACAGCTCCAAAAGTTTTTGAAAAAGATGATCAATCAAAAATTATAAAAGATTCTGATGATAAAAATACTTTACTGAATGATGCGGTTAAAAAAGATCAGTTTACTGTAAAAGAAACCCAAAGCAAATCAACTGATGATAAAGATTTTATAAAACAGAAGCCATCGGATAATATAAAAAGCATTTCACACGGAACTGAAGCTGCTCAAAATACGGAAGCAGAAAGATTTAAGATTTCAGGTGAGACAAAAATTGTTCAAGAACCCGCAAAAGTTATTAAACCCTCAGAATTAGTTCCCGAAATATCGAAATTTATTCAGCAGGGAGATAAACAAAGTATATCATTCCAGTTGTCTCCGGAAAATCTTGGTAAAGTAAAATTAATGGTTGAGATTGTTAACAGCCAGGTTAATACACGCATTGAAGTTGAAAATTCACAAGTGCGTCAGTTTGTTCAATCAAATATTGATCAGCTCAAACAATCTTTAGAAGCAGCAGGCATACAGCTTAGCAATGTAAATGTAAGCGTAGCGGATTCTGATAAACGCTCTCACAAGGGAACCGGTAAGAAAAAACAGGAAGAAAAAAATTCAAGAGTAGAAAGTAAAACTGAATCAATGGGAAAGGCTCAAAAATCTCTAGGTTATAACACTTACGAATTTTTAGCATAGGAGAAAAAAATGGTAGATCCAATTAGTTCGTCGTCATCTCAGACAAGTAATTCCACAACAGCAACTAGTACTAATAAATCTATAATGGGTAAGGATGATTTTTTGAAACTAATGATATCGGAACTCAAAAATCAAGATCCTTTAAATCCAATGGATGGTACTCAGTATGCAGCCCAATTGGCACAGTTTAGTTCGCTGGAGCAATTGACAAATTTGAATGATTATATGAAACAGAGTATTGATGCTAATGCCACTTTGACACAATCTGTAAATAATACTATGGTTGCAACACTTATTGGAAAGGAAACTAAAGTCAGTGGAAGTGCTTTAAATGTTGCAGGACAAACAAGTGTTACACTAGGTTATAATTTGCCAAATGCTGCAAGTTCTGTTACCATAAATATTTACGATAGTAACGGCAATATAGTTAAGTCCATTAATAATGCCGATACAACTTCCGGTGACCATAAACTTTCCTACGATTTGACCGATAATAATGGTGCTAAATTGGCAAATGGCACGTATAAATATGAAGTTGTTGCAAAAGATTCAAATGGAGCAAATATAACAGCTGATCTTTACAAGATGGGAGTAATCACAGGTGTCCGTTTTACAAGTAATGGAACCGTTGTATTAGTTGACGGTGCTGAATATAATATGTCTGACATAACGGAAATTGAAAATTCAGGAAGTAAATGAGGTGGAAATAAATGGCAGAAGTTAATGGTATTTCAGTTCCCTTTATACCAATTGTTGGAAACAATGAAATTTCTCAGCAAAAGATTGGCAGAGAAGCGACTTCAAGTTTCGATGCAATTTTTAAGGAAGAGCTGGAGAAAGTTAAATTTTCAAACCATGCTTTAAAGCGGCTTGAATCAAGAAATATCCAGCTGAGTGATGATGAAATCACCAAGATACAGAATGCTGTAGATAAAGCAGAATCAAAAGGTTCAAAAGATTCTTTGGTAATGATGGATAAAACAGCATTCATCGTTAATGTTCCTAATAGAACAGTAGTAACGGCAATTGAAGTTGCTAATTCAAATGAAAGCGTATTTACAAATATAGACAGTGTAGTTTTTGCATATTAATTAATTAATTCATAACAGAGCGGGACCTTCCAAGGACGCTCTAAGATTTAGCTGACTGACTGAAGCTAAATCAAGCTTAGGAGGCTATATGGCACTTTTAACATCCCTTTTTGCAGGAGTTTCCGGTTTAAAAAATCATCAAGAAATGATGGATGTAATCGGAAACAATATTTCTAACGTTAATACAATTGGGTTTAAAGGATCTCGCGTTACTTTCAGTGATACTTTCAACCAATTTGTAAAAGCTGGTACAAATCCAACAGATACAACTGGTGGTACAAACTCATTCCAAATAGGTCTTGGTTCAAAAGTTAATTCTATAGACCGCAATTGGAGTCAAGGTACTTTCGAAACTACAGGTACAACAACTGATCTCGCATTACAAGGTTCCGGTCTTTTCATCCTAAAAAGCAATGGCCAGCAATTTTATTCAAGAGCGGGAGCTTTTGTATTTGATGCTTCCGGAAAATTGGTTAATTCAGAAAATGGAGCTGTTGTTCAAGGTAAAGTTTCTAATGGACTTGGTGATATTCCTGCTGGAACAACAACACAGGATATAGTTGTAGATAAAAATTTAAGATTACCTGCAATTAAAACTTCACAAACAAATTGGGGTGGAAATCTAAAGAGTAGTTCAACTACTGTTAGAACCGACATTGTTGAATTACAAGGAAACTTGAAATTAGACAAAACTGCTTCAACATTTCCGGGTGCTGCTTATGATGCAACCAAACCGGATACTTATACTGCAAGTAAAATCTATGATAAAGATGGAACTGAATATCAATTAAGAACTTATTTTACAAGAGCTGCTGCTGTAGCTCCGGCAACAAGTGGTCCCTGGACAATGAATTGGGAAGTAAGAAATGCTGATGGTTCAGCTTTAACAACACCTTTAACGGGAACCCAGGCTCTTACATTTGATACTTCAGGCATGTGTACTAACTTGCAGAGTAATATTGTGAACGCAAACAGTAAAATATCTTTTATTTTGAATATGAGTGGTTTAACTAACCTGGATGCTGATACAAACGTACAGAATGTAATTGATAAAGGTGAAATACCTGTAGATGTACTTGGTTCTGTTACGGTTTATGATTCATTAGGAAGTCCACATGATTTATCAATTACCTGGACACATATTGACAGCAACCGTTGGGCCTGGAAAGCAACTGTTCCTTCTGCTGACGGTAGTTTAAGCGCTGATTCATCTGGTGAAGTTAATTTTAATACAGATGGTACTATTCAAAGCGTATGGCAAAATGGTCAGCAGGTAACTTCTTCGCCGCCAGATCCTAAAATTGTATTTACACCATCAAGCGGTGCAGAAGTACAGAACATTAAATTGGATTTTGGAAGCGGTACATCCGGAGTAACGCAGACAAATTTAACTTCTCAAATTGCAGCTTTAAGTCAAGATGGTTCTCCTTCGGCAGCTCTTTCTAATTTAAGTATAGATCAGTATGGAAAAATAGAAGGAATTTTTTCAAACGGAACATCACGAACGCTTGCACAAATAATGGTTGCAACTTTTGCAAACTTGAATGGTTTAGTTAGTGCAGGAGATAACATGTATACAGTTGCCGCAAATGCCGGTGACCCAAGAATTGACACTCCCGGTGAAAATTCGGTAACTACAATTCAATCCGGTGCTCTTGAACAGTCTAACGTTGACTTGTCTGAAGAGTTCACAAAAATGATTGTAGCCCAAAGAGGATTCCAGGCAAATGCCCGTGTGATCACTACTGCAGATACACTGCTTCAGGAAATAACTAATTTAATTAGATAAATTATGAGTATCATTTAACCAGCAATATATAGGCTGCAGAATAGATTGTGAGAATATGATTCAATCTATAATCTGCAGCCTTTTTTTTAATAAATCTTTCTGGCGGCAGTGAAACAACTGCAGAATATTAGCCAAAAATCCCCCCAATAAATTATAGTAATTTGATTCTTTCTTGATTTTTCGATGGCATAACAATTGAAAATTATTTACCACTATGGAAAAAATAATAGATGAAAAAATCGATGCAAGGACAGAGGAACCAATTGCCTCGTCTATAGATAAGAAGGGATTTAACATTAAAATAGTAATGTTTGGAATTCCCATTTTTGTCGTTCAACTTATAGCAGTTTATTATGTTACTGCAAATATATTACTCAATAAAATTGAGGCAAGCCACTCTTCTTTAACTCAAACTCCTGCAGAAATAAAGCAGGAAGCACCAGCAAATCAAGCAAAGTCAAACGAACTTGGTAAGTACGTTTTCATGGTAGAAGACTTAATTATAAACCCGGCTAATACTGATGGTAAGAGACTATTGATGTCATCGCTTGGATTTGACGTGTCAACTGAAAAGGATAACCAGGAATTGAAGAGCAAAGAGCCTTTACTAAAAGATGCTATTATTTCAGTAATGAGCAGTAAGGGAATGTCTCAACTTAGTAATACCGCTTACCGAGATACACTACGCATTGAAATAACAAAAAAACTTAGTACGCTAATACCAAGTGTTAAAATAAATTGGATTTATTTCAGTAAATATATTTTAGAATAGATATGCCAGAGATACTATCACAACAAGAGATTGATCAACTACTTGATAATATCAAGAGTGGAACTGAAACTAAAGTTGAATCGAGCCATGATAAAGAGGCAATACTATTTGACTTTAGGCTGCCAAATAGAATTTCTAAAAATCAGCTAAGGATTCTTAGAAACATTTTTGAGAACTTTGCAGAAAGTTTTAGTTCATTTCTTGTAACAAAGCTGCAAACAGTAGTAAATATTAATGTAACATCTGTTGACCAAATTTACTATTCGGAATATGTTCTTTCAGTAGCTAACCCTGCCTGTCTTTTTACATTTGATATTCGTGAAACAGATGTTAAAGGAATTCTAGAGCTTAATAACGATCTTGCATTATCTCTTGTTGATAAGCTATTAGGCGGAAATGGTCTTGGTACGAAGCAGACAAAGGTAATAACACCAATAGAACAAAGAGTCTTACGTGTTGTTGTTGAAAGGGTTATGCAGGATTTGCGTAAAGCATGGCAGACAGTTGATAATTTTGATTTTGCTGTTGAACGTTTTGAACCTGATATAGACTTTGCTCAAATTACTTCTCAAAGTGAATCTGTTTTGTTGATATCTTTTGAGATCCTAATCGGAGATCAGTCATTTTTAATGAATATTTGTTTTGCAACTTTTGCATTCGATAACATTCTGGCAAAATTGTCAACTCAAAAGATGTCCACCATCCGAGCGACAAAATATTATGGAATAACTGCAAAAGAAGTTCTCTCACACCATTTAGAAAAAACCAAACTTCCTTTACGCATCGAACTTGGAACATCCAAATTGTCTGTAAAAGAAATACTTGATATGGAAAAGGGAGATATAATTCGTCTTGAGACAAAAATAAACGACGACCAAAAAGTTAGAACGGGTACCCAAATTTTATTTTATGGAAGAGTTGGTATGGCAAATAATCACAAAGCCATTAAAATTACACGAAAAGTATTAGATGAACAAAAATCTTATTAAGGGGATTTATGGAAAACGTAAATGAAGAGAATAATAATATGAATAGTGACGATTCAGCAAGCGGAACAACATTAAGCAGTCAGCTTGCCCAGTTTGAAGAATTTGATGATTCTACACGTTCCAATGGCGGCGCTAATGAAAAACTGCATTTTCTCAAAGATCTGCCAATGAACATTTATATCGAACTTGGCAGAACGCAAATGCAGATCAAAGATATACTTGAACTCGAAAGAGGATACGTAATTGAGCTTGATAAGCTAGCCAGCGAACCCGTAGATGTATTTGTAAACAATAAAAAAATTGCAGAAGGTGAAGTTGTTGTTATTGATAAACACTTTGGAATTAGAATTACTAGTCTTGTTGATCCGGCAAATAGAATAAAGGATATTTAAAAATGTCAATTATAGAGATTATAAAATCTTTCATCCCGTTAATATTAATATTTGGATTGCTTTTTGGGGTTCTGATTCTTGTTAAGAAATATTCTTTTTCTCTTAATGGGAAAAAAACAAACCTGTTGAACATAAATGTATTATTCAACCAGATGATTCTGCCAAAGAAATATTTATCCGTTGTTCGTGTTGAAAATAAGCTGCTGGTTCTTGGCATAAGTGAAAATAATATCTCACTTTTAAAAGAAATAGATTATAATCCAGCGCAACAAAATGAAATAAATATTAAGGATAACAAACCAAATTTCATCAATATTTTTAAGCAGAACCTGGGGATGAAATGAATAAGAAATTATTGATAGCTGTTTTCTTTTCATTTTTTATTTTAAGCAGCTATGCATTTGCACAACAGCAGTCAGGTACTGTTCCATTCCCCAAAATTAATTTAGATGTTGGTACAGCTCAAAACGGCAAAGATGTTTCAGTTACAATTCAACTACTTTTAATGATGACCGTTCTCTCTCTTGCCCCGTCAATAATCATTATGACAACATCATATTTGAGAATAATAATTGTATTTCATTTTTTGAAGACGGCGCTTGGAACACAGCAAATGCCGCCCTCGCAACTGCTTGCCGGTGTTGCACTATTTATAACTTTATTTATAATGGCACCAACCTGGACAAAAGTAAATGATGATGCACTTAAACCTTTGATTGATAATAAGATCACAATGGAAGAAGCCTATAACAAAGGAATTGAACCAATACGACAGTTTATGTTTAAACATACGCGTGATGAAGATATGGAATTGTTTATAGGTCTATCAAACCAGCCGAGACCTAATAACAGGGATGAAATTAAAACATATATTTTGATACCTTCATTTGTATTAAGTGAAATGCGTGCAGGATTTATTATGGGCTTCTTCCTCTTTATTCCATTTATTATGGTTGATTTAATTGTTTCAAGTATTCTTATGTCTATGGGTATGATGATGATGCCGCCAATGATGATATCTCTGCCATTTAAAATTTTGCTATTCATCCTTGTAGATGGCTGGAATCTGATAGTTGGTTCTTTAATAAGGAGTTTTGCATAATGTCCGAAGAATTAATCATTGAAGTATTGAAGGATGTTTTTTGGACAACATTTATAATTTTACTGCCTATACTTGGTGTTACATTGGTGGTTGGAATTTTTATCTCAATTTTTCAGGCAGCAACATCAATCCAGGAAATGACTTTAACTTTTGTTCCAAAGCTTATTGCAACTGCTCTAGTAATAATTCTACTTCTTCCGTGGATTATAGATAAAATGGTTGCCATTACTATAAGAATGTTTACAATGTTTCAAAATGTACTGCGATGACAGAAATTCTAATAAGCGATTTTATAATTGGATTATTCATTTTTTTAAGAATAATGGCAATGATTATTGCCTTGCCAATACTTGGTCACGAATCTATACCGGTAATAGCTAAAGTTTTTATCGCTATTATACTGTCTTATATAACATTTCTTACTATTGATAAAACTCAAATTCATATCAATCCCAATCTCATTTTTTTAATGGTTAATGGGGCAAAGGAAATTATAACAGGTTTTATTATGGGTTATACGCTCAATTTTATATTTTATGGAATTTCATATGCAGGAACGCTTATCGGTTTTGAGATGGGTTTAATGTTTGCAGAAGTAATGGATCCCATACAGGGCGTAAGCAGCAATGTCGTTGGAGAGGTAATATTCTATATGGCTATGGTGATTTTTATAACCATCAATGGGCATCATTATGTAATAAGTGCTTTAGTTGCATCATTTACTGTAATACCTATAACAAAAGCAACAACTTCTCAAGCTACAATTCAAGTAATTGCAAAATATTCATTTACCGTATTTACCATTGCTGTTAAAATAGCATCTCCAATTATAGTCGCTTTTTTTCTTGTACATCTTGCAGAAGGAATTATTGCCCGCGTTATACCAAACATTCAAGTATTTTTTATTACACAGCCTGTTAAAATTGGCTTAGGTTTGGTACTACTTGCTTCACTTGCACCAATATATGTTTATGCATTAAAAACCCTTTTAAATTCATATGAAGATCAATTAATGGAATTAATCAAGGCAATGAGTACTTAATATGGCAGAAGTTGACGGACAGGAGAAAACCGAACAAGCTACTAGTAAGAAGCTTAGTGATTCCCGCGACAAAGGGCAGGTTGCCAAGAGCATGGAACTCAATTCCCTTAGTGTTTTTGGATCAGGGTTAATTATTATTTATTTGATAAAAAATTTTATGGGGGTAAAATTTCATGATTTCAGTGTTGAATTGCTGGGATCGATGGAAAAATTAGATGTAAATAAGACAATTCTTCAAACTTACTTTCTTAAGTGGGTTCTTTTCTTTTTTACAATTATCTCTCCAATTCTGATAGTAATTCTCGTTGTTTCTTTAGTAACAAATATTGCCCAGGTTGGGTTTAAGTTTTCCACTCATGCATTAAAACCGGAATTTGGAAAATTTAATCCCTTAAAAGGGTTGAAAAACATATTTTTCTCTACACGCTCTTCAGTGGAAATTCTTAAATCAATTGCAAAGATTTTTATAATAGGATTGTTTACATATTTCCTGCTTGAAAAAATAATTAAAGATACAACCCTGCTTGTTCAATTAACACTTGAGGAAACTATAGCATTTATGATTGATGCAGCTTTTTCGCTTGTGTGGAAGATTGTTCTATTCTTTGTTGCTCTTGCCGGTATAGATTTTGCCTTTCAAAAATTCAAATTCAAGAAAGACATGATGATGACCAAACAAGAAGTAAAAGAAGAATTTAAACAACAGGAAGGCGATCCTCATATTAAGGCAAGGATCAGAAGGCAAATGTTAAGCATGGCAAGAAAGCGCATGATGAAAGATGTGCCCAAAGCTGATGTAGTAATAACTAACCCTACACACTTTGCTGTTGCAATTAAATATGAAATTAATAGCGACTCTGCACCTAAAGTTGTTGCAAAAGGGATGGATGAACTAGCACAGAGAATTAAAAAGGTAGCTTTAGAGAATAATGTACCCATTCATGAAGATAAAGAACTGGCACGGGCTTTGTATAAATCTACCGAAGTTGGAGATCTAATTCCGACCAAGCTATTTAAAGCAGTGGCTCAAATTCTAGCTTACATATTTCAGATGAAGAAACTGAAGAAAAAAAAGAGTATAGTATAACTTGAAAAGTTTTGGAAAAAATAGTGATATAATTCTTGGCTTTGGTTTGATCCTAATGTTAGGATTGATGCTAATTCCTCTTCCCCCGACAATTCTGGATTTTCTTTTATCAGTTAATATAACACTGGCAGTATTGATTCTGATTGTTTCTCTATATATTCAATCGCCACTGGATATATCGGTTTTCCCGGGTTTGTTGCTTGTAACCACTCTTTTCCGGCTGGGACTAAATATAAGTTCGGCACGATTAATTCTATTGGATGGATATGCGGGTAAAGTAATTGAATCATTTGGATCATTTGTTGTTGGTGGTAATTATGTAGTAGGATTCATTGTATTCTTGATACTTGTAGTAATACAGTTTATAGTTATTATTAAAGGTTCCGGCAGAATTTCAGAAGTTGCAGCGCGTTTTACTTTGGATGCAATGCCGGGTAAACAAATGGCTATTGATGCCGATCTAAATACCGGTTTAGTAACAGAAGCGGAAGCAAGAAAACGCCGTGATGCAATAAGCCGCGAAGCAGAATTTTTTGGTGCTATGGATGGCGCCAGTAAGTTTGTTAAGGGAGATGCTATAGCTGGTTTAGTAATAAACGGCATAAATATAATTGGCGGATTTATTATTGGTGTAGCTCAAAAAGGATTGACATTTCAGGATGCTCTTCAAACCTATACAATACTTACAATTGGTGATGGACTTGTATCACAAATTCCGGCGTTAGTTATTGCAACTGCTGCTGGTCTTGTAGTTACCAGAAGCGCGTCCGGAACTGCACTGGATTTGCAAATGAGGACTCAGCTTTTCTCAAATCCACGTGTACTTGCTACGGTAAGCGGAGCAATATTTCTATTTGCATTAATACCGGGTATGCCGGCTATTCCGTTCATAATGCTGAGTATTTTATTGGGAACTACATCTTATGTTACAAAGAAAAATAAAAAAATTGTTCCGGTTGATGTTGTTGAAGAAGAAGTAACCGCTCAAGAAGCTAAAGAAGAAAAGGTCGAACAATATTTGCAAGTGGATCCAATTGAAGTTGAAATTGGTTATGGTTTAATTAGCCTTGTAGATGAAAAACAGGGAGGCAATCTATTTCAGAAGATTTCTTCAACAAGAAAACTGATTGCGCTTGAATATGGTGTGTTAATTCCATCTGTTCGTGTTAGAGATAACTTGCAGCTTTCACCCAATGAATACATAATAAAAATTAAGGGAAATATTATTGCAAGCTATGAAGTTTACCCAAATCGTTTTCTTGCCATGAGCCCCGGTACTATTGACGAATCGCTAAACGGACTGCCGACAACTGATCCGGCATTTGGGCTAAAAAGCTATTGGATAACAAGTGAAGAGAAAGAAAGATCTGAAATGCTTGGTTATACAGTTGTAGATTGTATCTCGGTTTTGAGCACTCATCTTCAGGAAGTTCTGAAGAAAAATTTTGATAAAATATTAACACGCCAGGAAGTTAAGCAACTGCTTGAAAATATTAAGAAAGATTATCCGGCTGTTGTGGAAGAAATTAATCCGGAAATATTAAATCTTGGAATGATTCAAAAGGTATTGCAAAACCTGCTCAAAGAAAATATTCCAATTAAGGATTTTGTACAGATTCTGGAGGCTTTAATAGATTATTCTAAAACGACGAAAAACATTGATGTGCTTACTGAATACGTACGTCACACAATTGGCGATACTGTATCTTCAATGTATAAAGATTCTAATGGCATTATCCATGCAGTTGTTTTGAATGAGAACCTGGAAAGTGCAATTACAAAATCTTTGCAATCGCAAAAAGATAACGTAGTAACTCTTGGTCTGCCGCCGACAGTATTGCGAGAACTTAATGCGCAACTGTTACAGCAAATGGAAAATTTTTCAAAGCTTGGCTACATACCTGTGCTAATAACATCAGCAACTATACGTCCTTATTTTTATAGATTGATTAATAGTAGTTTCCCGGATTTACATGTTCTTTCTTATTCAGAATTGCCGGCAAACATTGAGTTAGAATTTATTGGAAAGTTAGAGGTACAAAATGCAGGTTAAAAAATATATTGCCCCATCTCTTAAGGAAGCTACACAGCAGATGAAAGCTGAATTAGGCTTGGAAGCAATTATACTTGGAACGCGTGTAATTGAAGGCGACAAACGTTTCAATATGAAAAAGGTATATGAGATAACTGCCGGTGTAGATCAGCCGATTAAATCAACGTCAGAAAAAGATTCCGGTAATAAGACACAATCATCAAAAAGTTACGAAAACGAGCTCGAAACTCTATCGAAGAAAATTTTTGAAAATCCCGAAATTCCCATAGTTTCTTCCGATAGAAAAAATAAAAAGGACAATACTGATTTTACATCAGATGCTTTCGAAAGGCAAATCAAAGAATTTTCTGATACTTTACTTACACACGAAGTGCAAAAAAATATTGTTAATAAACTTATTAACCATCTTTCAACCTCGTCCAGTTTTATGGATAAATCATCACTGGAGAATTTTTTGCTTTCGACAATGGCTTCGATGATTCAAACAACAAGTTTTAAGGTAAATAAAAGAAAAATGCATAAAGTTGCACTAGTTGGACCAACAGGAGTGGGAAAGACTACTTGCATTGCAAAACTTGCAGTTATTTCAAAGATAATTCACAAGCTTAATGTAGGTTTAATTTCAATAGATACATATCGTTTGGGAGCAATTGACCAACTTAGGATTTTTTCTGAAATAAGTGATATTGAAATGGCAGTGGCTTATGAACCGGATGATCTTCCAAAACTTTTGAAGAAGATGAAAAATAAAGATTTAATTTTCATTGATACGGTCGGCAGAAGTCAAAAAAGTAAAGAAAGTCTAGAATCAATAAAAAAACATTTAAATACAGCACAGGTTGATGAAACGATTCTTGTATTAAGTTCAACAACATCAACAAGGACAATGAGCGATGTTGCTGAAAAATTTAAAAGTCTTAATTATTCATCGGCAATATTTTCAAAAGTTGACGAAGCTGTTTCGTATGGCAACATCATGAATTTTGTAGTCAATCAAAATGTGCCAATTATGTTTTTAACTAATGGCCAGGTAATTCCAGATGATATAGTTTCGGTCAATCCTTCATTTCTGGCAAATTTAATTTTAACGGGTAAGCTTTATAAATGAACGAGCAGGCAGCGCGGCTTATCGAACTTAGACGGTTGGAAGAAAAAGAAAAAAAGTCCAAATCGTCAACAATAATTTCCATTTGTTCGGGCAAAGGTGGAACAGGCAAAACATTTTTTGCCGCCAACTTTGCAAACCAGCTTTCCCAAATGAAAAAAAAAATTCTGCTTATTGACTTGGATCTGAATTTTTCCAATCTCAATATTTTATTGAATGAAACATCGACAAATACAATATCTAATTTTTTTGAACAGTCAAATTCTCTTGAAGAACTAATTTATAATGCTACGCCATATCTTCATTTAATATTTGGAGATTCCGGAAGAAGCGATTACCCGCGCGTCGGTATTGAAATACTAGATTATCTCTTTTTTTCACTTTCTAAAATTCAAAGCAACTATGATTACATTATTCTTGATTCATCTGCAGGTGCAGATATTATTACTCTTCACCAAATGGCCAGGTCAGATTTCAACTTTATAATTACTTCACCGGAACCCACTGCAATAATGGATGCCTATGTAATTGTGAAGCTTCTTTTAGAATCCGGAACAGAAGCAAAAAAATATGTAGTTGTAAATAAGTGTGCCAGCATTGAAGAAGGTGAAAGTGCATATAATAATTTATCAATGGCTGCAAAGCATTTTATGGATGAAAGAATAGAATTACTTGGGTTTATTGGTTTTGATAGTTCTGCTCATAAATCGATAGTAAATCAAGAATTACTACTAAATTATGATGCAGAATCAATTTCAGCTAGAAATATTTTAGAGATTTCAGAGAGATTTTGTAAATACGTTCAAGTGGCTAATAATAACCACACCCATCAAACAACTCCTCATATTAAGCCTTAAATTCAACAAATTTCTGCTTTTTTAGCACATAACACATAGAACTTGTCTTGGTATACCGTTTGCCACTTTAGTAGAAAATAAAATAATGAAATGAATAAAATAATACTTCAAACCGGGCTGTTAATATTTTTCTTCTCTTTAATCTATTTCATGCAGCGTGGGTTACCAGTTGAAAAGGTGCTCATTATTTCTTTTGCAATTTTTATGGTCCTTACCTGCATGTTTAGCATAATAGTAATTGGCATAATAAAAGCAATCAATAAAAACTCTTTTAATAAAATGAATGATTATTCAGACAATTTAGCGGGAAACAAGAAAAATGAATAATTCAGTACTTTGGGCTTCGTTCAAACAGAATCCATCTGCAGATATCAAAAAGCAGATTGTTCTTAGCTACTTAAATCTTGTTCATTATGTAATACATAAAACCAACTTGAACCAAAATGGAATATTGGACCGGCGCGACTTTTATCAGTTTGGCATTGAGGGTCTTAGCGAGGCAATAGACAGGTTTGATCCTGAATACGGGACAAAATTTGAAACTTATGCGATTCAAAGAATCAGGGGAAAAATTTACGACGAGTTGCGGAAATATACAGAGAAACATGACGTTCCAATTGAAAGTCCAACTGGCACAACATACTCTTTCTCAAATATTTCTTTGAACCAGTCAATAAGTGATGATGATGGTATGCAGGTTTATGAAATGATTCCAAGCGATAATGAGAAACCTGATCAGATTCTTGAGAAGAAAGATTTAAAGCAAAGATTAATTGATATTATTAAAGTTCTGGGCGAAAGAGAAAGAACTATTCTAAGTCTTTATTATTACGAAGAATTGAATTATAAAGAGATTGCACAAGTATTAAATATAACTGTTTCGAGAGTATCACAAATTCATTCTAAAATACTGGGTTCGCTAAAACTTAAGTTGGCAGAGTATAATGGTTGATACTAATAATTCTATAGTAAGAGAACAAATTAGAAGACAGCTTTCCAATATTGGCAATCTTCCATCGGTTCCTCAAATTATAACAGAAGTTTCTCAACTTCTTGATAGCGACAGAACCAGCGCCACCGATCTATGCAAAGTAATATCACAGGATCAAGGTATTGTTGCAAAAATACTTGCCGTTGCAAACTCGCCTTTATATGGTTTACCAAGAAGAGTTTCAACGATAGAATTTGCAGTAGTAATTATAGGCTTTGAGCACATTCGTAATATTCTTGTAGCACTATCTCTAGTAGAAGCTTTTAAATCAAAGAATTCTCCCAATTGGGACCAGAATGCATATTGGATTCACTCTCTTCTTACAGCAACAGCAGCAAAAAGAATCGCGGATGATCTTCATTATCCAAAATCAGGAGAAGTTTTTACAGCCGGTCTTTTGCATGATCTTGGACTTGTAATAATTAACAGGCACATGAACAAAGATTTCAAAAAAATTATAGAACTAGTAGACAATGAACAAATGCGATATTATAATGCAGAAGAAACGGTACTTGGCTACACACATGAAGATATTGGAGGTTTTCTATTGGAAAGATGGAATTTTCCTCCGTACATAACCGAAGCAGTTCTTTTTCATCATACCCCTTCACTTGCAGAAAAAGGAAAAATTCTTGCATCATTAATTCATCTTGCCGACTATATGACACAGCGGTTAGGTATTGGAGCATTTGGGTGGGATAATAATTTTGTATTTGATGAAAACATAATCAACATTCTTGGTTTTGGAAGTCTTGAGTATCTTGAAAAATTTATCTATAGCTATGAATCATTATTTAAAAGTCATCTTGAATCAATAAATCTTTAGGCAATTATGGAAACATTTACAATTGATTATTCGCAAAAACGTCAACGGACAGAATTAATTCTCAAAAAAGTGAATACACTTTCACCTGTACCTAAAATTCTTTCCGAGGTTCTTCAGCTTTTAGGTGATCCGGAAACAAGTCCTCACAGTCTTGCTAAAGCGATCTCAAAAGATCAAAGTGTTGTACTCAAATTGCTCACTATTGCCAACTCTCCCTTTTACGGATTGACAAAGAGAGTCTCATCAATTGAATTTGCAATTATGATACTTGGATATGACGAGATAAGAAATGTTGTATCAGCGCTTTCATTGATGGAATCGATGAAAAACAAGAGCGATCAATATCTCGATCAAAGAAGTTTTTGGCTGCATTCACTTATTACAGCAACAATTGCCAAAAAACTTGCAATGGATCTTAGTCTTGAAAAATGCAGCGAGGCATTCATCTCCGGGCTACTTCATGATCTTGGAATTTCTGTAATTCACAGGTTCATGCACTCAGACTTTGTAATCATATCTGATTTATCTACAAATGGAACTCCATATCTTGATGCAGAAATGCAAATACTGGGTATGAATCACCAAGTAATTGGCGAGACGTTGTTAAAGAATTGGAATATTCCAGAAATGATTTGCGGAATGGTTAAAAACCATCATACTCCACAGTTATCCGAACAGTTGCCGGTACTTACTTCTGTTGTACATCTTGCAGATTATATGACACAGAAATTACAGATGGGTAATTTAAACATGGATAATTCTTTGGATTTGAATGAGTTTATTTTTACTACACTCCATATTAAAGATTTGACAGAGTTAGGAAAGTTTATAGAATCTTACCGCGAGCCATTAAAGAACCAGATTGAATCATTAAAATATTTGATATGAGATTAATAAAAGAAAATACAGTAAAGTACGAGTCTTTCCATAAGTCCCTGCAATATTTTACAAAACATCCAGAGGCTCCGGGAGATTTAAAACTGATTAGTTTTGAAAGCCACAAAAACAATACAAATCTGCTGGAGAGATATTCGTTTTTTGTACAGAATTTATATGCATTTCAGAAAAAAGTTCAGGTTGTCGAAAACGTAGAACATCTTAATGAACTTTTCAAGGAATTTGTAAAGAGAATTATTTTTGCAAAAGAAATTGAAATCTTTCTTTTTAATGACTCGCGCAGGAATTTAATTCCATTGAATTCATCTGTATCCCAGGCTCATCTTTTTAGTGTAAATAAAACTTACAGAGATGGCGTTCTGGATTGGATTTTTGAATCAAAGAAACCTACAATTATTCCAGATCTTAATTCATATACAATTAATGGTTCAAAAATAAACCAGATTATTTTTCCTCTATACGATAAAAAATCAAATTATGGAATTCTCTCTATTGTAACACCGGTTTCCAAACTGCAAGATGATTCATTGGAAAGTCAATCAATTCAATTATTGCTTGGCATTATAATTCCACTAATTATATCATTAAAACAGAAGCAGTCGATCAACAAGCTACACCAGGAATTACAGGTATATCAATCCAAATTAAATAATGATTTTGATGTTTATGCAGTTGGAGAAATGACACAGGGTATACTGGAGGATATTGGCGACCCTCTTCAGGTAATACTTAGCTGCATTGAAGTACTTGAAAAAGATTTCAACAATTTTGATAAGTCAATTACAGGTAGAATAAAAGAGCAGGTAAATAAACTTAGCAATTTTGCACAGCGGTTGTCAAAGTTCGCAGGTACAAATAAATCTCAAGCACAAAAAATAGAACCGTGTGATATTAATAAAGTAATTCGAGAGTTTAGAAATATTATTAATACAACTCTTAACAATTTTGGTCTGGAGTGCGAATTAGACCTTGAAGATAACATTCCAACAGTTCTTTCTGATCAGCAAGATATTAAACAAATGCTAACTAGTATTTTTTCGATCATAAAAAATGATTCAAAAAAAGGCGGCGCTGTTGTAATTCAAACAAAATATATTAAAGAAAAAATAATAATTTCAATTTTTACAACTGAACACATTAACGGTTTAACCGCTACTAATGATTCCGAATTTAATGTTGCTGTAAAGTTTATTAACGAACTGATGAAAAAAAGCGAAGGAACCGCTGAATTCAATTCTCTTCCTTTAAAGGGGACAATTATTCATCTAATATTTCCATTCAAAAGGGAATTGTCTGTATGAAAAATCTCCTGCTAACTGTATTAGCCTTCTCATCAATGTTGTTTGCGCAGGTTTCAAAAAATGACTTTACTAATACTGATTCATCAAAAGTCAGTGTTAATATAAGGGAAATGGTCAGGCAGCAAATTGAAGCTGCAAAAGAAAAGCCTTCTGTAAATGCTGCTGAGTTAATAACAGTTCCAGAAGAGAAACTTGGAATTCCCTCAAAAGCAGAAGAAGCTACAGTAGGAGAAAATAAAATATTTATTGTAATAAAAAATATGCCCTTGCATATTAAGCTGTTTTTTTTGCTTTCAGCAATAATTCTGTTAGTTCTGGTTTTTAGGCGCTTCTTCTTAATATTTGGAAAGAGAACAACCCAATCATTAAAGGATAAAATCGCCTTATTGCGTGAAGAAAAAATTGGTTCAAAAGAAAATCCAAAATTAAAAGTATCTAGAAAACAACTTTTGAATAGCAGATTAATATATAATGCAACAGACAAAGAAATTTCGAAAGCAGCAAAAGAATTGAAAATTGCTAAAGGAGAATTTCTTTTAGCAGCTCGTTTAAAATTATTTGAAGTTGGTAAAATATAAGAGTATGAGAAATGATTAAAGGAATTTATACAGCCGCTAGAAGTCTGGATCAGAGAATTAAAAATCTTGATGTTATAGCGAATAACCTTGCTAACCTTAACACTACAGGGTATAAAAGAGAAATTCCTTTTACTGAAGTGATAAACTCTGTCGGAGACTCAGTAATTAAAAAAGTTACCAGTCAGCAGCAAGGAGAATTAATCCAGACCTCAAATCCATTGGATCTTGGAATTTCAGGACAGGGTTTTTTTGCAGTTAGAAGTCAGGATGGAACAATGGAACTGACCAGGAATGGCCGTTTCAAAATTTCTGAGGATGGTTATTTAACTGATAATGATGGTGCAAGAGTATTAGGAAAAAACGGTCCAATTTCTTTAGAAGACACAATACTTGATTCAGGTGAGGTAATTAAAATTTCTAAAGAAGGGGAAGTAAAGATTAACGACAAAATTATTGATTCAATTCTTGTAGTAAATGTTCCGCAGCCAAATGAACTTCAGCATTTGGGAAATTCTAATTTTGGCTTAGATGGGCAGGAAGCCATACCACTTAATGAAAATGAGTACTCAGTTTCTCAAGGGTATGTAGAACAGGCAAATACAAATGCTATTGATGAGATGGAAGCAATGATTCAACTAAACAGAGAATATGAATCAGCGCAAAAAGTTATTGCAGCGCTTGATAATTCTCTTAGTCAAGCAAATGACATTGGAAAAGTTTAAAAGGAGAATAATATGTCAGAACGTGCACTAAGAACCGCTTCTTCTGGAATGTATGCCCAGCAAATTAATATAGAAGTAATATCAAATAACATTGCGAATATTAATACAACTGGTTTCAAAAAGAATAAAGCAGATTTCCAGGATTTGATGTACCAGGAAGTAAGTATAAATCCAATATCAACATCGGCCCCTGGAATATCAGAAGACTCAACATCTAAAATTCAGATTGGCAATGGTGTTAAACCGGCTGCTACACAAAAGATATTTAAGCAGGGAGATATTACTCAAACAACTAACCAGCTAGATCTTGCAATTCAGGGAGACGGATTTTTTCAAATCCAAAAACCGGATGGAACATTTGTATATACTCGTGATGGTTCATTTAAATTAAATGCTGATGGAAAAATTGTAACAAATAGCGGTTACATTTTAGAACCCGGATTCACATTTAATTCTGATACTGCAAGTATTGCAATATCCACAGATGGCAATGTTGTAGCGACGGAAACGAACGGAACAACTGCATCACTTGGTAATATTGAAATTGCGCGCTTTATGAACACAGGCGGGCTGGTTGCCCTTGGTGATAATTTATATTCAGATAGTCCGGCATCCGGTCAACCAATTCTTGGAACACCTGGAGCTCAAGGATTCGGAACTATTAATCAAGGCTTCCTGGAATCATCAAATGTTGATATTGTAGAAGAAATGGTAGCAATGATTTCTGCACAGCGTGCTTATGAAATTAATTCGAAAACTGTTCAAACAGTAGATACAATGATGAGTTTGGCAAATAATTTAAAGAGAAGCTAATCATGTTATTAAGCTTGATTTCCATATTGATTAATTTTGTTTTTGTGAACAACAGCAGTTTTGATGTACAGCTCAAAAAATATCTGGATGAAAAATTTATCAGTTATGTTAAGTATGAATACCAGGTAATGGGCATGCCCAAAAATTTTTCAAAACTGGAAATCAATATTGAAAAAAATGCTAATATCCATAAGAATTATATATACGTACCCATAAAGGTTTATGATAGTAAAAATTTTGTCAGCACTTCCTTGCTTACTGTAAGAGTAAAATTATTTAAAAAAGTTTTTGTTGCAAGGCAAGAAATTCGCAGGGGTGGGGACTTAAACCAGAATCTTTTCCAGGTGAAAGAAGCCGATATCTCTATATATGATGAAAAAACAATTGATGTACAAAGTGAGCTTGCCATATTCAGAAGCAGGGTGTTAATTAAAGAAGGAACAGTTTTATCAGAAAATATGATTGAACCCATTCCAATTGTTAGAAAAGGAGATAACTTAATTCTACATACTGACGGCGTTGGTGTTGATGTTAGTGTAGAAGTTGTTGCCCGCCAGGATGGATGTGCGGGTGATGTTATATCAGTTCATGGACAGGGAAGCAAATTATATAAAGCAAAAATTGTAGATAAAAAAAATTTAACATTGGTAGAGTAAAATGAAATCACTTAAAATAATTTCTGCATTATTTGTTATGGCAATAAGTTTATATGGTCAGGATTTGCGCCAGAGCGCATATTACTCATTGTTCTCGGATCAAAAGGCTAATAGATTGGGAGATGCAATTACTATTATAGTTATGGAATCGACATCAGCTTCCAACAATGCTCAAACAAGTGCAGGCAGAAAAAGTGATATTAGTTTGAACGCCTCAGCTAATATGGGTCAAACAGCTGCTAAGACAGCAGACCTTGGACTTAAAACGGGAAATGATTTTAGCGGGCAAGGTTCAACACAGACTGCTGGAGATATACGCACAAAAATATCTGCTACTGTTGATTCCGTTCTTGCCAATGGAAATCTTATTATCAAAGGAAGCAAAAAAATTATTATTAATGGAGAAGAACAAACTGTACGTATAAAAGGTGTTGTACGAACATCAGATATTAACCCGGATAATTCAGTGTTGTCTTATAATATTTCTGATGCTGAAATTACTTTTGATGGAGCTGGTATTATCCAGAATGCTCAAAAACCGGGCCTGTTAACAAAAATATTTCATTGGTTGTTTTAGGTTAAATTATGAAAATCAAAATTTTATTATTCGTTTTATTACTATTTACTGTATGTGATTTAATCAACGCACAAAGGATAAAAGATGTTGCCTATATGAATGGTCAAAACTCCGAACAAATCATTGGTTATGGACTTGTAGTAGGACTTGCTGGAACCGGGGATAGTTACCGTTCATCATTTACAATCCAATCTGTAACCAGCATGCTCAAAAGATTTGGTGTTACCGTACCACAAACTGATCTTAAAACAAAAAACGTAGCCGCAATAATTGTAACAGCATCTCTAAATTCAAATCTAAAAGCTGGCGCTGAGTTTGATGTTACAGTTTCATCAATGGGTGATGCAACAAGTTTGCAGGGTGGAACTCTGTTAATGACACCTCTTTCAAGCATCAGTGGAAAAGTTTTTGGATTTGCCCAGGGTGCGATCTCAGTTGGCGGATATGATATTAATACTGGAACAGGAAATAGAATTTCTAAGAATCATACACTTGCAGGAAGAATTCCCAGGGGAGGTTCTTTAAGAGAATCAATGTCTGATAGTCAACTTTCCGCAACAGAAATTTCTGTTTTCTTAAAAGAGCCTGATATAACAACATCTCTAAATGTTATGACAGCCATAAATAAAAAATTTGGCAGTGAAATATCCAAAGCACTTGATGCAGCAGAAATAAAAATTCAGGTGCCGCAGGACAAACAGAATAATTTGATAGGGTTCCTATCAGAAGTTGAAAATATTTCTGTACAGGTTGATGAAATTGCTAAAGTTGTCTTGAATGAAAGAACAGGAACAGTAGTATCCGGGCAGAATGTGAAAATTCAGCCTGTAACAATAACACATGGAAGTCTAAATATTACAATAAGAGATTACCCGGTTATTTCTCAACCCGGTCCATTTTCTCAAGGTAGAACTACAGTTGTTCACGACCAAGTTCCTTATGTTACTCAAGACTCAACAAATACTGTAGCAATAAAAGGTGCAAGCAATGTTCAAGAAGTTGCTGCAGCATTAAATTCGCTAAAAGTATCGCCTCGCGATATTATTTCAATTTTCCAGGCTTTAAAAGAAGCCGGTGCGTTAATGGCTGAATTAATTATAATGTAAAATGAATAACCTAAATCTTAAAATAGATAATACTTTAAAGCATCTTTCCAAGATGCCAGAGTCAAATTCAAAGTATGACTCCGGACAGAAGGCGAAAATTGCATCTGCTGCAAAACAGTTTGAAAGTATGCTTACATCAATGATGCTTAAGAGCATGGATAAAACGACAGGAGGTATGCTTGGCGAAGAGGGCTATGGTAACGACATGTTTGATACAGTATTTGAGCAAGAAATTGCATCTTATGTATCTAATACAAAGAGCTTAGGACTTGCAGAAGACCTTTACAGAAAGATTACAGGTGAAGACATGACACCTGAAATGAAATCGAAAATAAATAATCGTATTAGTCATTCCAGTTTCAATAGTTCATCTGTATCGCCAGATGCTGCCCCTGTAAAGCCAAGCAGTGGTTCTTTAGATAGATTAAATAAATATGATGAGCATATAGAAGAAGCAGCAAAATCTTATGGTGTTGATAAAAATATAATAAAATCGGTAATAATGACAGAAAGTGCAGGAAATAATAAAGCCGTATCAAGCTCAAAAGCAAAAGGATTGATGCAGCTAATGGATTCAACAGCTGCAGATATGGGAGTCAATAATGTATTTAATCCCCAAGAAAATATAAATGGCGGCACTAAATATTTGTCACAAATGCTTCGACAATACAATGGAGATTTGAAACTTGCGCTAGCTGCATACAATGCCGGTCCGCAGAACGTTGAAAAGTATAATGGAGTTCCGCCATTTGAAGAAACGAAAAACTATATAAATAAAGTGATGGGTTATTTAAATCATTTTGAGAGTGAACAATGAACGCAAAGAAATTATTAGAATCCTTAAAAACGCAAGAACTGAATTTAGATAATTTATATAATGTTCTTGTAGAACAAAAGCAGGCAATTGTTAAGAATGATATCTCCGCTCTTGAAAAAGCAATTTTAATTGAGCAAAGAATATTACAGATCATTGAAAACGAAGAACGTGCTAGAATTAAAGAAGTTGAGGAAATTGCAAAATTCTATTCATTGGAATTAAAAGGTAATAAACTGGACGATCTGCTTGACAAAGGAAAGAATTATTTAGGGCCTGAGCTAAAAGAATTAAGGAAAGTACGTATTTCATTGAGGAACAAATTAAAAAATCTCTTAAGCATCAATTCAGTTCTAAAAGATGTAATTGATTTTTCAAAAAATATGATTAAAGAAACAATGTTCCTTTTAGCCGGACCTAATAAACGATTATTTGTTAATAGGAAGGTTTGATATGAGTATCGGAAGGTTAATGGATACTGCTACTAAAACTATGCAAACATATCAAGAAGCAATTGATATAGCCTCGCATAATATTTCCAATTCTGGTAATACCAATTATACTCGTCAAAAGGTAGTTTTTTCTCCGGTAGTTGCAGAAAATGCTAGTGGAGCCGGTGTGAAGATTTCGGATATACAAAGAATTAGAGATACTTTGAATGATACTCAAGTTCGCCAGTATACATCGTTAAATTCAAATGCTCAAACATCGGCAAATAATCTTTCACAAATCGAAACCATTATCTCAGAACCAACTGATGATGGAATTTCAAATTATATTACCAGCTTTTTTAATACATGGTCTTCACTAACAACGGATCCCACTTCAACAAGTACTAGATCAAATGTTGTTGCAGCGGCACAACAAGTGAGTGGCCGTTTTCAGGAAATTTTTTCCGGATTAGATAAAGTAAAAGCATCTGTATCGGATGATATGACTGTCAAGGTTAATCAAATGAATACCGATCTCCAGCAAATCACTACTCTAAATAAAGAAATTTTTAACACGCAAGTAGGTGGTAATAAAGCCAACGATCTTCAAGACCAAAGAGATAAAGTAATAAATGATCTCAGTACCTTAGCTAACATTACTGTTAGTATGGATGATAAAGGATGTGCAAATGTTAGTGTGGGTGGTATTCAGGCTGCCGATATGAACAATTACAACCAATTTAAAGTATTGAATGACAATGGTAAAGTTAAAATTGTTAGTATCTCTGATAATAATACTAGTGTATGTCTTAATGACGGTAAACTTGCAGCAGATGTAGATCTTTATACAAATAAAATTCCAAGTTATTATTCAAGCTATCAAAATTTAGCCACAAATTTTGCAAATTCTGTAAACACAATACATAAAACCGGTTTCACTTTAGAGCAGAATGGTACATCTTCAACAAATATTAACTTTTTTGGCAAGGATGATGGTACCGGAAATTGGGAAGTAATGGATGGCGAACAATTAGTTATTAACCAGGATATTGTTAATAACCCTGCCGATATTGCTGCATCCGATACTGCAAGCAATGATGGTAATGGAAACATAGCAAGTAAAATTGCTGCATTGAACGACACAAAAATATCCGGACTTAATAATCAAACTTTTATCGATTACTATAATTCCATATTAAGTCAAGTTGGATCCGATAAAACTTCAAGTGATAATACCGTCAGTTCAAGTAATTTGATTCTTCAACAACTTCAGAGTCAGACAAGCAGTGTATCGGGAGTTTCTATGGATGAAGAGATGTCAAATATATTAATATATCAGCGCGGCTATCAAGCGGCATCTAAAATAGTTTCGATAGCAGACCAATTATTACAAACACTTATAGGGATGTTAACGTAAAATGAGAATTACAGAAGGTGTAATGTCACAGAATTTTCTCAATGATTTTGATAAAATTCAAAACACTCTTGCTAAGGACCAAACTCAGGTTGCGACCAATACAAGGATACAAACCTTATCCGATGATGTTAATGGAACGCTTAAGGTGGTTGATCTTAAGTCTCAGATTAGCAAATTAAAAACGTATTTAAAGAATGCTGATAATATAAGTTCATACATGACCTCAACGCAAAACTCACTTGATAATATAATTACTGAACTTCAAAATATTAAAACTACGGCATCCTCAGCTGAAAATGTAATAAATTCTGAAAATTATACTTCAATAGCTCAAACTATTAAAGATAATCTTAGTTCAATTGTTCAAAGTATGAATGCAAAACAGAATGGAATGTATTTATTCGGCGGTACAAATAATAAAGGAGATGTTGTAACTCTGGTTAACAACCTCGCCGTACCTACGGCAGAAGATGTATCAGGTGAAATGAAAGCGCAAGTTTCTCAAAATGTTAATATAACAATGAACATTCCGGGATCTAAAATTATAAATACAGGAGTTTTAACTTCTATTAATAATTTAATTACCACTTTAGAAGCGGGTAATCCACCTACTGATGCTGAATTAACTGCTCTTGATAAAGCTTATTCCAGTGTAGTTGATATTCAGTCTTTACAAGGTACAACCCAAAATAGAGTTGAGGACATAACCAATATTTTAAATAATCAATCGACTAATTATGACACTCTTCTTACTAATATTCAATCGGTTGATACAGCAAAGTTGGCAACAGATATAACGTCACAACAATATCTTTTGCAGATTGTTGAAAAACTAATTGCTAATACATCATCAAAATCAATTTTTGACTATCTAACATGATTAAGAAAAGCGGAACATTATTTGGATTATTACTGGGATTATTCTCAATCTTTGGTGCATTCGTAATTGAAGGCGGAACCGCTAAAGCTCTATTTTTAGTTTCATCTATAATTATAGTTTTTGGAGGAACCTTTTCAGCAATTATTATTGGATTTGGACTGGATAAATTTAAGAACATCTTGAAATTATTAAGTATAGCATATTTTCCAAAATACTATGATATAAGCAAGCTGATTGATTCATTTGTAGAACTTTCAATAAAAGCTAGAAAAGAAGGACTTCTTTCTATTGAAAAGGATATTAGTAAATTTAAGGATGTATTTCCTAAGAAAATGGTTAAGTTTGTTCTTGATGGTACAGATGCGGAGTCAATTCAAAGTCTTGCATATCTCGAAATGAGAGCAATGCAGGAAAGGCATTATTCTAATATTTTTATATTTACAAAGATGGGAGGATATGCGCCAACAATGGGTATTATTGGAACAGTAATGGGTTTGATAATGACTTTNNTCAGAGGAGAAAAATATGATGGAGATTTCTTTGGAGGGAGTTCTGACTCTTCAGAGCGGCGAGATTCCTTCGATAATGAAGGCAAGACTAGTAGGAATGCTCCCGCAAAGAGAACAAATAAAAAAGATGAACTCTTAGAATACGAAGAAAATCCATATGCAGAAGGAGGAGATAAGGACAGGTACCTTATAACGTACTCCGATTTAATTACGTTACTACTTGGCCTTTTCATAATTCTTTATGCAATATCAAATATAGATTCGTCAAAGTATAAAAATGTTGTTGCAGCAATGGGAAACTATTTTGGTCATCAGTCAATTGTTCCTAAAATGGCTGATACAAAAGTAATGACAAAGCCAAAAGAAAGGTTACAGGATCAATTGAATAGACTGATAATAGACAATAATTATTCCAATTCAATTCAGTTAGAAGAAAATGAACGAGGAATTACAATTCACATTAGAGAAAATATATTATTTCCACCTGGAAGAGCAGAGTTGAGTGATGCTTCAAAAATTGTATTAAAAAAATTGGCTACTGTAATTAAAACAATTCCTAACGATATTAGAATAGAAGGACATACTGATAATACACCGATTAATACATTGCAGTATCCATCTAACTGGCATTTATCTGCAGATAGAGCATTGAATACGGGGTATTATCTTTTAAAATCTGAAGGTATTTCTCCTGATAAAATAACAATTGTAGGTAACGGCGAATATAAACCTATAGCAGAAAATGATTCGCCGGAAAACCGTTCCAAAAATAGAAGAGTAGATATAGTAATACTTAAGTGAGTTAATATGAAAATACAAACACATCAATTTGGAGAAGTTGAATACTTCGAAGATAAAATAATGAACTTCACCACCGGCTTATTCGGTTTTGAAGATTTAAAGCAATATTTATTCATAAAACCAGAGGATAGTTATTTTTATTGGTTAAATTCAATTGAAAGCTCAGATTTAGCATTTCCGCTATTTCCGGTACGTTTAATTGATGAAAACTACCCTCAGGAAGAAAATAATGAAGCATTTGGTATTGTTACATTAAATTCTGATCCTCTTAAGATAACAATAAATCTTAAGGCACCGATATATATCAATCAGAATGATAAATCGGTTTTTCAAAAAATTATTGATACAGATAAATATCCAGTTCACTATAATTTATTTTCAGAATAAAGGGCAATATGCTAGTCTTAACAAGAAAAATTAACGAAGAAATTAAAATTGGCAAAGATATTACTCTAAAGATATTGGCAATATCTGAGAACCAAACGAAAATTGGAATTGAAGCACCTAAAGGGGTGCAAATTTTCAGAAATGAGATATATTCCAGAGTAAAGGATAATGCAATTGAAGCTTCCAAGGCAAGTATCCAGAAAGCTTCTGATTTGAATAAGTATAAAATCAAAAAGGTTAATTAGAAGATGGATTTTGAAAACGAGAAAGTGAAGATTTTAGTTATTGATGACGCTGATATTATTCGCAGCTCGCTCAAAAAATTCCTTCAGGAATATGATCTTGATGTAATAACTTGTAGTGACGGCTTGGAAGGACTTCAAAAAGCAATTGAGCACAAACCAAAATTAATCTTTTTAGATTTACTTATGCCAAATCTTGATGGAATAAGGCTGTTAAGAGTAATGAAGGTGATGGAAGAACTAAAATATATACCTACAATTGTAATAAGCGGGCATACTGATAAAATAAATGTTCTTGCGGCAATGGAAGCTGGAGCTGAAAGAATTATCTCTAAACCGTTTACTAAGGAAATTCTTGTAAAAAATATTAATGAAGTATTAGGAAATAATTTTCTTTCAAGCACAAAAAAATTTGCTAATCTAACCAGTTTAGAAAAAGAACAAATGTCTAAAGAACTGCGCAGGTATTTTGTCAACAGCCTTGCCAGTAAACAAGAAACAATAAGGCAATCAGTTATTAATAAAAATATAGAGTTGCTTAAATTAATTGTTCATGAATTAAAAGGGTCAAGCGGAACTGTTGGGTTCAGCCAAATATCTGAATCATGTAAAGAAATTGAAAAAATTCTTTTGTCATCAGATAATTCATGGACGGAGGTTGAAGATAAATGTTCGCAACTGATAGAGAATCTTCATAATGCAGAATTAACTATTCCTAAATAGGATATAAAAAATGTTTGTTATAATAGGGATAATAGTAGTAATTGCAGCGATAGTAGCCGGATTTACAATTGCCGGCGGAAATTTGGTATTGCTAATCCAGATTTCTGAATTTATAACTATTGGAGGCGCAGTTATTGGAAGCGTATTAATTGCATCGCCATTACCGCTAATCAAGAAAATTATTGGAATGCTTCCGGAAGTATTTAAAAATTCAAGGAATACTAAAGAAGATTATATGCAAATGCTGAAGTCGTTTGTAGATCTTTTTATTATTGCACAGCGGGAAGGTCTTCTTGCAATTGAAAAACATGTAGAGGAGCCTGATAAAAGTGAAATTCTGACCCGAAATAAAAAATTCATAGAAGATGAAAAAAGAAAAAACTTTTTTTGTGATACTATGAAAGTAATGCTTGCCGGATCTGTTCCACCTCATGAAATGGAAGGCCTTATGGATGCAGAAATTGAGACCTTTGAAAAGGAAAACCGTCCTGTAATTGAAACAATAACAAGAGTAGGAGATTCACTACCCGGTTTAGGAATTGTAGCCGCAGTTCTTGGAATAATAGTAACCATGGCATCAATAAATCAGGGTGCAGAAGCAGTAGGTCATCACGTTGCTGCTGCCTTAGTAGGAACATTTTTGGGTGTGCTTTTAGCTTACGGATTTGTTAATCCATTAGCTGCAAATCTAAGTAACCTAATAGAAGATAAAATTCAAGATCTTAACATAATAAAGACCTTCATACTTGCATATGCAAAGGGAAATCCTCCATTTGTATCAGCAGAAATTGCAAGAAGAACTATTTTTTCTGACGAGCGCCCGACCTTTACAGAGCTCGAATCTTCCTTAAGAGGGAGAAAAGAAAAATAATGGAAAGTACAAACGATTCCGCACCGGTAATAAAGAAAATTAAAAAGGTACAAGGCGGTCATCACGGCGGTGCGTGGAAAGTTGCTTATGCAGATTTTGTAACAGCAATGATGGCGTTATTTATTGTTCTTTGGGTACTTAGTCAAAAACCGGAAGTTATTGAAGCAGTTGCCGGTTATTTTAAAGATCCGATTGGATTTTCATCTAAAAGCAAAATCTTAATTGAAGGAAAAACCAACCCAATGCCAGACGCTAACATTAAAGAAGAGATGCAAAAACATGAAGCAGAAAAAGCCGAAATGGAAAACATGAAGGATAATCTAATAAAAGAAATAGGAAACGATACCGACTTAATGGGATTAGCAGATCAGGTAAAAATTGAAGTTGTTAAAGAAGGATTAAGAATAGAACTAATAGATTCTGCAAATGATATTTTTTTTGAAATTGGTACGTCAGAAATGAAACTTAAAGCTAAAAAGCTTTTGTTAAAAATTGGGATGGAAATATCAAAACTAAAAAATAAAATAATTGTAGAAGGACATACAGATTCAAGACAATTTCATAATATTGGAACTGGATACACAAATTTTGAGTTGAGTTCTGAACGAGCTCTTTCTGCAAAAAGAGAATTGGTTGTAGGCGGATTACAGGAAAAACAGATTGATGAAGTACGCGGATATGCGGATACACGCCTTAGAGATCCCAATGACCCGTACAGTTTTGTAAATAGAAGAATTAGTATTACTGTTAAATATAATAAACCATGAACCTTACAAAAAAAATATTAATAGTTGAAGATGATACATTTATGCAGGATTTTTATAAAGCTATCTTCAAAAAAATTGGCGGGGATATAATTATCCTTGAGAATACTAATGATATAATTGAGAAAATTGAGAAGGGTGAAGTTGGTTTAATTATTATGGATATTAACCTTAGGAACACTTTTTTGGAAGATAAGCGGACTGATGGGATAAAATTTGCTCGATATTTAAAACAGTATTTTTCAGAAATGAATATTCCAATATTGTTAATAACGGCCTACCCGGTATCAAGTTTAGGCGAAAATTTCCTTGAAGAAAGCATGGCTGATGATTATCTTATTAAACCCATTGTTGATTATAATAAATTGATAGAAAAAATAAATAATTTGGTGTTAAAAACATATGAAAGACAAAGTTCTTATCGTTGAGGATGAGAAGGATACACGCTTCATCCTCGAAAAACTATTATCGAGAAATAATTATGAGACAGCAACTGCAGTTAATGGTGAAGAAGCATTAGAAATTCTTAAGACTTTTTCTCCAAAAGTTGTGCTGGCGGATTGGACAATGCCAGTCTTGGATGGATTGGCACTGTGTAATATCTTAAAGAATGATGAAAGTAATAAACTCATATATTTTATAATACTTACTGCCAGATCTTCATTGAAAGATAGAATAATGGGGTTGGACGTAGGAGCTGACGACTTTCTTGTTAAACCGGTTGAAAATCAGGAACTTCTGGCACGTATACGCTCGGGAATAAGGATTTTTAATTTGCAAAGTGAATTACGCAACATTGAACATTCCAAAGCAGTAGTAGAAATGGCTTGTACTATTGGTCACAAAATCAATAATCCTTTAAGCAGTTTGGTCCTTTCTGTAAAAAATATTGAAAATGAAATTGCCAAGGAAGATAAATCAAAATTCCAGGAAGATTTTTCATCGGTCACTGAATCAATAGAACGGATCAAAAAATTTGTAAATGAGCTGATTCATCTTCAAAATCCGGAAGTAATAAACTATTTTGAAGAAAATCGTATGATAAAGACAGATTAATATAAAATAATTGCCCTCTTCTTACGATAATAAAGTGGAGAAGAAGGTATGTTAGAAAAAATAGAAAATATTAAACCGGGTTCAGATTACAGACACTCAAGTACGCCCAATAAGAGTGCTCAAGCCTCACGTTATTTGAACTCTATTCATTCGACTTCAAGTGATTCATTCTCGCTTTCTCCTGCAACAGTTTTTTTATCGAGTATTCATTGGCAATTAAAAAATTTTCATAATGAAAATGATAAATTAACTATTTGTTTTTCTTTCGACGAGTTTGATTTTTCGATAAACATATTAATTGGTGAAATTTCTATAATGACAAATTTAGATTACGGAATAAAACGTAAGTATGGTGCTGCCAGAAATAATGCAGAAATATCGACAAAAATTTCTTCTCCACTATATAAAGATCAAAATCATAATATAGAAATCAAGTCGAGTTTACCTGTTTTACAAAACATGTATAATTCTTTTTTATCGTTAAGTGAAAGCAGCAGTTCAACAAGTGCCGATGATTATTTTGTCAGGAAAATATTTTTAGAACTGGAGACCGGTCTACATGACGAACTCATATATGTCAATAAGTGTCTTCTAAATTTCTTAGAAAAATATCTTTCATTAAAATTTAATCTTAAAAACTATACTGAAAATCAGCATCTAATTTTGCAAGAACTGCAAATTAATAGAATTTAAAATGCAAAATATAAATAATCAAAAAAATATTGCAGAAGAAACAGGCCTTGATTTTCAAAGCTACGTTGAATTGCCAAATAACAATCCTCTTGTAATTGTTGCGCCAGATCTTAAGATTGTTTATTGCAATGAAGCATTTCACAGTAGTTTTGGACTGGAAATTGGACAAGAACTTTTTTTAATGAAATCAAATCCTGAATTCCTATACTTGTTAAAGGGATTTAGCAGTAGTCACTACAAAAACATTACTCTTGAAATAAACCTATCTTCAGATAATAATGACTATTTAAACAATTATTCGGTTAGTATTGAAAGAATAGTAATTCGCTCAATTCAATATTTTGTATTAATAATAGAATCTCTTGAAAACAGAAAAAAGATTGAACAAAAAATTAATTCGTTACATAATGCTCTTGATAGAGGAAATGTACCAATTATTATTCTTGATCATGACCATCGTGTAACGTATGCGACACGTTCATTTGAAGAATTAATAGGGAAGGATATTGATAGTATTTATAACCATTATTTGTGTGATGTAATAAATGAAGTTTTTGATGATAAAGACATTAAGAGCTTAGAATCTGCAATGGCAAATTTTCTCCATTGGAAAAAAGTAATTCCGCATTCACAAAAAAGACCTACACAATTCTGGGAATATAATTTAAATCCAGTTAAAGGAGGAGAAGATTATCCTGAAAGCTATATACTCCTTGCCAATAATCTTACAGAACATATTGAACAGTCTAAAATGATTGAACGCTCTGAAAGAAAGCAGAAAATGATAATAAACAATATTTCTGATCTGTTGTTAATAGTAGAATCAACAAATAATTCTGTTTTGTTTGAAAATGCAAACGACAATTTCTGTCAGATATTTGGTATAGATAAAAATAAAATATATTCGTTAAGAATTGAAGAATTTATACCGGAAGAACTTGTTGATTTGATATACAAATCGATGAGGGCTCTTTCAAAACAAAACACTCCATACTTTGAGTTTAGTTACAAACATGCAGATTACCGTCAGTATACTTGTAAGATTACGCGGACAAATGAACCAGAGCGCAATTCTGCAATTCATATCATAACAATGAAAGATATAACAGAAGAAATTCTTTCCCGTGACAAATTAAAAAAGGCGATTGTAAAAGAAATTCAATTAAATAAAATGAAGTCGGATTTTTTAGCAAACATGTCACACGAGATACGTACACCATTTAATGCAGTTGTAGGATTTTCTGAAATAATCGACGAAAGTATTGAAACAGGAAACATAGAAATTATTCGGGAGCTAATGGATTCGATGAAAGAAGTTCTTGACAGAGCGCTTAACCTGTTTATGAACATAACGGAGGTATCGATAATCGAATCCGGAGACATAGAATTTGATATGGTTGACTTGAACTGTAATCAGATTTTAAGAAATGTTTATCACAATATTTATTCTGAAGCCGAAAAGAAAAAATTGAAGTTCATTCTTGAACTTGCCGAAGAAGAATGCATAATTGAAATAGATTGGGTAAAGCTGGAAAAAGTAATCCATTCATTAGTTGATAATTCGATCAAATATACAAATAGCGGAGAAGTGCAACTCGCTTCCCGTTTAATAGATAATAAAGTTGAAATAATAATCTCTGATACTGGAGTAGGAATTGAGCAAGCCCAAGTTGAAAGATTATTAAAACCTTTTACACAAGAAGTGGAAGGATATACCCGTCCATTTGAGGGAGCAGGATTGGGATTAACTATTGCTTATAGATTAACAGAACTGATGGGTGGTACTTTTGAAATTAGGAGCCAAAAAAATATTGGAACAACAATAACAATCGTATTCCCATTGAGCAAATAAACGATGCAGCCAGAATTAGAAAAATATGGTCCAATAGTAAGTAATGAGAACTTTCAATCGAAGCTGAACCATCTTGCTAAAGAGCATTTTCAAATAAATGTAAGGAATGATTTTGATTATTTAAATAGCGTAAAGGAGAGCATAAGGTTTTATTCTCTTGATCTTCCGGCAGAAATAAAAGAAATATTTATTCCGTATTCTGAAGCGCCGATTTTTTGGATTTATGAATCACCCTTATTAAACCAGGTTGAAGAATTCCTACGGTTTAACCTTGCACGCGGTTCCTATGCAGAGCTGCACAAATCAATAAAAGACAATTACACTAAATGGGTAACAACTAAGCTAAAAAGCGAAAAGGAATATTTTGCAACAACTACAATGAATTTTTGTGAGAGGGACATTAATAAGCATAACTTTTTCAAAATGATAATTAAAGGAATTATTTATTCCTATCAGAGTACTTTTTATAATCCACCGCGTGCAATTGAAATGTTTAAGAATGCGTTGGAAATAATAAATGGTCTTCGCATAAATGATCAAATGAAAAACGAACTTAAATATGTAATGAA
Organism: Melioribacter sp.; assembly: GCA_003155655.1. Lineage (GTDB taxonomy): Bacteria > Bacteroidota > Ignavibacteria > Ignavibacteriales > Melioribacteraceae > Fen-1258. The sequence goes on from PMDS01000097.1 coordinate 105,208, forward strand.
TTTATATCTTGGGTTCATATTTCTTAAAGAAAATGATTATGAAAAAGCAAATTATTCATTTAAGGATGCTATTGATATTAAACCTCAGGGGAGTACAGCAAAACTTTATTGCGTAATTACAGAGATGTGCATAGGCAATGAAGAATCTTCAGCATATTTGCTGAGAGAGGTAATAAATTTTGATTTGCAAAGGCTGATGCTTGCAATAAAGACTAATAACCCGGGAATGTTTAGTTATTTTTTCAGAAATGCGTTTGTATATAATCTTTTTAACGAGAAAGATTTTTCAAAAGCATATAAAATTGTTGAAATGGTCCTGGAAGAGTTCAAATACCATGATTCATCAATATTTACTAAATGCAGGGGCAATCTTGAATATGTGAAATCAAAAAAGTACCAAGAATATTTTGATGATGAAATAAAAAAATCGATTTCATTCTGTGAAAAAATCATTCAGAACTATAATAACAGCACAAACACACTTTTTTATGCACTGTATCCTGAGTTCCATAATAAATTTGAATCCATTATAGAATATCTTGTACTTAAAGTAAAAGAAAGATTTTATAAGGAGGTAAAGGAAAAGGTTTCATATTTTGACTTGCCGATTCAGGAGAACTTAAGTACTGAAAAACATCTTCTTGAAGAGCTTGAAAATTTCAAGACGAAATCAAAAGAAAATTTAGCAACATCAATTAAAGATATTTCCAATAATTATGATGCTGAATGCCGGGCAATAGAAGAGAGAATAAATGGTTTGCCCAATGAGGATCGTTTTAACCCTCGCGTTTCGATGTCAAATAATATGACTTATAATATTATAATTGCATTTATTGTATTTTTTATTGGAGGAGTTGCAGGGTATTCAAATAAATCTGTTTCCGATACTTCAGAATTTAATTCAATCTTTATGTTTGTTCTAACTTCAGGTTCAAAATGGGGAGCAATTAGTTTTTTTGTCGGGCTTGTAATTTCAATAGTTATTTCCGGAATAGTTCTTATAGAAAGAGCCGATGTAAAGCAGAAACTTCAAAGGAAAATCAGTTTTCTTAAGTTAGAAAAAGATAAGACTATTGCAGATACAAAGGAAGTCTTTGTGCACAAAGAAAAAATTATGAATGAGAGTATTAGCAATAGTGTTGCACAGCATAAAAAGCGTGCGGAAGATTTAATGCACCAGAGAGAACAAACAGAAAAAGAGCTAATGAAATCAGCCGAAGAAAATATTAATGCGGTAATTTCCGGCTTTGCCCATCTTCAAAGCGAGAGGCAACATTCTGAAGAAGTAATGAAATAGTATTTATTAACTTGTTAATTTACTGCTGCCATATTAATTCAATATCCAAATCACAACCACAGATCATTATAAAGAAACTTAATTATTAGAGACTAAAATTTGGTATTATTGCTCAATAATTCTAAAACATTGCATAAAATCCATTTAAATAAAATGTACATTTTTGAATTTTCCGTTGAAAATTTGAAAGATTGATATTTTTACAAGTATATTAAAACATGAAAAAATATTCATAGGAATTAATTCTGTATGAAGTTTAATGAGATGAAGCAGGACTGCCGGTACTTTGCAGGTTATATTCCATGCAGACCAAATAAGATGTATAACGCGTTATGCATTGAAAACGAAATACCATGTAAATATTATTCAAAGGTTAAAGAAAAGATTTTAATAATAAAATTAGGCGCAGCAGGTGATGTAATAAGGACTACACCATTATTGCATAAAATTCAGAGTGAATACCCCGACTCTTATGTCTACTGGATAACACAATTCCCAGATCTCATTCCTCAAAAGTCAATAGATAATATTGGCGCTGATAAAATTTATAATTGGGAATTGAATTCACTTATCACATTACAAAACATGGAATTCGATTTAGTAATTAATCTTGATAAGGATGAGCAGGCATGCAGCCTTGCAAAATCCTTGAAGTCCCAAAAGTATAGTGGTTACACTCTTGTTAATAACAAACCATCTCCATTTGATGAGAAAGCCAATCATAAGTTTTTAACGGGAGTATTTGATGAAATTAGTAAAGCCAATAAAAAAAATTATATGGAAGAGATTTTTGATATTTGCGGATTCTCATATAATAAAGAAGAATATATACTACCGGATTATGATTTAGTAACAAAGTACAACATAGACAGTTCTAAAATTATTGTTGGTCTAAATACTGGATGTGGCGGCCGCTGGACTTCACGTCTCTGGCCGGAAAAATATTGGTTGGAACTTATTAGTTCTCTAAAAAAAGAAAACTATGAGGTGGTAATTTTGGGCGGACCGGAAGAAGATGAAAAAAATCTAAGAATTTCTTCTTCAACTAACACTAAATATTTTGGCGTAATGCCTCTTAAAAAATTTATAGGTCTGATGGATAAATGCGACATTATAGTTTCTGCTGTTACAATGGGAATGCATATTGCCATCGGCCTTAAGAAAAAATTAGTACTTCTAAATAATATCTTCAATAAAAACGAATTTGTTCTATACGGCAGGGGTGAAATAATTGAACCGTCCAAGGAGTGTACATGTTATTTTTCCCCGACATGTAAAAATGAAAATTATAAATGTATAGAGTACATTGAACCGCAAAGAGTATTAAAAGCAGTAAAAAATCAAATAAAATGATCATTTATATGCCAATCGAGTAAAAAATAGATTTAAATAATATCTCTTTCTCAGCCGATCTAATACTGCACAATATTAACCATATTTCATTATTTAGCCATTAGTATTTCATTTTAACGCAAAAACAACGCAATACAACCTTGAAGTTTATGGAATGAATTTCGTCTATAAATAAGGGATTTAAAAAGAAAAATAATATTTTTATGAAAATATCAGCCTTTCTTCCTGTGAAGGGGAGTAGTGATAGAATTCCCAACAAGAATGTAATGCTCTTGGATGGGGAGCCAATGTTTCTCCGCAGTCTGAAAAAACTTGTTAGTTCGCAAATGATAAATGAAGTCTTTCTTGATTCTGAATCACACGAAATAATTCAAATTGCAAATGAAATAAAATGTAAAATTCTTCGACGTGATCCTTCACTAGCATCAAATAAAACTGATGGTAATTTACTTTTTTACAACGAAGTGCTTAGTACTGATGCAGATATTTGCATTCAGCTATTAGGAACAAGTCCATTTATTAAAAGAGAAACAATTGAAAAAGGGATTAAAGTATTAATTGAAAATGAAGAATATGATTCCGTTATGGCTGTTCGAAAAGAAAAACAATATAGATGGATAGATGGAAAACCTATTTATGATATAAGCCATATACCGAACAGTGCAGATCTGGAAGATACTATAATCGAATCAATGGGACTATATATAGTTAGAAGAGAAACGGTTCTAAGGACTAAAAGAAGAATTGGTGATAAACCTTACTTGCTTGAAATTGATCCAACTGAGAGCATAGACGTTAATTGGCCATTGGATTTTGAGTTAGCAAATCTTATTGCAATTGGATTGAGAGAGCAGGAACGAAGATTGTTCAATAATTTAAAACTACTTCTTACAAGCGCACTTCTTTCGGATATTTTAGATGATATGGAACTTGAAGGTATACTCTCAAGCCGTTTTAATTTAAACTTGCCAAATCTTAAAATTTTTGGTCGTGCCAAAACGATGCAGATAGACTTATGTCCCGATGATGAAGATTTTAAGAAGATATATGACGGATTGAATTTGTATGATCACGTTGTGTCAAATGACATAATAGTTGTGGCGAATAAAATTCCCGACTTTGCTTTTTTTGGAGAACTCAATGCAAACCTTGCATTAAGGTCAGGAGCTTCGGGTGCAATAATAGATGGTGTTACACGCGATACAAGGGAAACCGCCGATATGGGATTCCCAGTTTTTTCAAAAGGAAATTATTGTAAAGACACACGTAAACGCGGGATAGTGACCTCTAAAAATAAAACTGTAATAATCGATGGCGTAAGCATACATAAGGATGATTTACTGTTTGGTGATAAAGATGGAATTGTAGTGATTCCTAAAAAACATGAAAAGCAAATTATTGAAACAGCAATGGAAAAAATGAAAAATGAAAAGATGATTCTTATAGACGTTGCCAACGGGATTGAAACTAATCAACTGGTCGAAAAATACGGACTGTTCTAAAGATTTAATAAGCAGGGTTAATAATGGTAAATAAAAGTCGTTTGGTTATGACTTTGCTGGTACGGGATGAAATTGATATTATCAAAGAGAATATTGAATTTCATCTGAATCACGGTGTTGATTTTATAATTGCAACAGATAATGGTTCTGTAGATGGGACAAGAGAATTGTTGCAAGATTATCAAAAAGATGGAATCGTTTATGTAATTGACGAACCTGCACAAGATTATTCCCAATCAGTGTGGGTAACACGCATGGCGCTGCTTGCCAAAGAAAAATTTGGAGCCAACTGGATTTTACATAACGATGCGGACGAATTTTGGTTCCCAAGATCAGGTAACCTTAAAACCGAATTAGAGAATTCTTCTTTTGATGTTCTTTACTGCAACAGATTTAATATGAATTTGGATGAGGAAGAAATAGCTAAACCAAATTTTATATTCTATGATTTAAAAACCAAATCAATAAAACCATTCAATCTTGACTTTTCTTGTGTTGAAAAATATCCATTCTTCATGTATACAATTGGAAATAAATTAATTCATAGAGCAAGTGATAAAGTAGAAGTAGAGCAAGGCAACCATTCAGTCAAGATGGATAGTGCTAAATATTCTAAAAGTGAAAATATTGTAATATACCATTATCCAGTACGCGGGTATGAACAATTTAAAATGAAAGTGATAAATGGTGGTTCTTCTTATGAACGAAATACAAGTCTTCCCAAGGAAGTTGGCTGGCATTGGAGAAGATGGTATAAGCTTTATTTAGAGAACAAACTTGAAGAAGAATATAAAAAGTTTATACTCTCAAAAAAACAATTGGAAAAATATCATCAATCCGGCAATATCATTTTTGATTATAAGCTAAAGGAAAATCTTGAAAACAATTACAATTCTTTTATCGATCAATCCATGACGGAGATTTACGATGAAGAATTTTACAAGATGCATAATGATTGGGAAAAAGAATATCGTTTTATCGCAAACGAACTTAATGCAATGACAAATCCGGGTTCGGTTTTGGATCTCGGATGCGGAAACGGTTATTTGTTAAAGACATTTGCTGAGAAAGGAAAAAAAATTAAAGGTATTGACGGTTCATTTAATGCAATCAACTCAATTCAATATCCACTAAGAGAGAACTTTCATCAAAAAGATTTAAGACAACCTTTATATGTAGGAAGATACGACCTGGTGATATGTTCCGAGGTGGCAGAACATCTTGAAGAACAATATGCTGATTTACTAATTGATAACATTTGCCGTAGTTCGAAGAGGTATATATTTTTTACAGGCGCAACACCAGAACAAACGGGCGGCGTAAATCATGTTAATTTACAACAGCATGAATATTGGATAGAAAAGTTTTCGAACCATGGTTTTCATCTTCTGAAAAAACAAACTGCTCAGCTTAGAACCTACATGCAATCCAATATTGAAGATATTGTCTGGTTTACAAAAAATTCTATGCTTTTTGAAAAATGTGCGAGTGAAGAAATTGTTCTAAACAATTTTGAAGAGGATATGAAAATATGTCTAATCTCCTGTTACCTACTTTCGGATGAAATGTGCAATGTATTAAACGAATTGGAAAATGAATTAAAGAAACAAAACTTTCTACTTATTATTCTTTCTCATGCAAGCAATCCCAAATTATCTATGCCTCTAATTAAAGTTCCGTATTCTTTTTCAGAATACTATTCTGAAATTAAACTACCGGAAAACTTTAAAGAATATAAAAAATTTGATGGCGAAAATGAATGGATTGATAGAGATAAAGCATTTTCCGGCAATAATGCCAATAACGAAACACAAATTACAGAAGGTTTAATAAGAGCCCGTTTCTATTTTGAATCACTATTAGATAATTTTACTCCATCAATGGTCTTATTGTGGGGCAATACATTACCGCAAAGTTCACTTCAAAAGGAAATTTGTAAATCGAAAAATATTCCTGTCTATATTATTGAAAGGGGATTATATCCTTTAACGATGATGATTGAAAAAGAAGGGAATGGCGCAGATTCGGAATTAAATAGTGTTTCCAATATACTTGAATCAGATGAGCAACTTTCATCAGTTAAATATTCTGAAATAAAAAATTATTATTTAAGTAAGAATCCAGAAAAGTATTCTCAAAGTAAATATAAGAATGCTGAAGAATTTAAAAGTTTCTATAAAATTAGCGATGACCAAAAAATAATTGTCTTTTGGGGACAGCACGATGTGTGGGGCGGATTAGTTCCTAGAGATACGGAATTATCGAAAAGAAACTCGCCATGGTTTGCATCAACAAAAGAAGCATTTGAAAAATTATCAAAAATAGTCTCTTTACGAAACGATTATGTGCTGTTTTTCAAACCGCATCCTCATGACACAATAGATTATCAAACAGACTGTTCGAATGTTATAATTATTAGAGAAGAGAATAATCGTTCATTAATGGAAGTGGCAGATTTATTTGCCGCCATGTCTTCTACAGTGCAGTTTGAAGCATTATTATATGAAAAGCCAATTCTGCTGCTTGCCAATAGTCAATTAATCGTAAAACAAGTTGCGTATGAATATGACGTGGAAAAATCATTGGAAGAATTAATTGAAAATGCTATTCTTAAAAAAGACTTTTCTGACAGAAAGAAATATTCAGAAAAATTTGTTGAATACCTGTTCGAAAAATTTCTATTTGGGTACGACAATGCGCCAACTCAAAAAAAGATATTAGATATAGCACAGTTTATAGCTGAAAAAGGTTTAAAGAGAACCGGAAACTTCGGCTTAAACAGCATTATTAATCATAATCAAACATACAGTAAAGAGAATGGTGTAAAAGCAATTGCATTCTATCTTCCGCAATATCATCCTATTCCTGAAAATGATAAAGCCTGGGGAAAAGGATTTACAGAATGGACTAATGTAACTAAAGCAGAACCACTTTTCAGTTCACACTACCAGCCGCATAAACCTTCTGAGCTTGGGTATTATGATTTACGTTCAGATGAGATTAGAAAAGAACAAATCAAACTTGCCAAACAATATGGCATTTACGGATTCTGTTATTACTACTATTGGTTCAATGGAAAGGAAGCTCTTGAAACTCCAATAAAAAAACTGCTGGCAAATAAAGAATTAGATTTTCCTTTCTGTGTCTGCTGGGCAAATGAAAACTGGACAAGGAAATGGGATGGACACGATAATGATGTAATTTTCAAGCAGGAGCATAATGCGCAGGATGATCTAAATTTTATCAGAAGCTTGATTCCATATTTCAAAGATAACCGTTACATAACTGTAGACGGCAAGCCAGTACTTTTGATCTATAGGACTGAACTATTCCCTGAAATAAAAAAGACTTCTGCTGCTTGGCGTAATGAAGTAAAGAAGCATGGTTTTAAAGACCTGTACTTAGTAAGAGTGGAAAGTTTTATTAGAGGAACAAACCCAAACGAATTGGGATTTGATGCCGCTGTTGAGTTTGCACCGGATTGGGGAATGAAGGGAAAGAGAAAATTAGCGGGAGAATTTAGCACACCAAAACTAAACAGTCTTGAAGTTTATGAGTACAAGGATTTAATGAATAATATGCTGGCAAAAGTGCCGGCTGATTACAAATTATTCAGAGGTGTTACACCTTGCTGGGATAATTCAGCCAGACGGGGTCATGCAGCAAATGTATTTATCAACTCAACTCCGGAATTATACAAGCAATGGCTAAGCAAAGTAATTGTTCAAACAAAAAATAAATTTGTCACCAATGAACAGTTTATTTTTATCAATGCCTGGAATGAGTGGGGAGAAGGAAATCATCTTGAGCCGGATAAAAAATATGGCAGAGCTTTTCTTGAAGCAACAAAAGCCGCTTTCACTGAAACAGCAAATGAACATGGATTTAGTATACAAAAAGGGAATGCTTCGCAAGAGATTAGTCAATTAAAGCAGCAAATCAGCCAGTCAATCGAAGATGGAAATTTATTCTCAGCTAACATGGCAATTATTAAATATACCAACTCTTTTAATGATGAGTCCTTTATAAAAACATGCCGGGAAATATTAGATATTGCCAGACAGGCATTAAGAACAAAATTAAAATGGAATTCTAAAAAAGGCTCTCAATACCTGGTACAAGCAGAAAATTTTATTGAAAAAGAAAATTTTGATGAAGCAAAGAAAAAATTAATTATGATCCTGAATGTTGAACCTGAACATCTGGAAGCGTTGAACGATTTAGCTGTAGTTCATATTATCAATAATGATAATGACAGTGCAAATGAACTAATTAATATAATTCTAACAATATGTCCCCAGAACGAAACTGCTCTAAATAATTATGCTTATTTAAATCAGCTGAATGTTGTAGAGGAGAACAATGAAATTCATAGTGAAATAATCAGTGAAACAACTTCTGATTCTTTAGTGAGATAAAATCGAAGATATAATTCAAAAAAACATTAAAAATGATTTAGAATATTCAAAAAGAAAAAATATGCCGATAAAAGAAAACAGCAAACTCGTGTCAATAATAATACCCGTCTATAATCAAGTTGATTTTACACGCAAGTGCTTTGAATCAATAAAACAAAATACCTCAACCGGGGAATACGAAATTATTGTTGTAAATAATGCATCTACCGACAATACTCAGGATTATTTAACGTCTCTAGGGAAAGAAATATTGACAGTTAATAATGCAGAAAATCTTGGATTTGTTGATGCGTGTAACCTTGGAGCAGAAAAGGCTAATGGAAATTATCTGCTCTTTTTGAATAATGATACTGAAGTGCTGCCCGGATGGTTGAGCTCACTTGTGGAAGTAATAGAGCAAGATGAAAAAAACGGTGTGGTTGGTTCAAAATTCGTATACCCGGACGGTTCACTGCAGGAAGCCGGTGGAATTATTTACGCAGATGGCAGTGGTAGGAATTTTGGACGCTTTGATGACCCTGCAAAAGAAGAGTACAATAGGATTACAGAAGTTGATTATATCACGGGTGCCTGTTTAATGATAAGAACAAATTTATTCAATAAAATAGGTTGTTTTAATAAATTATATAGGCCTGCATATTATGAAGATACAGATCTCTGTTTTAGTGCGAGAAAATTAGGATATAAAGTTTTATATGTTCCAGGTTCTCAAATTATACATCACGAGCATATAACAGCGGGTCAGGATTCAGAAGGTGGATTTAAAAAATACTTAAAAATAAATCACCAAAAGTTCGTAAATAAATGGTCTGAAGAGTTGTTTTACCATGAAGATCCGCCTGAAATATCAGGTTTTGAAGCATGTACTGCAGATAGAAATAAAATTCATCGCCGATTGAATGCAAGACTGTTAGGATACGACAGTAGTAAATCATATCGATTTGAACAAGATCTTTCAAAAATGAAATATGATGTATCGGTAATTTTGGCGGCAACTAATATTGCTAAATTACAAAAATGTCTCAAAGCTTTTACAACACAATTAATTTCAAAAGATAAATTCCAAATAGTTATAGTTGAATCTAATGATGAAAAATGTTTAGAAGATGCCGTAAACAAAAATGCAGGATGTTTTAATCATAGTTATGTTTTTATTGGTAAGCAAAGCAAGGCATCTGCAATAAATAAAGGGATAGAACTTGCAAAATCGAAAATAGTTGTAATACATTCGGAAGACTATCTTCCTGCAAATGATTACTTAGAGCAGCATATTAATTTCCATAAGGAACATCCCAATGAAACAGAAGTTGTAGTTTCAACGATTGATTTTTCCAGCAATGTTGAACTTACTCCATTTTCTCAATGGAGTTTTGAATGTTTGAAAAGAAGAAATGAGATGTGGCTTTCAAATGAAGAAACAAATCATTTAATGTTTTCGGCAGAAGGAGTATCTTTCAAAAAATCATTATTGAATTACGCATTATTTCATCCATTCTATCCGTCATTTATTGCAGGTATTCAATTTGGAACACGCCTACAAAGATTTGTTCAAATCAAGATTTATTCTAGTCCCTGGATAAAATCTTACCTTGATAATCCAATTGAACTGAATGAAGAATTTAACAGGTATTATCTTGAAGGCAGGCTGCATAAAATTTATCAGGAAAACTATCCGAAGATTTCGTATGAGCTGTTTGGACTTGATCTAAAAACCCCGGAAGTAACGGCTGAACTAATTTTAATGATGTTACCAGATCTGCTCAAGCAGATTCAACAAGCGGAAGGGCTACTGGCAGTAAAAACCGAAGACAGGAAAAAACTGGATAAAATAAAAATCAAGCTTTTTGATGTTTACAAATTAGCATGCCGTTTTGTCTGCGCCCAAGGTGCTCTTGATGATAGTCTAAATATACCCGACTATACAGGCATGGAAAGATTAAGAAAATACTTTGATGATAATTATTATAAGAAAAAATATTTACCAAAAATATGCCATACATCTAACCGTCCAAGAAATGTAAATGTTTTCAAAAACCCAAAGAAGAAAACCGGGCAATTAGAAGTGCTCTGCTTCTTCCCGCATAATCCTTATCCTCCAAGAACCGGCTGCGACCAGGCATTTATTGGAACATTGAACGCTTTACAGGAACTTGACTGCCACTTAACAATTTTTGGAACAACATACTATTCAGATAAAGTTTGGGAAGGACAAAAAATACAAGCATTTCTTAAGGACAAGGATGTTGATATCTATATTTACCAAAGCACAGAAAAAGATGATATTTTTTCTTCCCTAATGAATGATTTTGGCAAATCGGCAATGTTCAATTGGAAAATGCCGGATGGGCTGCAAAAATCTTTCGATGAAGTATTTGATCAAGTTCATCCGGATATAGTCTTGATAAACTATGCATGGTGGGGTAAGCTTATACAAAATCCGAAGTATTCCAATGTAACCAAAGTTCAGCTTATGCATGATCTTGTTTCATTTAATCTTGAAATGCAGGATGCGGCTGTAAAAATTCTAGGGCAGGGTCCATATCATCCGGATACTATACCGGCAGCGGCGCTTGATGAAAATGTTTTTGCAAAAATGAATCTTCCGACAAATCTAGAAGAATATGAGATTTATGATCTTTTTGATTATACAATAACATTTTCAGAAAGAGAAGAAGCAGGAATAAAAAAATATGCAAAACATACAAAAGCTGTTACTGTTCCGGTTCCAATTAATTTTCAGAAATCTGCTTATAAAAACACATACTCGGCAGATCCAATTTATGTAATTGCAAGCAATGTATTTAACATACAAGGCTACAATTATTTTGCGGCTAAGATTTTACCATTGATTAAAAAGAGAATACCAAATTTTAATTTGAACATTATTGGCGACGGCTGCTGGACAGTAGCACAGATGGATGGAATTCGTCCACTTGGATTTGTTCCCGATTTGGAAGACCTGTACGCAAAAAGCTCTTTTGCCATAGCGCCATTAATAGGAGGAACCGGACAATCGGTAAAAATTCTTGAGGCAATGGCACACAGCTTAACAGCTGTTGCATTGAAAAATCCTTATCAGCGTTTATCAATACAGCATGGGACGAACGGATTTATAGCAACCAATGCCAAAGAGTTTGCCGATTATGTTGTTGCTCTATATACAGACAGGGTATTATGCAAAAAGTTTGGAGATGCAGCTAGAGAATATATTTCAGAAGAATTTTCTCATGAACATGTTGTTGATGGTTTACGCCCTATAGTGCAGGATGCTAAAGAAAAACGTGTACAAAGATTACAATCATTGCAGAATATAAATATTACAATACAGGATGATGTTCACCGTGAAATAGAAAAAGAAAAACATTTTAATGAGCTTTTGAAATCATTTAAAGAGAAAGAAGACGGTCATATAGTTATTTTAAAAGAATCCTTGATGCCGCTTGATGATGATTATAAATCATATGAAAATATAAGAAAGTTATTGGATGCAGCGCCGCCATTCTATGTTCATATGGGAGGTGCAGGAGATGCCCTGCTGCTTCTATCTACATTTTATGATGAACACCCGGATTCTGTAGTGATAAGCATTGCTAATAATACAGAAATGCTTCACAGCTTTTTCAAACCATTCAACAAGCTTAAAAGGGTAATTATTTTTAGTTACCCCCAGCATGATAAATTTCATAGGATGCTACGGAAGATGCTTTATATTCATCCTAACTTTTTAGGAATGGGTATTACCCCTCCTGTTGGCGATTACACAGAATGGAATGCTGAACTGGACATTGAAGAAAAATATGGCGTAAATACAAAACCGATGTGGTGTAAGCAATTTGAAAAAGGTAAAATTACAAATCCGCAAATTGTTCTTCAGCCGGTTGGCAGCCAGAAGGGAATGACATTGAGCAAAAGAAATATAATTCATCCCGTTCAATGGGTCCAGATTTTAAATTATCTTATTGAATTAGGCATAAAACCTGTTGTAGTCGGCACGCCAAAGGAAAATAAGGATTACCCACTGATTGAAGGTTGTATTGACAAAAGAAGTTTCAATTTTGAAGAGCAGATGAACATAATAGCTGCGGCAGATTTATTCATAGGTGCGGATTCGTGGGGAAAATCTTTTTCAGCATTATGTGGAATTGAAACAATAGTTTTCCCGGCAATTGTAGGCAGTGATTTAAATGGCTGGAAAGATCATACAAATTATGTTTTCATAGATCCATGGGAAAGAATCTCAGTTGTAAATCAAAATTTTGGAAAACTCTTTAACACAGTGCGCGAAAAATTATTTCCGCAGATACCATATAAAGAATTTAATCTTACAAATGATTATAAAATAATTTGGGAAGGCTCACAATTTGTAAATCACTCTCTTTCGGTAGTTAACCGGGAAGTCTGTCTCAGTCTTATTAAAGATAATTATGATGTATCAATAGTTCCATTTGAGCCAAATCAATATTTACCGGATGTAAAAAGCGAGTATTACCAGCTGTTAGAAGATATAAAATTACCAAATTCAAAAGTTGATATTCACGTTCGCCATCATTGGCCTCCAAATTTGAATGCACCAACTGAAGGCAGATGGGTAGTTTGGCAGCCCTGGGAGTTCGGCAGTATTCCAACAAAATGGGCTAATATTTTTTCAAAACAAGTTGATGAAATGTGGGTTCCAAGTAATTTTGTAAGAAATGTGTTTATCGATAGCGGCGTACCTGCAGACAGAGTTTATGTAATTCCAAGCGGTATTGATCCAAAGATATTTAATCCCAACGTTCAGCCGTATAAACTTAAGACAAAGAAAAAATTTAAATTTCTGTTTGTAGGCGGTACAATCTTTAGAAAAGGAATAGATATTTTATTAAAAGCTTATACAGAAACATTTAACAGTGCCGATGATGTGTGCCTTGTGGTTAAAGATTTTGGGGGTGATTCATTCTATGCCGGTCAGACTGCCAAGGAAAAAATAAAATCATATGCAAAAAATAAATCATTGCCGGAAATAGAATATATAGATTCATTCCTACCGGAAAAAGAAATAGCCGGTTTGTATAAAGCTTGTAATGTTCTTGTTCATCCATACAGGGGAGAAGGTTTTGGACTTCCAATTCTTGAATCAATGGCATGCGGTACAACCCCTATTGTAACAAACGCCGGAGCATGTTTAGATTTTTGCAATAAGGATAATAGTATTCTTGTTGATGCTAAGAAATTATTGGTGGAAGGAAACACAATTGGCGATATGGAAACAGTTGGAAATCCCTACTTGTATGAGGTAACACTGGAAGACCTAATAAGCAAGATGAAATATGCAATTGAGCATACCGACCATTTGGCAAAACTTGGAAAACAATCTGCAGAAGACGCATTAAAATTTTCCTGGGAAAATACATCTCAAAAAGTAAAAGAAAGAATTGTAGAATTAAAAAAGAAGCTAATAATTCGTTTTGAAGAAATTCATTCAACAGAGAAAACAGCGCAACTGGTATCAACAATATTAAAATATTTCTCTGAAGGCAAATTTGAAAAAGTAATACAATTGGCTGCTGAGGCAGAAAATACACTTCAAGATAATCTGAATGGAAGTGGTGCTGAAACGCTTTGCACTTTGGAAAATGTTTGCGGTCTCAGTCATCTACAGATGAATAATATTGAAGATGCAAAAAAATGTTTTGAAACCGCACTAGGATTGAATCCAGCATCTTCTTTAGCATGTGTAGGACTTGGCGAAATATTTTTTATACAAGAACAATATGATAATGCAAAAGTGATGTTTGAATGGGGAGTAAAGAATGAGCCAAATAATCCTTCCGCAGTTGAAGCACTTTCAAGGGCGAATGTGCATCTGGGTTTGGAAGAATATCACAATACTTTAGTAAGAGGTTAAAATGCCAAGGCTAACATTATCAATGATAGTTAAGAATGAAGAAAAGTATCTTCGAGAATGCCTGGAATCAGTAAAAGATTTGGCAGATGAAATAGTCATTGTAGATACGGGATCAACCGATAATACAATAGCAATAGCGCAGGAATTTAGAGCAAATGTTTTTTCATTTGAGTGGGTAAACGATTTTGCCGCTGCAAGAAATTATGCATTAAGCAAATCAACAGGTGATTGGATACTTTATATTGATGCAGATGAACGGTTAGATCAAAAATCGGTTACAGAACTGAAAAACATTTTAGATAAAAAAACAAAGTTTGGATTTTATTTTACAATACAAAATATTGATACTGATGAAAGCCGAGACAATTCCTTCCGTTATGTAAGGTTGTTTCTTAACAGTCAAGGTATTGAGTTTACAGGGAAAGTTCATGAACAGATAGAGGAATCCCTTGTAAAAAACGAATACCAATTACTAAACTCAAATATTATTATTAATCACACCGGTTATAATGTTTCCAAAGAAGAGAAACAAAAAAAAGCAAAAAGAAATCTAGATTTACTATTAGAAGAATATAAAAATAAAAACTCAGCATATTATGCTTTCCAACTAGGAAATACATATAAAGTACTAAAAGACTTTGAGAATGCTAAGAAATATTATCTTGCAGCCAGTAAAGATAAATATTTGGATACCAGCTATGTTGTTGAATGTTTTTCATCAATAGCATTCATTGAATTAAACAATCATAATGTTTACGGAGCAGAGAATTATATAATAAAGGGGCTTCAGTATAAAACAAAGAATGCTTATGCACACATGCTAGCTTCGAAAATATATTTCCGCAAAAAAGATTATCAAAAAGCAGAATTGCATTGCAAACAATCTTTTGAATTTAACAGAAAAATTAATTATTTCGAAAAAGGGATCACAATTAAACTGGATCTTGAAGAAATAATATTTTTCGGAATGATGGTTGCCATACAGAATAATAATATAAGCAGCTTTAAATTTTACCAAAGCGAACTATTCCTTGATTATCAAAATAAAAAGTATATAGATGCCAAGGAGCGTATTGAAGTGATCCGCAAGTTGGTAAGTGCAACAAAGCTTTGCGGCAGTGATATAGAAATATTGATTAAGATGGTTAATGATTACAGCATCAATTTAATAATAATGCTTTTACAAAATGAAACTGATAATCAATTAAAGCTGAAAATATTTGAAATACTAACGAAAATATTCAGAGGCAATATGGAAATAAAACTTGCGCTTGTAAAAATATACGAAGCGGCAAATGAAACAGGAAAAGCGATTAATCTTCTGGAGTCTGAACAGCTTGAACAAAATCCGGCAGCAATGTTTTACCTGATATCATTTTATCTTAAAATGAAAGATATAAATAAAATAAACTTTACTATCGAAAAGATTGAAAAAAACTTTAGTTCAATTCCTGAAGTTGCTGAAAGAATAAAATTTTTGAAAAGTAAACTATCTGCCTATACAAATCCAGTCTGAAAATTCTTTATTAAAAAATCTAAACTTTTCTTTCGAGCCTACGATAATATTATTGAGATTAAAAAAAACATAAAATCTCAAAAATAAATCAAGCAAGGATGCTTGAAAAAAACAAATCACAAACACATGGAGGTATCAAATGGCTTTCTCAGTTAACTCAAATCTCGGTGCAGAACAAGTTTATGCAGCACTTGCAAAATCTCAAACTGCAACACAAAAAGCACAATTAAGTCTTGCATCAGGCAAAAAAGTATCATCTGCCGCAGACAACACATCCGGCTGGAACGTTGGTAAAAAGTTGGAAGCAGCATCTTCAACAATGAAATCCCAATTAGCCAACATTGGTTCTGCAAAGAACTTCCTCAGCACAGCTGAATCAGCTCTTCAACAGGTTTATGATAAGTTGAACGATATTCAGTCAAAGCAGGCAGATTCATCAGATCCATTGAAAGATGCTACAAGTCTTCAAAGTGATGTTAAAACATTATCAGACGAAATTAGCTCAATACTTAGCAACACAAAAATTAATGGTGTTGACTTGTTAGCAAGTGCCGCAGCTACATTTGGCGCTGGTTCATCAAACGTATCAATCAATATTGGAGCAAAGGTTGGCGATAACTCTGCAGCTCTTACAGCTCTTTCAGCAGGTAATGCAGGCTCATTAACACAATCTATCACAACTTTCCAAAGCAATATAAGAACTGCAATCACCTATATTGGTAACCAAGACCAGGTATTGGATTCAAGAAGTGAATTCCTGACCTCAGCAATTGCCAATAATGATGCAGCAGTTTCACAGATATTTGATACAGACACACTTGATTCTCAAATCACAGCATCAAAGGGACAGATCGGATCACAATTAGCAACATCGATGATGTCTCAGATGAATGCAGCACCACAACAGTTATTACAGTTATTCCGTTAATTGAGAGCATTCTTAACCCTCCTGCTTGCAGGAGGGTTTTCTTTATTTTTGAAACATGAGTTTTGAAAACCTTAAGAAGTTTTTGAGTTTTGAAATTTTAATTTATCCCGTGAACCGGGAATTTTAGACAAATGGTGAAATAAATGTATACAATGAATTCCTTTAATACAGCTAACCAAAAAATTAACCAATATTTAAACAATGAAATACTATCAGCAACGCCTGAACAATTGATAATGCGGATTTATGATTTTGCAATCGTGAATTGTCAAAAGCATAATATGATAAAAACAAATGACGCATTGCAAGTTCTAATTAATGCCTTAAACTTTGATAACCCTGCAGCAAAAGAAATTTCAATTGGACTTTTTAGATTGTACCAGTTCTGCCAGGATCAAATGAGAAAAAGGAAATACGAAATTGTACAAAAAGTTTTAACAGAATTAAAAGAAAGCTGGGAAAAAGCACTTAAAAACAGGTAAAATACTATGGCTGCAAATCTGTTAACAATAGATGGCGTAAATAGTTTTGTAAATGATTGGACTGCAAGCGAAACAAAAAAGAAAGTGGACCCTCTCACAGCAAAAAAGAAGAACTATGACGATTTATCTGCAGCATATACTACACTAGCAACTAAGATAACAACACTTAGAAACTCTGTATATTCATTGCAGCTTACAGGAAATCAATCTTCATTTCTTGTAAAGAAGACAACAAGTTCAAATTCGACTTTTGCTGATTTAACAGCAACAAGTACTGCTGTACTTAGTTCACAATCAGTAAGAGTTAACCAGCTTGCAAAAAGTGATATTGCTATTTCTCAGGACATGGATTCAAATGCAGCTTCAACTACAATTACAGCACCGGGTTCACACACATTTGATATAACTGCAGGAGATGGAAAGGGAGGAGTATTAACAAGTCATGTTACAGTAGAATTTGACAGTTCTGATTTCACAAATGGTACTATTACAAACAACGCAGTAATTCAAAAAGTTCAGAATGCACTAAATAGCGATAAAGCAATAGTAACATCAAACTCGGTTAGTGGAAGTACAGCCAGCTCAGGTTCATTCAAAGTAAATTTAAGTGGAACTGATACTGTAATTAATTATTCTGCTGGTTCGTATAGTGATGTTATTGACAGCGTTGTTTCTCAAATAAATACTAAAATCAGCGGAGTGAACGCAGAGAAAGTAGTTAATGGTTCCAGTTACCAATTAAAAATCACAGTTACTGATTCTAACAAATATCTGTCTATAAATGGTGATACAAGTAATTTGGTAAATGAGTTAAATGCTTCTGTAAGCCAGGTAATGGGTGCATCTGGTCTTGTAAACGCATCAATATTTTCACCAACTTCTTCATTATCACAGTTATCAATTGCAACCAAAAATTCGGGTAACGGGTACAAAATTCTTTCTTTAAATGATACAAATGGAAGTCAGGCATTATCTTCGTTAGGATTAAATCTTGGAACTAACCGCAAGACCTTTGTCCAAGATGAAAACGGAGCAGATACCCCGGGTTTTGTTTATACTACTGATCAGTTGAATGCAAAATTTTTATTCAACGGAATCAAAGTTGAAAGAAATTCCAATACAATTTCCGATTTAATTCCGGGTGCAACTATAAATCTAAAATCATTAATGCAGGATACTGATACAACAGTAAATTTAAGCATAAGCAGTGATTCTGCTAAAGTTATATCAAATATTCAGGATTTCATCAAAAATTTTAATGATGTGTATGTATATCTAAAAACAAAGACAGCATCAACGCAAGATGGAAGAGGATTACTGATTGGCGATGCCATCGCAACCACAGTAAAAGATACTCTAAATTATGAGTCAACAGCAACCATTGGAGGACTTGGCGCTAATGATTTGAAGTCATTATCTCAAATTGGAATTACGTTTGATACGGCTGATGGACTAAGTGTTTCAGATTCAACCGAGCTGGAAAATTGTATAAATGATAAACCAGACCAGGTTCAAGCAATTTTCAATTCTACTAATGGAGTAGCTAAAGTACTTTATGATAGAATTACTCCCTATATAAATGCAACAGGCTATATTTTTAAGGCGGAGCAAAATCTAGGAATTAATTCCAGTTATATAAACGATAAAATAACAGCAGCAAATGACCAAATAACAAAAAATGCATCAGATTTACGCCTCAGATATATGAAAATAATGACTCAAACAAATGCCATGTTACAGGCATCATCATCATTTATAATGAGTGGTGGAGTATCATATTTAGGCGGTTAATTATGGAAAATTTAGAATATAAAATTGAAAACGTAACACAAAGGCTGGATAATGTATTAGAAGGCTTTGAAATGTTAGATTTTGAGACATTTGACGCTATATTCCCCAAAATAGTTGAAGAAATGAAGAAAGCCAATGCATTGAGGGACAGTTTGTTAAATGAATTCGGCTTAGAAAAACTAATAAATTATGATGCCGAATTGTCAAGAAAGGCTAAACAGATTGAACTTAAATTCGATAATATACTAGGAGTTTTTTCAAAAGAGGAAAAAAGGCTGGAAAGAGAACTTGCAGCCAATTTAACCAGAAGAAAAATTACTAATTATATAAGGTACTAAAGTGAACATAAAATCTATCTCGAACAATCTGCCAATTATCAATCAGCCGAAGGAAAAAAAAGTTGATAATTCACAGACACAGGAAGTGAAGGATAAGATTGAAATTTCAAATGCTGGAAGGAATATAGCAGCAAACGAATTGAGCCCACAAAAATTGGAAGAAATTCGTTCACGCATAAACTCGAAATTTTATTCTTCTGACGAAGTCTACAACAAAGTAGCAGAAAAAATATTAGGGGAAATAAATAAGTAATTCAAGAAAATTGCTGAAATTTAAATTTTTTAATAATTCCATTAACCTAATATTTATTTCCTCTTTGAGGTAAAACAAAAAGCTTTATCATTCAATTTATCAATTATCTGCATAGTATTATCTATGAATTCAAAGCCAAAAGTCCTTGTAGTAGATGACGAAGACCTAACTTTGGAATTCCTTCGATTGCTATTATCACCAAAATTTGAAGTCAAAACATGCAGTAATGTAAAACAATTTTATTCTCTAATAGCAGAAGAGAAATATGATATTGTTTTAATGGATGTATTTCTGCGTGATTCAAAAGATGGCATTGAACTTACCCGTGAATTAAAAATGAAAGAGAGGTTTAAAGATATACCTGTTTTTATCCTTTCAGCCCAAAACTCAACAAAAGACAGGATTCACGCATTGGACGCAGGTGCACAACTTGTTCTATACAAACCAGTGGACTCAAAATTTCTAGTTAAGTGCATGCAGGAAGCGCTTTATTTAAGAATGGAAACAACCTAAGGACATTAGACCCCATTTAGCATTTCGAAAATAAATTTTTTTCAGAGAAGATCTTTGTTATTTAATTTTGTTATTTGCAATTGTATCTTGCAATAGTAAAATTATAGTAAAACAATGAAAACATTCTGGCTTCTAATTATTTTATCGATTCCAATTGGCGCACAGCAATTTACAAATAATGATCCATATATAAATTCAACAATTGTAGTAAACTCATTTTCTTTTGTAGTAGACCGATTCTATCCATTTGTTTCTCAAAGTGAAAAACCCGCCACAAACGAACTTGGAATCCAGCTTACAGATAAGGATGGAAAATATACAGCATATCTTTACTTCAGAAATCAATATACTTCACCAACATTTGACAGTAAAAAAAATATTGTCCGATTATATTTCTCAGAATCGTTCTACCAGATAATTTTGAAAAAGCTGGAAGATAATAATACGCTAACAATTAATTACCGCGTTTATAAAGACGGTCATAGCTGGGGAGATATTAATTTTGACAAATATCCATTATAGATAAATCCGCGCACAATAATTGCCAGGTATTTAATGAATCATTATATAATCGATGGCAACAATTTAATTGGTAAAATTAAAAATCTTCAGGATCTTCAAAAAAAAGATAAACAAGGCAGCCGAATTGAACTTGTTAAACTTCTGAACAGATATTTTCAGAGAAAGAAAACAATACTCTCACTTCATCTGGATGGATATCCTAATGAGCCGCTTGCAATATCAAAAGGGAAAATAATTTATTCGAAGAATCTTCCATCGGATAATTTAATAAGAGATGAAATTGATACTTCTAAAAACACACGATTAATTATTCTTATAACATCAGATAGAAACTTGATGAATTATGGAAAAGTATGCAGCTGTACTGTAATTAAAAGTGAGGATTTTTTCCGCTCAATTGAAAATACGGTTGTAAATGATGATGAAGAACAAAAAATAAAGCAGCTTGAAAAAGAACGCGGAGAATTTGAAAAATTATTTGGTCTATAGAGGAATAATGACAAATGAAAAACAAAACCTTATTAATTACCCTAGCTGCGATATTTCTATCCCTTAGCTGCAGTAAGGATGTTTATGAAAATTCGGCCAAATATCTTCAGAAGGATTATTCAAAACAATATGGAAATTGCAGCGATTCAAGCTTTGCTCATTGTGCATCAATAAAAATGACTTATCCTTTTTTTTCATATACTCCTGAAACTTTTGTTAAAGATTCTTTGAATAAATATGTTCTTGAAAAAATGTTATGCCCGGTTTTTGAAAAGAAATATTCGACCCTGAATCTATTGGCAGATTCATTAATAGCGGATTATAAAAAAGTAATAAAAAAGTTTCCAACTGCGCCAATATCCTATAAGCTGGAAAGAATAATTACAGTATTAACCAATCTGCATGGCATTATTTGTCTTGAATATATGGAAAATTCTTTTTTAGGAGGAGCCCATCCAAATGGTATTAGATATTTTGATAATTATGATTTATCGAACGGGAAGAAAATTACTTTGAATGAAATTTTAAAAAGCGGATATGATGAAACTTTGAACAATGCTGCAGAAAAAGAATTTAAGAAAGTACGGGGAGTAAAACCGGACGAGACTTATGAGGCGGCAGGTTTTTGGTTTAAAGATAATAAATTCCAATTGACAAAGAATTTTGCGATACTAAAAAACGGTCTAAAATTTTATTTTAATGATTATGAAATAGGTCCACACGTAATGGGACCAACTGAAATATTCGTTCAATATTCAGATATAAAGCAAATTATGAAGGATGACGGGCTGATTACTGCTCTAATACAAGAATAATTGATTAATTTTTGAGAAATTCCCTTAATTTTCAATAATACACATGTTGATCTCCAATAAATTAAACTTTAATTTACCGGGTGTGTCTAATTAACAGTCATATTTTGCTAATTTTTACCTGAATTTATGTTTACCGGTTAAGAAACGGAAAATTAGTTCTAGTAAAAAATGTTATTTTTGAGTAACAATTAAGATTAAGAAGAAGATTAAGATTAAGAAAAAGAATAAGATGCAGGTTAAGTAAATTATTTATTTATAACAAATCAAAGGAAAGAAGATGAAAACAAAATCAATTTTATCAATCGTTGTATTATTTTTATTCGCAATGTGCATGAACTCATTTGCACAGATGGGCGGCGGAGATCCACAGGAAAGGTTAAAAAGAAATCTTGAGGATTTAAAAACAAGATTAAAATTAACAGATGTACAGTATAAAAAAGTAGATACAATTCTCACCGCTCAAATGACAGAAATGGGAAAAATCAGAGATGCTGCAAATGGCGACTTTGAATCGATGAGAACCAAAATGACAGAACTAAGAGAAAAAACAGATAAAAAGGTTATTGCTGTATTAACAAAAGATCAAATAGTAGAGTATAAAAAGATACAAGAAGAAAGAGCGGCAAGAATGCGTCAGATGATGGGCGGCGGCGGGCAATAAAATTAGTATTTAGTATTTAGTTTAGAATAGGGGCGATCTTAAAAAATCGCCCCTATTAATTTTAAAACATTACATTAACACCAGCATAAATAGACCTTCCAAGTGTTCCATAATACAATACTTCTTCATATTGCTTATCAAACAAGTTTTCAATTCTTCCGGTAAACTCAAGATAGCTTAATAATTGGTAAGAGGCTGCAAAATTGACCAAGGTATAATCAGGCATCATTACTCTCGATACGGGAAAAGTTGAAAAATCTTTATCATCGCGGGCACCAACATATTGAACCTGCAAATTAAAATTAAACTCTTTATTAAAATTATAGTTTATTATAAGAGAAGCCTGATGCTTAGGTCGCCTAATAAGTGGAAGTCCAAAATCAGAACTTGATTCAGATTCATCCTTTGTTTCAGTAAAAGTATAATTGCCAGTAAATGAAAAATTATCAAGATTCTGTGCCGAAGCTGTCACTTCAAAACCATGAGATGAAGCTTTTGCAATATTTACTTCTTTATAATTTGCATCATAGCCAAACATGTCTTCAAAAAGTATGTTGAAGTAAGTCAACCCAACGCTAATATTTCCACCAGCAAAATATTTTTCTAATCCAGCATCGCAGCCTTTACTAGTTTCCGGTTTCAAATCCGGATTACCCCACGTCGGATCAAAAAGATAGAATAATGATGGAGCTTTAAATCCTGTTCCATATGACATTTTTAATTTTGCCCCCAAAGAATTAATAAAATAAGCAGGTGCAATTCTAAAAGTTGTAACTCCGCCAAATTTTTGATTATCATCATACCTCATACCAGCCGAGATAAAAAATTTATTTTCAATATTAACCTGGTCTTGTAAATATAAACCTGTTGTTCTATTTGATTGATGAGGGAAAATACTATCGTAAGGACCATAATCACTAGTTGAAAAATAAGTTGTATTTGCCTCCTCGGTTTCAGTTTCAATACCAAAAGTTATTAAGTTATTCTTAATAAAATGAGCAGTGTTTTGCCAATCGAATTTTATTCTTTGCGAGTAATTATAACTGTCGGATGAAAGATTAGGATGATACTGGTCAACAAGATCAAGATTGCGTGTAGTTCTTCTAATTAAAGAGGCATAAAATTGTGATTGTAAATTATTATCAAATAAATTTGATTTTACACCCGCTCTAAAAACTTGTTCTTCAACATTGTAAGTAAAATTTGGATCATCGCCAAGTTTTGCATCCTGATCTAAAGAAGAGAACGATTTTGTGTATTTGTAATTCAAATCGAATTTAAGAAACTGTTCAATATTGTAACTTAAAAGCGAATTTAAAGCGGAAAGATTATACCCATTGTTAATTTTATTACCAAATTTTGCGTCACTTGCCGGAATACCTTCGCTTCCATTTCTTGTAAAATTAAATGAGTAATTTAGAACATCAATAGTACCAAGCGCTGAAAAATTACCACGGTAATAACCGTTTGATCCCGTTTCACCCATAAGTGAAAAACGAGGTTTATTAATTCCCTGTTTAGTAATAATATTAATTATACCTGCAACAGCATCTGAACCATACAACGTACTTTGCGGACCACGAACAATTTCAATACGGTCAATGTCGTTTGTATTGAGTGTTGAAAAATCAAAAGCGTTGTTAGGGGAGGAAGCGTCATTCATTTTTACTCCGTCAACAATTACAAGAGTATGATTGGGATTACCGCCCCGAATAAAAACATTTGAAAGTTTAGCCGGACCGCCTTGTTGAATTATTGAAAGTCCCGGTTCTTCCCTTAGCACGTCAACAACTGTTTGCAGCTGCTGTCTTGCAATTTCCTGCGAAGTAATAACAGAAACTGAGCTTCCTAATTCATAGAAAGGAGTAGGGGTTTTAGTAGCAGTAATTACTACATCAGAAAGTGTTGTTTTAACAGAATCCGACTGCTGCGCTTTTAAGGAAAAATGAAGTGAGAGAAAAATAATGATAGAATAGATAAAAGATTTCATAGAAGTTACTCCTTTGTTTAAAAGATGTAACTCCGCGTGTTGATGATTTTGAAACGAAATTGTGATTTAAATTTTCGTTAATCAAAGCCCTATCCCGCGAAGGTTGATTAGTTAATTGAAATTTGCGGCAGGTCTCCTGGCTTGAGACATCAATTAGCGCCTTCCCGGAATAATTGAGAATTGAGAATGGCGAATTGAGAATTAACTCTCAATTCTAAATTCTACATTCGCAATTGTTTTACCAGTGGCATTTTGCTAAATGATATTTGTGTGTCTCTTACAGTTGCGGGGCAGCAACGGAATTCTAGTTTTAAGCTAGTCACCGTTTTCCCTATAAAGTCCAACCGGACACCGCACATTGTTAAAGAACTTCTGCTGGAAAATAGAAAAGAAAGATGTGTTGTGCAATAAGAGAATTATTTAATAAAAAATCTTCTTTGAAAAGAATTCTTAATAGCTTTATGTTTGAATAGGAAAAAAATAGCAACACAATACTGTGACCAAAATTTTCTTTTCTAAAAAAAGACATACCGCAAATTATTTTAATCAAACCAAAACTATAATCAAAATAAACTATATTAAAAAAGGAGCAAATTAATGGGCTGGGTTTGGAAAAGCTTGAATTCATCCATTGGTAAAAAGCTGGTAATGGCTGTTACAGGCGTTGCCTTAATGCTTTTTTTGATAATCCATCTTGCCGGTAACTTGAGTTTGTACGGCGGATCAAAAGCGTTCAATGGATATGTTGGATTGCTTGAAATGATCAAACCGTTAATCCGGGTAATAGAAGTTATTCTTGCACTGGTTTTTATCTTCCATATTATCAACGGCGTTCGATTGTGGATAGAAAATAAGATTGCAAGGCCGCAAGGTTACACGATCAACGGATCAAGAAAGAACACAGATGTTTTTTCAAGAACCGCATTTATTACAGGAAGTATTGTATTCATATTTTTAATATTACATCTTCAAACTATCTGGTATAAATTTAATTATTCAGGTACCGAACTGGATCTTTATACAATTACCACAGAATGGTTCACACATTGGTGGTATTCCTTGCTTTATCTAATTGCTATAGTATTATTGGGCTTTCATTTGAACCATGGATTTCAAAGTGCGTTTCAAACTTTTGGGTGGAACAGCAAGAAGTATTTTCCGCTAATAGAAAAATTGGGAACTATATACGCAATAATAATGACATTAGGATTTGGTTCAATTCCAATTTACTTATATTTCTTTGGAGGTAAGTGATGGTAAAATTAGATGCTAAAGTGCCGGAAGGCAAATTGGAAGAAAAATGGATGAACCACAAGTTCAATATGAAGCTTGTAAACCCTGCAAACAAACGTAAGTATAATATAATTGTTGTGGGAACAGGATTGGCAGGAGCATCTGCCGCTGCGTCACTTGGTGAACTTGGTTATAATGTACAAGTATTTACATTTCATGATAGCGCACGCAGAGCCCACAGCATTGCAGCCCAGGGCGGAATTAACGCTGCAAAAAACTATCAGAATGACGGCGATTCTGTTTATAGATTATTCTTTGATACAATTAAAGGCGGAGATTTCCGTTCACGTGAATCAAATGTTTACCGTCTTGCTGAAGTGAGCAATAATATTATTGATCAATGTGTAGGGCAAGGTGTTCCGTTTGCGCGCGAATACGGCGGGCTTTTGGACAACCGTTCATTTGGAGGCGCTCTTGTATCCAGAACATTTTACGCAAAAGGACAAACCGGTCAACAGCTTTTACTAGGAGCCTATACTGCAATGAACAGGCAGATAAATCTTGGCAAGGTAAAACTTTATACCCGCCGTGAAATGCTTGATATTGTAGTTGTTGACGGAGTAGCAAAAGGAATTGTTGTAAGAAATTTAATTACGGGTGAGATTGAAAAATATTCTGCCCATGCAGTTATTCTTGCAACGGGAGGATATGCCAACGCTTATTTTCTTTCGACAAGTGCAATGAATTGCAATGCAACTGCAATATGGCGGGCACACAAAAAAGGCGCTTTGTTTGCAAATCCATGTTTTACTCAAATTCATCCAACATGTTTACCTGTGCATGGAGAAGGACAATCAAAGCTAACCCTTATGAGTGAAAGTCTTCGTAATGACGGGCGTATCTGGGTTTCAAAAATTAAACATGATATGCGCAAACCCAATGATATACCGGAAGAAGAAAGAGATTACTATCTTGAAAGAAAATACCCAACATACGGCAACCTGAGTCCACGCGATATTTCTTCCCGTGCGGCAAAAGAAGCAGTAGATGATGGACGCGGCGCCCAGGGTAAGGAAGCTGTTTATCTTGATTTCCAGGACTCCATTAACAGGCTAGGACAAAAAGTTATTGAGGAAAGATACGGCAACCTTTTTGAAATTTACGAAACCATAACAGGAGACAATCCATATAAATCACCAATGAAAATTTATCCAGCTCCACACTATACAATGGGCGGATTATGGGTAGATTATAATTTGATGAGTACAATACCGGGATTGTTTGTTGCGGGTGAAGCAAACTTCTCGGATCATGGCGCTAACCGACTTGGCGCATCTGCGCTAATGCAGGGTTTGGCTGACGGTTATTTTGTTATTCCTTACACAATAGGAAATTATCTTGCAGGAGATAAACCTACAATGGTTAAGACAGATCACAAAGAATTTGATAAAGTGAAAGCTGAAATTGAAGAGATGACTTCAAAACTACTTTCAATAAAAGGTGAAAGGACCGTTGATGACTTCCACAAACAGCTTGGCAGAATAATGTGGAATAAAGTTGGAATGGCACGGAACAAAAAAGGATTGAAAGAAGCAATAAAAGAAATTGCCGGATTGAGAGAAGAATTCTGGAAAAATGTAAATGTTGTTGGTGATTCAAATGACGTTAACCAATGCCTTGAGCGCGCAGCTCGAGTTGCAGATTATTTAGAGCTTGGTGAGTTGATGGCTCTTGATGCATTGAACCGTGAGGAATCCTGCGGAGGACATTTCAGAGAAGAATATCAGACAAAGGAAGGCGAAGCTTTGCGAAACGATGCTAAATTTGCTTTTGTATCTGCATGGGAATTTGAAAAAGCAGGCAAGTGGAAGCTTAACAAAGAGCAGCTCAAATTTGAAAGTGTGAAATTAGCGACAAGGAGTTACAAATAATGGAACATAAAAAATTAAATTTAACTCTAAAAGTATGGCGCCAGCATGGACCCAAAACCCCGGGATGTTTTGTAACATATCCAATTGCAGTTTCTCCGGATACATCCTTTCTTGAGATGCTGGATGAAATAAATAATGAACTTGAGAAAAAAGGTAAAGAGCCAATTGCATTTGAAAGCGACTGCCGCGAGGGAATTTGCGGCACTTGCGGACTTGTAATTAACGGGCAGCCGCACGGACCAATTCCGCGCATTGCAACCTGCCAATTGCATATGAGGAATTTTAAGGATGGTGATACAATTTACATAGAGCCATTCCGCGCAAAAGCGTTTCCAATTATTAAGGATTTAATTGTAGACCGTTCTCCAATGGACAGAATAATGGAAGCAGGCGGATTCATTTCTGTTAATACAGGCAGTGTGCCGGATGGAAATGCAATTCCAATAGCAAAGGAAATAGCATCAGAAGCAATGGATGCGGCATCCTGCATTGGATGCGGTGCATGTGTTGCGGCATGTAAAAATGCTTCTGCAATGCTGTTTGTAAGCGCTAAAGTCTCCCAGTTCGCTTTACTGCCTCAAGGTAAGCCAGAGCGTTACCAGCGTGTTGAAGCAATGGTAAAAGTTATGGATGAATACGGATTTGGAAGCTGTTCCAATACTTATGCTTGCGAGGCAGAATGTCCCAAGGGAGTTTCCGTAAAAAATATTGCGCGGATGAACCGCGAATATTTTATGTCAAAAATAAAAGGATAATGTCCTTTTATTAAATAAAGCTGCAATTTAAAATCCCGATTAATTTAGTCGGGATTTTTTTAAGCTCGCCATGGTGTACTCCCGCAAAAAACGCGGGACAGGCTGTGGCATACTAGAAAACGGATGCGGGATTAACCATGTTTACGTTTATAACTCTGGCAGGCATTAATTGAGATCAGAGTAAAAGTTAATTAATTGTTCTTTTCTTAGCGTAAGAAAAGAACGAAAAGAAACATGCACTGCAAAATAATTGCTAAATCTTCACTTCGTTTCGGGAAGAAAAATAAACTCGCCCCGCTTATGATAATATTATTTTGAATGCGGGGCTCAGACATATTTTTCTTCTTTTCCTCAACTCCGTTCAGATTTTTAACGCAATTCTTTTGAGGTGCTCCCGACAAAGAACGTCGGGACAAGGTCTCAAAAAGGCAGTTTTTTTTCAGTTGCTTCAAAAGAAGTTCCAGCAGAATATTCAATTATAATAAAGACGAGGCCATGTCGTAGGCTTGGTAAACATGCCCAGTTTTTACAGCTTAACAAATTGTAAATCCCGGTAAATAGGCCGGGATTTTTTTTTGAGTATTTTTTTCGATATTTCAAATTTTAATTTATAATAAAATAACAACGGGGTTAATTGCGTTTAGACCAAATTCAAGATTATTTATTTTATTAATTATCTTTTCAGTATTACAAATATTTCTGTAGCGTCAAGGACTTCACAAAGTGGTCCCTCCGGGAGAAGGCCTGATGCTACGTGAAAAAATATTTAGTTATATTTTTAAGTTTATAGTAGATTTAATTAGAAATTACAAAAATTTCATTAATAGGAAAGAGAATGGTAAATAATTGGCTTAAAGAAGTATTGAAAGATTCTAACTATTATCTAACATTATTTGATGAAAAAGAAATAAAAGCAGTTGATGTTTTTGGATTTGAAAGCGCTGTGATTGAAGAGATGAGATAAATGAAAGAAGAAAAATTATTTGGCGACATTAAACAGCTTATTGAGCAAGCTAATAATTTTGTTGTTCAGAATGTAAATACAACTCTTGTTTTCACAAATTATCATATTGGGAAAATGATAGTAGAAGATGAACAGCAAGGAAAAGAGCGTGCCGTATATGCCGAAAAGACTTTAAAGAATTTATCAAAGAGATTGACGAAAGAATTTGGAAGCGGATATTCGGAAGATAATCTGAATAGAATGAGAAATTTTTATCTTTTATTTAATACACGAATTTCCGCGACAGTGTTGCGGAAATCTGAAATAGTGCAGGCACCGTCTGCACAATTGGAGAAATACGCGACGGTGTCGCGTAAATCAGAAGTAATTCAAAATAAGAAAGATGCTCAGTTAGCAAAATGGCAGGCAGTGTCCGCCAAATTTCATTTTCACTTTCCACTTAGCTGGTCTCATTACTCATTTCTTTTAAGAATTGAAAATGAAGACGAAAGAAATTTCTTGGATGCCAAGGACCATTCCTTGGCAAAGCACTTTATCACGGTCAAGGCATGGGCCATGACCGCCGGGTAAAATCTTAAAATTACATAGTTATTATTTTGTGATTTAAATCTCGGTAAATAAGCCGGGATTTTTATTTTGTGTATAATTTCTAAGTGAAAAGCACTATCTTGTTAAAGAATTTTATTAGGGGTTTTACATGTACCGGCAAAAATCATACTTATTAATCTTTTTTTTGATTCTTTCGAATACAAATGGGCAGTGGCAAAAAATTGATTATCCAAAAGTACCAAGTACAATTGCAATTAAAACTACTGGTTCGAATTTTATAGTATCTACAGATGGACAAGAGGTGTATAAAGCATTAAATCGAAATTTTAATTCGACCATAACAGATTCAGGACTAAATTCTAATCCGTGACGGCGGACTAACTACTAAGTACTAAATGTTATCCATTATCATTTCTTCTCATTTTTTTTTATATTAATAATAACCCTCGCTAATACTCTGTACTATTACATCTCTGCTCTGCTGAACACGTGGGTGGTGTGTTGCTGTGTAATAAAATTTATTAACAATTAGAAACATGTTGCCATTTCCCTATTGAACTCTTTAAAGACAAAATTGTTATGAGTCATAAATTATTTGAAAAACGATTTCTACGAGGTAAAAATTGAAAAGATTGATATTATTAACGTTTCTATTGATTATAGTAACACAAAAAAACACTTCTTCTCAATGGAATCATTCTTATAAAATATTTGGTGGTCAAATAAATTGTCTAACTTCAAATGGAAACAAAATATTTGCAGGTTCAATTAACGGTATATATTTATCTACAAATAATGGGACAAATTGGACACAAATTAATAATGGTCTGCCTTCAAATACTTGGGTTAAAGATTTAGTTTTCTTAGGAGAAAATATATATGCTGCTACCGACGGAGATGGTGTATATTTATCTACTGATTATGGACTAAATTGGACAGATGTTAATAGCGGATTACCGGGCAATAATTTTATAAATGTAAACACTCTCGGTGTAAGTGAACGTAGTTTGTTTGCTGGAATGAATGGTGGTGGAGTATATTTATCAACTGACAATGGAAGTAGTTGGACTGCTAGAAATAATGGTTTACCTCTAAATCTAAATGTAACTGGATTTACAGTGAAAGGAAACAATTTATTTTGTGCTAGTTGGGGAGGGATATATTTATCAACAGATAACGGAGCAAATTGGTCTGCTGTTAATAATGGATTGGCGAATCTAGGCGTCAGTTCTCTTAAAACAGATGGAAATTATATTTATGCAGCAGTTGTGAATGTACCCGGCGTGTATTTATCTACTGATAATGGCCAAAGCTGGATAATCAAAGGAAATAACTATGCTGAATGTATTACAGTGAGTGGAAATAGTATTTATATCGGTACTTCTAATGGGATATATTTATCTACAGATAATGGGTCTAATTGGACTCTAAAAAATAACGGTATGGAAAGATTAGGTGGATTCTTTCCCTTTTACAATGATTTTGAAGTAAACGGAAATAATATATATATAGCAACCGACAGAGGGATATATTTATCAACAAATAATGGTACATCTTGGACTTCCGTTAATAATGGATTAACTTGTGTTCAAATTGCAGCAATTGCAATCAGTGGAAATAATATTTTTGTTGGTTCATTCGGAGAAAGTCTTTTCTTATCAAAAGATAATGGTCTAACTTGGAGAAATATTGACGTTGGTCATCCAGAAATCACTGCATTATTGATTAATGGGAATATTATTTTTGCAGGTGTTTGGGATGGAGATGTGTTTTTATCAACAAATAACGGTGAAATATGGACAATAAGTAATGATCGAATGGGAAC
Organism: Melioribacter sp.; assembly: GCA_003155655.1. Classification (GTDB taxonomy): domain Bacteria; phylum Bacteroidota; class Ignavibacteria; order Ignavibacteriales; family Melioribacteraceae; genus Fen-1258. Next base: position 137,220 of record PMDS01000097.1, read on the forward strand.
TGTTTCTTCCTTTGTGGTAAAAGAAAATAATATTTATTCTGGTGTTTACGGGGGAGTATATTTATCCACAAATAATGGGAAAAATTGGACTCCTGTAAATAATGGGATAGATAATACATCTATTACTAATCTATTGGTAAAGGGAGATAATATTTTTGCAAGTGCATACAGTGGTAATGGCAATGGTCCAGGTACTGGAGGCGTATTTAAATCTACAGATAATGGAACAAATTGGACAACTGTTAATAGTGGTTTAAATAATTTTGGTATTTCGTCTCTTACAACAGATGGTAACAATTTATATGCTGGAACAGGTTGGGTTGGAGTTTATTTATCCACAAATGATGGAACAACGTGGACATTGGCAAATAATGGATTAGGTAATAAATATATTAATACTTTGGCAACTTATGGAAGCAATATATTTGCTGGAACAAATCAAGGATTATACTTATCAACAAATAATGGTGCGACTTGGACTCAAATTAATCATGATTTGTCCAATACTAATATCAATACATTATTAGTAAATGGAAATCACATTTATGTTGGAACAAATGGAGGTTTAAGTTCAGCAATAATTCCGGATATAACTGGAATTGAAGAGAAACAATATGATTTGCCAAGCAATTTTTCACTATATCAAAATTACCCAAACCCGTTTAATCCAAGTACAATAATCAGGTATCAGCTACCAGCTGCGGGTTATGTGAGTTTAAAAATTTACGATATACTTGGAAGAGAGGTTGCAGTTTTAGTTAACGAAATAAAACTTGCTGGTAATTATGAAGTAAAATTTAATGGTAACAATATTCCAAGCGGAGTTTATTTTTACAGAATATCGGCAGGTGATACTTCATTACATTCAGGACAGGTTTTTGTACAGACAAGAAAAATGATTTTACTTAAATAATGCTTCAAAGATTATAATTATAAATGATTTAAATCCCGGTAAATTTTAATTGTTGTCGAAGACCAATCCTCGACAATGAAGGAGTTTTTCGGTCAAGGAGTGGTCCTTGACCGCCGGAGAAAATCCCGGTAAATTTAATCGGGATTTTTTTATGCGTTTTTGGTATACTTCATATTGGATAAATAGAAATTCTACAGTAAAATGTTTGAAAGAGAAATAAAATTCATTTACGATTTTAACCTGAATAAGATTAACCGTCTAGGTCCTTATTTCACTTTTGAACAATTGCTCTCTTCAGATATACATCCTGCAATATTACAATATATCTCAGCTGAAATAGACTATCTCGTTTTTGAAGACCGCCAGAAACTGTTAAAAAATTCTGTTTTTGATTACTCGGGTGAGAAGATTTCATATCACTTTAACCAGATTTCTGAAGAAGTCAAGAAAACAAAACGTTTTGCTCTTGAATATATATCAAAGCTTGTTATGCATGCTTCATCATTTACTGTAAATTATTTAATTCATCCAAAATGGACGTTGACAAAATTTGTTTTTGATGAGGATAACCATAAATCGACCAATGAAATCAAGCAGATTCTCAACTATGTGTATTACTATAAATACATAAGCAAAATCCTGGTTACGTACATCAATGCAAAGAAAATTTTATCGATGAACGCGCAGGAATTTGAGACCCTTCTAAATAAAGCTGACCGGTTAGGCGTTGAATCGAATCTGCATAAAATTCTTACAAATTCCTTGAAATCAATGGCTGAGTTCTTCAACATAGGCGAAATTAAAAAAACAAAAATTCCTCTTGTCGCCGTTGAACTTTTTCTGGAAGAAAAAGAATTGACAAAACATTTAATAAAGGTAACTGAGGTATTTGGCGGTGATGAGAATGGTAAATTTAATATTACCGATTACGAAAAAGTACTAAAAAGCGTAATGCTTGAAATCCGTGAGCCTGAACCGGAAGCAATTGATGCAGAAGAATATGAAATAGAGCAAGAGCAAGAGTCCGCCACGGCGGGTAAACATTACAAAGAGCAAGATCAAGAGTCCGCCATGGCGGATAAACAAGAGCAAGACGAAGATCAAGAGCATTACATAGATCAAGTGCATGAGCCAGCCACGGCTGGTAAACCCACCACGGCAGGTAAACATGACATAGAGCAAGATCAAGAGTCCGCCATGGTGGATAAACAAGAGCAAGACGAAGATCAAGAAAAGGAACAAAAGCAAGATACAAAGGCGGATAAGGAAATAATCATTACATATCCAACAAAGATTCGAATTCATATTGATGATGAAATTCATATTGAACCGATTCTTGAAAATACAAAATCTGACCGGGAAGAATTAAATTTTGTTGAACAGGATAAAGAGGAAATTGAGAAAGATATATTTACGCTGAGAAAAGATGAATCGACTGAAAATCAAAGGTATTACATAGATCAAGAGCCAGCTACGGCGGGTAAACCTGCCAGGGCGGATAAACAAGAAGATGAAGAAATTACAATCGAAGGTTTGAGAAATACATTTAATGAAGATGAAGCAGAAATTGAATTTAAAAAAGAACTGGAACTTGCCCAAAGAGAATTAGAAAAAGTGACGGATGAAATTGATCTTCCGGAAATTATAAAAGTTGAATCAATAGAAGAAGAACCCGCCACGGCGGGTAAACAGGATGAAGAAGAATCATTGTCTTTTATGATTAAACAATACAAAGAGCAAGAACAAGAGTCCGCCACGGCGGATAAACAAGAAAAGGAACAAAAGCAAGACAAAGATCAAGAGCCAGCCACGGCGGGTAAACATTACAAAGATCAAGAACATGAGCAAGAGCAAGAATCAGAGCAAGATCAAGAGCAAATGGCTAAGAAAGCAAGAGATATAGAAAGAGATGAAAATGCTGCGCCACATGAAATGGAGCTTGCGGAAATACTTGAACGCAAAGAAATGACAACAATAATTGATGTTATATTTGATTATGATATAGAAAGTTTTGCAAGCCTACTTGACGAAATATCATCTTGCAAAAATGTGGGGGAAGCATTCCAGATAATCAATCAGGCATTAACTGTCCGTGATATTGATTACAATTCCAATGAAGCAGAATTATTTAGATCAATAATTTCAGAATTTTTCGGCAAGAAGTAAAAACTATGTTTATAGACTATGCAAAAATATATATTAAAGCGGGTAATGGGGGCGATGGCGCTGTGGCTTTCCGAAGAGAAAAGTATGTTCCTAAAGGAGGACCAGCCGGTGGTAATGGCGGTAATGGAGGAAGCGTAATCTTTAAAGCAGATAGAAATTTAACTACACTTCTTGATTTCCGGTATAAAAAAAAATATGAAGCCGAAGATGGTGACCCGGGAGGTTCCGCGTTAAAAGACGGGAAGGGCGGTAAGGATATTATAGTGAAACTTCCGGTTGGTACACTTATAAAGGATGAAACAACAGGGGAAATTATATTTGATCTGGATGCTGATCAAAAAGAAATTGTAATTGCTCAAGGTGGAAAGGGAGGTAAAGGAAACAGCAATTTTGCAACATCTACCAATCAAACTCCGCGGTTTGCTGAACCAGGCAGATCCGGTGAAGAAAAGAATGTTGTGCTTGAATTAAAATTAATTGCAGATGTAGGACTTGTCGGCTTTCCAAATGCAGGTAAGTCGACTTTGATTTCAGTTATATCCGAGGCAAAACCTAAAATAGCCGACTACCCATTTACTACGCTAGAACCCAATCTCGGTATAGTACGTTATAAGGATTATATGAGTTTTACAGTAGCAGATATACCCGGAATAATTGAGGATGCACATCTAGGAAAAGGACTGGGACTAAAATTTCTGCGCCATATTGAACGCACCAAAATTCTTTTACTGATGATAGATATAACATCAGAGGATCCAGTTAAAGATTACAAGACGCTGGTGAAAGAACTTGAGCATTATTCCAAAATATTAAGTGGTAAGAAAAAAATTCTAGCATTTACAAAATCGGATTTGATAGAACCAAAGGAATTGAAAAAACTTTCTGTAAAAAAAATACCGGGTTACCATGATAAAATTCTTATATTTTCATCTGCAACAAGTTACGGTATTAAAGAACTGCTGGAAGTATTATGGAAAGAATTGAACATTTAAACCTTCCCCAATATTTTTTTAGAATTTTTTTATTGTGTATTGTAACTATAATTGCTGCATTTATCGGGCTATGGGCAGGTCCTATAAAAATTGGTTTGAGTGATTTTTTCATATCATTATTTTCAAACAGCAATTCAATAACATCGCAAATAATTTTTGAAATCCGCCTTCCACGAGTATTGTACGCAATAGCGGTCGGAGGCGGGTTATCCATATCCGGGGCAGTATTTCAAGCAATTCTGATGAATCCATTAGCAGAACCATATATACTTGGAATATCAAGCGGCGGGACTTTTGGGGCAGTACTTTCTTTCCTGGTAGGCACATCATTTCTTGGAACGGAATTGTTCTCTTTTTCGGGTGCGTTAATTGTAATGCTGCTTGTTTTTATTCTTGGGAAAAGATTTGGTAAACTTGAACCAAATACCTTGCTTTTATCGGGTGTAATGGTAGGTGCATTTTTCTCCGCAATAATTCTGCTTATGATTACACTTTTAAATGATTCATTAAGAACAGCAATATTTTGGTTAATTGGGAATTTATCAATAGCACCAAAGGATAATTTAAAATTTGTTTTACCGGTTACATTTATTGTTGCCTTTTTATTAATTCTTAATTCAAATAGATATAATTTGCTGAGCATGGGCGATGATACAGCTAAACAATTGGGAATTAATACAAACTTTATACGCAATTACACTTATATATTAACAAGTGTACTGATAGGAGCCCTAGTTTCAGTAAGCGGAATTATCGGTTTTGTTGGTTTGCTGGTACCACACGTATGCAGAATGCTTTTTGGGGTAGATAACAGAATAGTACTACCAGCGTCATTCTTTTTAGGTGCGGCATACTTAATACTTGCCGATACACTTGCGCGGACGTTAGTATCTCCAGCAGAACTTCCAGTAGGAGCAGTAACAGCGATAATAGGTGCGCCAATTTTTATCTACTTATTAAGGAAGAGATTCAATCCAATATGCTAGAAATAGTAAAAGTAAATTCAGACCAAAATGGATCGAAACGGATGAAAATGGATTAAAACGGGTGAAAACATATACGTTAATCAAACTTGAAGTTTGGAGGGTGATGCTTTATATTTAGCGTCCGTTTTGCAAAATTTTGGCGAGGTAGCTCAGCAGGTTAGAGCAATGGAATCATAATCCATGTGTCGGGGGTTCGAATCCCTCCCTCGCTACTTTTTAACAAGGAGTCAATATGTACGCATTATTGGTTACAATATCTGTTGTTGTTGCAATATTATTAATTATTGTTGTTTTGTTACAATCAAGCAAAGGTGGTGGATTAGCCGGTTCCTTCGGCGGAATGGGTCAATTTGGAACTGTTTTTGGAACAAGAAGAACAGCGGATTTTTTGAGCAAAATTACATGGTGGTTAGGTGGCGCACTCTTAATTTTGGCAATAGTCATTAACCTGTTTTTCTTGCCAGGTAAAACGGCATCTACTAAGGATAGTATAATTCAAGGTGGCAGACAGCAGTCAGCGCCAACATCAGCTCCTGCGCTTCCTTCACAGCAGCGCCCAGCAACCCAGCAAACGCAGAAATAAATTTTGAATAAAACCCTGAAAATTCAGGGTTTTAATTCTCATTTAATGTTGAGTTCAATTCAAATATCAATTCTTAATTTTTTAAAATTGGTGAATAAATGAAAAAGCAAATAATGCCTCCTGTAAAGGCTTATAATAATTTAGAATTTTTAAATTCTGCTGATGCAAGATCTGTAAGGATTCTTTCGGAATTCTATGAACCAAAATCACGGTTTGAAAAGTATAATATAAAAAACACGATTGTTTTCTTTGGATCAGCAAGAATAGTGGCACGTAGAGAAGCTCTCGAACTATTAAACAAAGCAAAAAAAGATAAATCATCCGGCGCCAAGAAAAAATTTGAAAATGCATTAAAAAAATTAGAAATGTCTCAATATTATGAAGATGCAGTTGAGCTATCAAAAAAATTAACTCTATGGTCAATGTCGCTGCCAGAGAAGGAAAGGAAATTTATTGTTTGCAGTGGCGGCGGACCAGGCATAATGGAAGCTGCAAATAAAGGAGCAAAACTTGCTAAAGGACATTCTGTCGGTTTGAACATAAGCATCCCGTTTGAACAATTTGTAAATAAATATGTTGATCCCCGTCTTGCATTCGAGTTTCATTATTTCTTTATGAGGAAATTCTGGTTTGTATTTTTAGCCAAGGCTTTAGTTGCATTTCCCGGCGGGTTTGGTACCATGGATGAATTGATGGAAATAGTTACATTAATTCAAACTAAAAAAGTTTCCAAACCATTAAAGATTATTGTTTATGGAGAAAGTTATTGGCGCGAAGTATTAAATTTTGGCGCTTTTGTCGACCATGGAATGATAAGTAAAGAGGATCTAAAAATATTTGATTTTTGCAGCACAGTTGATGAAGCTTTTGAGAAGATAACAGCGCATTTCAAAAAAAATTATCTCAATAGTAGATAAAAAAATCCCGGCTAAACCGGGATTTTTTATCAGGAACCTTTTCTATCACGCATGAGCTGCTCTCGTGAAGCTCTTCTTTTTGCTTTAATACCTTCCATTCTTTTTTCAATAGACGGCTTAACAAAGAAAGTTCTTTTCTTAAACTCTTTAAGAACACCGGAACGCTCATATTTTTTCTTAAAACGCTTTAGCGCTTTATCAATATTCTCATTTTCCTGAAGGGTAATTCCTACCAACTATATCACCTACCTTATTGTTGTAAAAATCTGAACACTAAAACTAAAAAATTCAACTCAAAGAATCAAATCGGCTTATCGGTATTTTTAAGTATTCCTTTCAAGTAAATAGACTTAGCGCCAATTATTACATTTTATAACTGAGATTTACAAATTAATATCTTTTTTTATCAGATAAGAAGTTCTTATAAGGGGATCTAATTATTTGGGAGATTTTTTCTTTTTTACAAAACCTTTATCTTTTGCGTAGTCAAATAGTTGAACATAAAGCATTTTTCTGGCTCTATGCAGCCGTGATCTTACAGTTCCCACCGGAACGTCCACAAAATCAGCAATTTCTTCGTATGTAAATCCTTCAATATCGCTTAGTATTATAACTGTTCTAAAGTCTTCAGGCAAATCTGTTATTGCCTTTGAGATCTCATCGTCAAGAAGATTTGTAAACACATCCTGAACAGAATGCTGGGTTTCAACTTCATTAGCTTTTATATTTTCATAAAAATTTTGAACATCTTCATAATCAATTTTATTTGGTTCTTTAGTTGCTTTTCGATAATCGTTGATATATGAGTTTTTTAATATTCTAAACAGCCATGCTCTACAGTTAGTACCTTTCTCAAATTTGTCAAAAAAGCGAAATGCTTTCATAAATGTTTCCTGGACCAGGTCATCAGCATCATCTTCATCGCCTGTCATCCTTAAAGCAAAATTAAAAACGGCATCCAAATGAGGCAGCGCTTCTTTTTCAAAATCTCTATACCGGATTTGAAGCTCTTTGTCGCTCAAATTATTTGTAATTGGATGCATGTTCTGTCTTTCTTGCGGGTAAAAATGATTTTGTTCTTACTTAAAATAAATAAATAAGTTCCTATTACGCATTTATTTTTTTACTTCTTTCGCATTTATAAAGCCATTTAGTATTTCAAACTCCATTATTCCATTTTTTAATATTTTAAAGTCAGCCGCATCTTCGACACAAAGTGGAGTAGGTAGGTTTATTTCATACCCCTTCAAATCAAACTCTTCAATGCCATAATAAATTGAAAGATCCCCTATTTCGGCAATTTTACTTTTGTAATTGAAGGTCTTTTCATTCTTATCCAACATCTTTTCCCGTTTTATTCCAATATCAATTGTAAAATTATTACCTTCACATTTAAATGATAGATTGCGCAGTAATAGATCAAATAACAGCTGCTGATTTTCAGGGATATTAAAATATTTTGTATAATCGATCTTTGTAAAATTGATTTGGGAAATTGTATCAAACGCTGCAAGCATGGCAATAAAGTTTAATTTACGCACAAAATTTTTGGATTTATCATTTTTATAGAATCCGGATTCAATTAAAATTGAACTAATCTTATTTTTAACAAAATTATCTCCAAATGAACGCGGTTCATGTTCATCACTATAACGCGCAATATTATCGGGGACAAATATAGACAGCGCTTCAAAAATTTTATAAATCACCTGCATGCTTTGCTCGCGAGTGTAATCTATGCTTTTAACATGATTAATAGGGGGCGCTAATAATGATATTGCAGCAGGGTTATTTGTTCTTCCAACAGTATAATAACTATTCTGATCGTGAAGGTTGAAACCAAAATCCGGCTGAAGCTTTTCAGCATAGTTCCAGAGAATCTTAGATTCGAAAGATACCTTGCGTAATGCATCGCGGTTAATGTCTATATTAAAAGCATTTCCACGTTTATATTTTTCAGCTCCATCCGGGTTAAGCATGGGAATGAAATGAAAATTTATTTTGTTTAAAGCGAACGACCTGAAATCATTAAATGAATCATCAGTGGAGAAAAAACTAATGATATCAAACAATGCTGCTGTGGCAGTGGGTTCGTCTCCGTGCATTTGAGACCACGCCAAAATTTTAGTTTTGCCTTGACCAAATTCAACCGAAAAAATTTCTCTTCCTTCAACAGATTTCCCGAGCTGAGATATTTTAAAGTTGTTTTTTTGTTTAAGATTATCCAGTTTTTGAGTTATTTCTGAATGCTTTACTATATCTGAATTAAGAGTTGTTTCCCTGTATTTTTCATACTGGTCGAACAAATTCTTGTACAACCGGATAGAATTCAAATTGCTCTCCACAAATTTGTTTACTAATTTTGAAATAAGTTTGATAGAAACATGCGTACCGGCAAATTTAATTTAGTTTTGAAAATAATTTAATAAATATTTCTCAATCAGGGAGAATTTTATGAGTACTGATATGTTAAAAATTGGTTCTAAAGCGCCAAATTTTTCACTTCCCGCTACTAATGGAAAAACCTATTCATTAGATTCATTTGTAGATAAAAAAGCAATTATTGTAGTTTTTAGCTGCAACCATTGCCCTTATGTACAGGCTTATGAAAATAGAATTATTGCAATCCAAAAAGATTATACAAAAGATGTTCAAATTATTGCGATAAGTTCTAATGAGGATGTCAACTATCCTGAAGATTCATTTGAGGCTATGATTGAGCGGGCAAAACTTAAAGGATTTAACTTTCCTTATCTTCATGATAAAACTCAAGAAACAGCAAAAGGATATGGCGCTACACATACGCCTGAAATATTTCTTTTAGACAAAGAAAGAAAATTGGTCTTTCATGGAAAGATTGATGATAACTGGCAGGAACCTCAAAGCGTAAAAAATAAATATCTGCGTAATGCAATTGATGAATTACTTGCAGGTAAACCAATATCGGTTCCAGAAACATTTACGATAGGCTGCACGATTAAGTGGAAGAAATAAGATTCATTTTCAATAAAAATTTAATGAATATCTCACGTTACGCATAATTTAATTTATAACCATGTCCTTCAGGACGTGGAGTGTAACCAAGTAAAAAAATCCGGGCTTTAGCCCAACTCTTTGTTTTATAGAAACATAATTTCGGTATTAGCCTAAATCTTCATCTATTTTATTTGGGCTAAAGCCCTTTTCTTGTTGTTGCTCTTTTCCTCCGCCGTGAACGACGGAGTTATAATATTATTCGCATGACAACTTTGGTCGAGGAATGGTCATCAGTTGGGTTTGGCATAGCCATCATTTGGGCTAAAGCCCCTTTTTTGTTGTTGCTCTTTTCCTCCGCCGTGAACGACGGAGTTATTTAAAAACGAAACTAAAATTCTCTTGACTCCCTATTTTCACACAGGCTCTAAACGGTGGAGTTATGAAGTTTTAAAATCAATTGGCGTAAATACCGTTTTTGCGTAACGTGAGTTAATATTATACGTGCGTCCAAAATTTAAAGGACTCACATAAAAATATTTTTATGTAACTCTAAATGTTTTTCCGGTAAAAAGTAAAAAGATCTTAAAAATGTACTGTGAAACCAATAGTAGGAATAATTGGCCACAATTTTATTTCTTCAGTCATTGGATTGCCGTTGTTATCATACCTGTAATTATATCCCTGAACATTTTCGAAATTAAATAAATTACTTACATCCAGGAATAAATCAGCTTTCAAGCTCCAGACGGTAAGCTCTTTACTTATTCTAACATCAATTCTTTTGTATGGGGGAATGCGCGCGGAGTTCTTCTCACCAATTACATACTTATACGATAATGTTGTTTTATCATATGTATTTATGGAAGGCGTAAAAGCAAAGCCGCTTCCGTAAGAGGCTCTTAAATTAAAATCCCATTTATATCCGAGATCAAAGTCTGCAACAAATGAAAGTGTGTGAGTTTGATCTGTATAGCGTGGATAAACTTTTGAAGGATTGTTTAAATAATCTTCTTTTGAAACGAGGTATTCATAACAAAACCATCCATAAAAGCCAGGCAAGCTCAATGTAGTATAAAAATCGCACCCGGCTGCGTATCCCTCAGAATCATTTATCCTGGAGTACGTAATTCTTCCATAACTATCAGTAGTTGAGGAAATTAAATTATCGTATTTTTTATAAAATCCTTCAGTTTTAATTGTAAGCTTTGTAGTATTTGTTTCATCCAGATAAACAAAATTTTCAATTCCTAAAATATAATGTGTTGCTTTTTGTGCTTTTGTATTAGTATCGGATGGAGTAGCATATTTCAACTGATCATAAATAGGTGACTGGTAATAATAACCCCAAGCTGCACGAATAATGCTGCCAAAATCTGTCTTGTAAGAAATACTCAACCTCGGACTGAAATTTAGATCTTTGTTAATATCAAAATAATCCACTCTGCCGCCGGCATTAAGAATTATATTTTCATTAATTTGAAAAACATTTTCAATATAACCCGCAAGTTTGTAGGAAGAAGCATTAATCTTCTCGCCGCTGTAATCTATTGGTTGGTTGGAATAAGTCTGGTAAAGATTATTGGGGTATGCATCAATATTTTGTGTTGCAATTGTATTCCAAAGATTAAAGAGGTCTTGGGCATAGCTTATATTCTGATAATTGAATCCTGTCCTAATTTCATAAAAAGGAGAGACCTGACCATCAAAAGAGATTTTTCCTTCCCATGTTTTGATTTTTAAATTGTTATCGTAGTTATTTCTGTAATGTGAAAAATAAAAATAGTTTTTGTTAGAGTTGATATTAGTTATGTAATATGTTGAATCCATTCGATGGTAATTATCATACTGCTCGTAGAATGATAATGTACCTTTTAGAATTGCTTGCCCAGAAAGAACCATAACGTTTTGTACATCAAATAAATTGTTATAGTAGGTCCCATAATTTCCTTCATAAGAGTAATACATTGTTTTTTGCGTTGCTGGATAACCTTTAAAAGTTCCACTTAAATTAGTCGGTCCATAAGAGTTAATTCCGGGATAGTTTGTAAAGTCATCTCCTGAATGGATAAACTTGAAAAGAAATTTATTAGCTGGAGAAACAGAATATGATAATATTCCCTGTACGTCGTAAAATGATGGCTTTGCTTGGGTTTCAGAACCAACCATTGAAAGAACATATTCCAAATAACTTTTTCTTACTGCTAAAAGATAAGAACTGTTTGAAGTTATTGGTCCCTCTGTCATCGCATCCAGATTAGTTAAACTAATTGATGCAGAACTTTTATATTTATCGTGGCTTCCTTCCCGGTAATCAATATTTAAAACAGAGCTAAGCCTGTCACCATACATAGCGCTAAATCCCCCGGTTATCATTTCAACATTACTCATTAAATTAATGTTAAAAATCCCGACACTTGCATTAGCTGCTTCTTTCAAATGGAAAGGTTCATAAACCTGGGTGCCGTTGATTAAAACCAGATTCTCGTCATAATTGCCCCCTCTGACGTTAAATTTTGCGCTATATTCATTATTTACAGCAATACCTGGCAGCATTTGAATTGATCTGAAAACATCCGGTAATATTCCTGAAATTTGCTCAATTCTTTTGCTTTGCAATGTTACGCTGCTGACTGATTGGCTTGCAACTGTGTCTACACTTTTTGAATAGACTGAAACTTCCTGTAATAGAACATCTGTTCTAACAAGCGGGATTTGTATAAATAATTCTTTTTTTTCAATTTTTATCCCTATTTGTTCTGTTTTGTACCCAATATAACTTACCTGAAGTTCGTAATTCCCGGACTCTAAAGTGAATTTAAAATTTCCCTTTTCGTCAGTCGGCATACCTTTGTTTATATCTTTAATAAAGATATTCGAATATGGGATAGGCTCTTGAGTGTTTACATCAAAGACAATTCCGCTAAGTATATATTTTTCCGGCGGCTGTATGTGCCCGTCTTTTTTTACAACAATCTGATTATTAACTCTTTTAAAAGATAAATTACATTCTCTTGCTAATTCTTCAAGTACCCAGCTAAGAGAAACATCTTTAGCGCTCAACATTACTTTTTCCTGAAGAGGAACTTCTTTGTCAAAATAAACAAATCTAAAATTTGTTTTCTCTTCAATTAACCGGAAAGTTTTTTCCAGAGAAATATTTGAAGCATTAATTGTTAATTTGATTTCATTTAGGTCTTGACCGGCAACAGGAGTAGTTGCAAATAGAATACTAACAATTACACCCTGAAGCAGTAAACCCAAAAATGAATAACAAATAGTCATTTTAATTATCCATAACAAATTATTTTTCATATTTTAGACCTGTACTGGTTAAACAATTAGTAATTTGTTGTTTAGCTAATGAGCCGCGGTAATCTCGCAAATTATCGCGGCTTTTTATTTATATTATTTATTCATCTAACTGCTTGATAAAACAAAATTTTCTTTACAGTATTATTTTCATTTATAATCTTGTATTCCAATTCGGCAGCTTTTTTTAATGTTTCGGAAACAATCTTGTATGGCTCTTTTTGAAAATTGGCAGTTATTTCCTTTTCTTCAATTGCTTTATCTGCAAGTTCAAACTCTATTCCATACATGCGTGTTAAAGCGGCAAGTACATTTTTAAGTGGTTCTTTATGAAAGACAAGTGTATTATCAATCCAACCGATAACTTCTACCGGTTCAAAGTCAGTAACAGTCACAACATCCTCATTTTTATTGAAAATGAATTGCTGATCGGGCTCAAGTATTATTCCGTTTTTAGGTGAATTAATTTCAGTTTGTGTAACCCTAATTTTCCCTTCCAGGAGTGATACTGAGATTGTTTCAATATCTTTGAATGCCTTGATGTTAAATATTGTACCAAGGTCAGTTGTAGTAATTGACCCTGTATGAACTATAAATGGTTTTTCTTTATTTGAACTCACTTCAAAGTAAGCTTCACCATCAAGGTAGATTTCGCGCGGACCTTCACCAAAATGTTCCGGGTAGTTAATTTTACTTCCGGCATTTAAGGTTATCTTGGAACCGTCACTTAGTGCTATGATTGATTTTTCTCCTATTGCAGTAATTTTTTCCTGCAATACAATATTATCCGGTTTAGTGTTAGACTTTCCAGTGTAATAAAGTATTGTGGTTGAAATAATGATTAAAAAAGCTATTGAAGCTGCTACACGCAAATAATATTTTGGAAATGAAAAAATCTTTAATCTGCTTTTTTTATTTTTATTAATATCATCTAATAATTTAGAAAGCATATTCCTCTTAATTGTTTCTTTATCTCCAGACCGGCTATCAACGATTACTTCTTGCTGTTTGATGAATGAATCATACCATTGATTTAGTTCAGTCAGCTCGTTCTTTTTAATCTTGCCTCTCAGCAGTTTTTTTATAAAACCCTGTATTTTTTGTTCTTTTTTCATGCTGTGTGCCTAAAGTTTGAAATTTGTTAGATTAACAATTCCTTCTTACAACAAGTACTCTTTATTTCTTACCATTTAAGTGAGTTATCCGGCCGGTTACTACTACTCAAAATGTTTAAATAAAGATTTTTTCAGGTAAAATTTTTAGTGCGGATGGGGATCAATGTTGTCAGGTAACAAAAATAACTCATCCCCTTAANNGAGTTCATAAGAATAATATGCAAAGTTTCTAACCTGACAGCATTGCAGTCAGACCGGACTCATTATACTATTAAGATGAGTGACTAATGTTGAATTTAGATAAGAATAAAAAAGAAAAGTTTTTTCAGCTGGTTCTTAATGACCTTTTTTGCTTTTGTAATCTGGTTTTGAACTGTGTTAGAAGAAATATTTAGTTTCTTTGAAATTTCCTCTGCGCTCAAGTATTCATCCCTGCTCATTCTAAAGATCAATTTACATTTTTCAGGCAGATTTTCAATGCGCTGCTCAATTAGGTCATATAGTTCGTTAAAATCCAACAGTTGTTCGGTAGTATTTTCTGAAGCGGGTTCTTCATCTCCCATTCTCCCAATGTATTTTCTGCGGATACTTTTTGAGTCGATCAATCTGAAAATTTTATATTTGAGAGCAGTAAAAATATATGCCGCAAACGTTGACCTAATTTCAAGAGAATCTTTTTTATTCCACAAATCTAAAAATAACTCGTGGATTATATCTTCAGTTTCTTCCTTTGATAAAATGCGCTGATAACAAACGTAGTATAATTTTTCCCAATACTTTTCATAAAGCTCAACAAATGCTTTTTCATTTCCCTTGCATAATTCCTTTATAAGCAATTGATCATCATTCATTCAGTTTTCTACGGAAAAGATTTATGAAAAATGGATTGTTAATTAATAGTGCATAACATAGCAAATATAAATGTAATTAAAGTGATAAGAAACTCCACTATGGGGAAATAAGATTCAAATTTCAAAGGATGAGAAATTTTTTTCATACTGAAATTTTCGGCAGGGTATAGTAGACAGTGAACTTGAATTAAAAGACGGAGGATTCAGAAATTTATTTAGGTGATAAATATTAAATATGTTCATGAAGGATTAACTAAAAAAAATTGCAATAAAAGAGGGCTCCCATTTGAGCATTTCTGATAAAATAAACTCTCCCAATTGATTTTAGGCGTAGAGATGCACCGCGTGTGTCTCAGTTAAATAATTTATATTCAGACTCATGGGCTTGCCTAAAGAAGTGGCTCACATAGGTGGGCTTGCCCGCCGAAGTTGAAAAAGAAGGCGGGTCGACTATAATTACAATTTTAATTAATTAAAATTATCCATCTTGATGAACATGCTGTTGGGGAACACACTGGTTATTTATTTGACATATTAGTATTTGGTGAATTATATAGCGGGATCAAAATAAATTACATTTAACCTGCCAACCGTCTACCTTATTGATGGTCTAATCATAATATATTAAATTAATAATTGTCTGCTTTAACTATAATGAGGAATAAATTGAAAATGGTTAAGCCCCGGATCCGTTTATTACTTTTAGTGATATTCGCATTTACGCCAATTATAGGAAAAATATCAGCGCAAAATCCCGGAAAGGTTTGGATGAAATACTCCTCTCCTGAAGAAGCCGGTTTCTCTTCTGAAAAATTAAAAGCTGTTTATGATCTGTATGAAAAGAATAAAGCTTCTGCCATTATGGTAATTTATAATGGCAATGTATTGTTATCGAAAGGGGATATTACAAGAAGATACGATATTCATTCGATGCGGAAAAGTCTAATAAGCGCGCTGTACGGCATTTACAAAGCTAAGGGAAAAATCAAAATCGATAAAACTCTTAAGCAGCTTAGCATTGATGATAATGAAAAATTAACTGAAATAGAAAAGACAGCAACCATCCAGGATTTGCTGAAAGCCCGTTCCGGAATTTATATCGGCGCGTTTGGCGAAACAAAAAGTATGGAAAAAGACAGGCCTAAAAGAGGCAGTCATGCACCAAATACTTTTTTCTATTACAACAACTGGGATTTTAACGTACTTGGTCAGATCTTTCAACAGGAAACAAAACTGAATTTATTCGCTGCGTTCGATAAGTCAATAGCCAAGCCTTTGCAGATGGAAGATTACAGGTTAATAGACGGCAGGTTCTGGAGCGATTCCACCCGTAACACAAAATTTCCTAAGTACGATATTAAAATGACAGCTAGAGATCTTGCCAGATTTGGAGTTTTATACAGCAATGACGGTTTTTGGAATAAAAAAAAAATTATTAAAAACCAATGGATATGGGATACATTTACACCTTATTCATACATCGATCATAAAACATATAGGGAAGCTTACGGATACCTGTGGTGGATTGAAATGATTGATGATACAATTCCAATGTATTCAGCGCTTGGCGCAGGAGGACATGTTTTGAGTGTTGTACCAAAATATCATCTTGTTATGGTAAAACGCCACGATACATTTGGAAACGGAGCAGGTGATACATGGGGCGGAATGTATATTAAAAAAATTCTTGCAGCGCGGGTTACTAAACCGGCAAAGAAACCAAAACTTGTTCCGCTTGGAGTAGAGGAGGAACAGATAGTTTCAATCAACATGCCAAAGGAAGAATTGAAAAATTATGAGCAGAAGATTAAACTGAACGGCAGAATAAGAAAGATTGAATATACGGCAAAGTACGGCTTGCTGTATGATGATTGGTTTGTAATGAAACCAATCTCGCAAAATAAATTTTATCTTGAAGATTATAACAGGTACATGTATTTCAAAGTTATAAACGGCAGACCTGTATTTGATAGAATAGAATAGAGGTTGTTGACAATAATTTCATTTTTCTTTAATTAGAATTACCCATCTCGATGAACATAGCTGTTGGGGAATACACGGGATATTTATTTACTCTATAATTATTTAAGGCGTGTAATGGGACATAGATATATTATTTTTGCTTTCTTGGTTTTTTTTGAATAATTCAATAAATATTTAACAAGATAAGATAAAATTTTTAATTAGATAAATTATGAATAAAAAACTTCCCAATATATTTATTGGTTCATCCACGGAAAATTTAGATACAGCATATGCAATTCAAGAAAATCTTGAACGAGACGCAATTTGTAGAGTATGGACACAAGGTATTTTTGATCTTTCAAATGATGCTTTAGATAATTTATTAAAAGCTACTAAAGAATTTGAATATGCAATTTTTGTTTTTAATCCAGAAGATATAACCAAGATTAGAAATGTAGAATTAAGGACAGTAAGGGATAATATAATCTTTGAATTTGGAGTTTTTATAAGCAAACTTGGCAAAGATAGAGTATTCTTCTTAATACCTCATGATGTAAAGGATTTACATCTACCCACAGATTTAATTGGTCTAGAACCTGGTAAATATTTTCCTCAAGTCGACAGGAAAAATCTTCTTGCTGCTTTAGGTCCATTTTGTAATAAAATTAGAAATATAATTACTTCGAATCAAGCAAATTTAGAAGAAATCCCGTCTTTAAACGAAAATGAAATTCGAAATGAATCTATTAATTCTAAAGAACATCATTCTAATGAAAAAATTATAGAAATAGATTATGGTGTCATAGAAGATGAATTTGGGAATAGAATTATCACTAAAGCACCAACTGTCTTCTTTTCATATCGTTTTGCAAAATCATTCCCTGGAATAAGGGATACACAATGGATTAATGATCCAATAAAAGCCTTAGATAGGTTAGAATTATTATTAAAAGAACCTCTCAAATTTGAACGAGGTCATGGTCATGGAGTTACAAGTGATCCCATTTGGTGGTTTCGTGGAAGTCGTGATATGAATATTGATGAATTCAAGAGGTTGGATGACACTAGATTTCTTATGGATTATTATGAATTAAAAATAAAGAAGATTGCTGCCTATAATGGAGGAAGTTATTGGCAATGTTTTGTATATATAGAAACATATGCAGATAAACCAATTGGTTTATATGCGTATGATGATTATGAATTTAATTCTTGGAAAGAGCGTAATGGTTTTATAAAAGAAGAATATGGATTGTTTGAAGGGATTCCAATTTCTAGAAGTTGCTATGATGATGGAGCTGCTGAGATCAATGGAAAAATAATAGATACAAGTGATGCCGAATTAAGAGCAAGAGTTTTAACTGATTATAATTTTATTATTTCATCCAAATTCTCACCAATGAACACTCGAGAATTTAGAACATTTTCTGAACCAATCTTGAATGGAATTTTAAATGGAACAAATACTTTAGACGAGATTATTGATTTTTTTAATGCTTTACCAAGACATCGAAATGAAGATTAATATTAAATAATCCTTTGTTTAATATTGCTAGCATTTTTCATTATTGCTTTTATAAACCTTTATAATCTTAATTTATGTGATTTTTAATAAACAATATTTATATGAAATTAAAGTTTATTAAGCTTTCTTATTACGAGCAAAAAGGTTGCGGGTTAGTGGCAACACATTTATACTTATTTGGGCGAGATAATTTGTTAAGTTGTTTGTTATCTTTATAATAGAAAATATTAAAATACTATGCCGGTTCGAATAGAAGCTGAAATAAATCCAAAGTTATTAATGTGGGCTAGAAATAGTATTCGTCTTTCAATAGATGATCTTGCAAAAAAGATAAATACATCGATCAAAAAAGTTGAAGAATGGGAATCTGGTATAAATAAACCAACAGTAACTCAACTACGTAATATTGCAAAAGTATTAAAACGCCCAATAGCTATTTTTTATTTACCGGAACCTCCTAAAACCTTTGATGCAATGAAAGATTTTAGGAAAATTGCTGATTTTGAACACATAACACATCAATCCTCAATATTTATTGAGATTAGAAGAGCTCACTATAAAAGAGATGTCGCATTGGAATTGATTCAAGAGATGGGTGAAAAATATAGTCTTTTTAAAGAAAGTATTATTTTCTCCAACAATTATGAAATCATCGCCAAAGAAATCCGGGCAACACTCACAATTCCATTTGAAACTCAAAAAAAATGGAAAGATATATACATTGCATTTAATTCATGGAAAGATGCTATCGAAAAAAAAGGTATTTTAGTTTTCCAGACAAGCCATACAAGTCGAATAAATATTGAAGAAATGAGAGGCTTTTCGATAAGTGAAGAAATCTTGCCTGTTATAGTTATTAATTCGAAAGATAGTATGCATGGTAAAATATTTACTTTGATTCACGAATATGTTCATCTTCTTTTACACAATTCCGGGATCTGTGATCTTATGAATTATGATTCTCCGCAGACCGAAGAACAAAAAATTGAAACATTCTGCAATAGAGTTGCTGGCGGAATACTAGTTCCCGATGTAAACATATTAAACGAAGAGATTGTGATAAAGCAAAACTCTAAAGAAACTTGGTCACTCGATGATTTATCAATTTTATCAAAAATTTATTCAGTAAGTCAAGAAGTTATTCTAAGACGATTGCTAATATTAAATAGAACAACTCAGAATTTTTATGAAAATAGAAGGAAAGAATACATAAAATATTATAAAAAACTTGCAGAAGAAAAATCAGAAAATATTCCTCCTTATTTTCGTCTTGTAATTCGAAATAATGGAGTTAGTTTTGTAAAACTAGTTTTAGAAGCCTACCATCAAGAAGTAATTAATTCAAGCCAACTATCTGATTTTCTTGGAATGAAATTAAAACATTTAGAAAAAATTGAATCTTCAATTTATGGTTATGCAATATAATGTCTGACACACTGTTATATTCAGTTGATACAAGTGCGCTTCTCGATGCATGGATAAGATGGTATCCACCTGATCTTTTTCCAAAACTTTGGGGAAATATTGAATTGTTGATAAAGGAAAAAAGACTGATAGCGACAGAAGAAGTGCTGATTGAATTAGAAAAAAAAGATGATGATGTTTTCAAATGGGCAAAAAAACAAGATATGTTTTTTCCTCTCTCCACAGAAATACAAATCAAGGTTTCAGAAATACTTTCAAAATTTCCTCGTTTAATTGATTCGCGGAAAGACCGTTCTCAAGCAGATCCTTTTGTCATAGCACTTGCAATTCAAGAAAAGTGTATTGTTATTACTGGTGAAAAGAATATAGGAACAGTTGACAGACCAAGAATTCCAATTGTATGTCAATTTTTTGGTATTAAGCCAATTAATATAGTACAGTTATTTCGTTCTGAAGGTTGGCGTTTTATTTAAATGGTTAAATGCTGCATAGCAGTTATCACTCCACCTTTGGCTTATTCTTACCGATATATTTCTTTAATGAAAAATTCTCTTCAAAATTTTGAAGTTCTTTTTGCGGTTGCGGTGAGATGCAAAGCAATTATATTTTTATAAATAATTCATTATTTTTCACTTGAATATTGTTAAGGTATACCTTAACATTGCATGAATAATCATTCTAAGATATGTCAATTGATTTTAAGAAATTACAGGTTCAATATGAAGAAGAATTCGAAAAATATTTATCCGGAAGTTGAAGAATTTTTTAAAGAATCTCCGACAGCTAATCAAAAGGCCTGGGGATTAATAAATCATTTTTACCATTTAATTTTAACACACATGGAAGTGAATGATATAAAACAGGCGGATTTGGCTAAGAAACTTGGAAAATCGAGGTCAGCTATTTCACAGTTGTTTAAACATACACCAAATATTACAATAAAGAAGATGGTTGAAATAGCAGATGCGGTTGGAATAAATATAGTTATTGAGTCACCTGAAATAAATTCCACGCCTAAAAGAAAAATTACCGGCTTGAAAATTCCGCTTAATAGTCACAATTCCAAATACACACGTAAATACAATCCATCTTTTATTAAAGAAAAGGACAAATTGCTTTTATTGCCCTAAATTCCCGCCCGGCGAAGTTGTAAACGAAGGCTGGTTGACAATAATTACAATTTTAATTAATTACTCACGTTACGCATAATTTAA
>PMDS01000038.1 GCA_003155655.1 Melioribacter sp.
TGTAGTTATTATTTCGTGCTGCCTTGTTCTTAATTCATGTCAAAAAACTGCTGACGAACATTATAATAATGCTATCGAATTCTTTAAATCAAAGGATTTTAGTTCGGCCATAAATGAATTGGATAAAGCTATTGAGATCAATCCAAATTTTGCAAAAGCATATCTTGATAGAGGCAGATTCCGATTCAATCTACAATTTAAGGGAGCAATCGTAAAAACCGATCCCGACGATTCTGCCAAATTTCGGCAACTTTATGAAAGTTCAATCAAAGATTTTAGCAAAGCAATGGAGTTAGATAAAAATTTGAAAACAGATGCTCTTATTGGAAGAGGTAACGCATATTTGTCTTTGAAATTCTACAATAAAGCAATATCGGATTTTGAAGATGTTCTGAAAAAAGATTCAACCAATAAACAAATTGTCTGGATTACAGTTACCAGTAAATTTATGTTAAAAGATTCGGTTGGAGGGAAGTTATTATTAAATCGAATGATTAAAATAAATCCGAATGATGCTGAAAATTATTACAACCGGGCTGTATATGAATTGATTATGTTCAATGATAAAAATGGCGCTTGTGAAGATTTAAATCAGGCAAATAAATTATACAATGCAAATGAGAAATATCTAGCAGGGGATTTAAAAGCAGAAATAGAAAAGCTAATTAAAATTAATTGCACAAAGTAAAAATAAGTTTACCCGCCTTTGGTGGGTTTAACCTGCTGCCCGAGGCGATTGTTTCAGCACCATCAAGTTTACCTGCCTATGGCAAAGTTTATCCCCTTCTTCCTGCCGGCAGGAATCTCTTTGGGAAAAGTCCTGAGTCACAAAAATATATGTCAAGTTTTTTGCGCAATAAACTTGACATTTCAGCAAGATCATTTTAGATTTGTATAGAAATGAAAGTTGCTGCAAAAATATTAAAACAAATTCGCGGTATAGCTGAAGATACTACTTTTGGTTATGAACAGCTTAACATTAGTAAAACCGAATATGTAACAGCTGCAAAAGCATTGGAACGTCTTATAAAAAAAGGGGTCATCAAAAAAGTATCTAAAGGAACTTTCTACAAACCCAAAATGACTGTGTTTGGCGAATCAAAGCCAAGTGACAAAGAAATATTAAGACCTTATTTATTTCAAGGCAATAAACGGATAGCGTACATTACAGGCGCATATCTGTATAACCAATTAGGATTAACTACACAAATGGCTTTTAGAATCAAGATAGCCAGTTTGTCAAAAAGAATTTATATAAATACCGGCGCAATAAAAGCGACACCTGTAAAAAGCTATGCCGAAGTAACAGATGAAAACTACGAGCTATTAGGTTTTTTAGATGCGATGAAAGACCTAAAAATTATCCCCGATTTAGATGTCCAATCAGCTGTAAATATTTTAAGTAACACAATAAAAAAACTCAATGAACAACAAATTCAGGAAATGTTTAAATATGCACTGCGCTACCCTCCGAGAGTTAGGGCTTTACTTGGAGCAATTTTAGAACAGGTAAATAAAAAAAATAAAATAGAAAAACTACGGAAGAGCCTCAACCCATTAACTCATTTTAATATGGGACTAAAAAAAACCAACTTAAAAACTGTATCTAATTGGAATATTCAATGAAGCTGCATAAAGATAAATCTATTTTTAAAGATGCTGTTACTATAACAGCACAGCAAATTACTTTATCATTTTTGCTCAGGCACAGTATTATTTTTAACAGGTTCCAATGTTCTTTTCTTAACGTAAGAAAAGAACGAAAAGAAACATGCACTGCAAAATAATTGCTAAATCTTCACTTCGTTTCGGGAAGAAAAATAAACTCCCACGCTTTAGCGTGGTCAAACATATTTTTCTTCTTTTCCTCAACTCCGTTCAGATTTTTAACGCAATTCTTTTGAGGTGCTCCCGACACAGAACGTCCCCGTAAAAAGCGCGGGACAAGCCCGCCTTATAAGATGGCGGGTAAACCCGCACAACAAAAGGCGGGTAAACCGTGCCTGCGGCAGGTAAACTTGACGGAATAAATTTACTGTCGGGGAGTGGTCCCCGACAGCCAAGAATGTTTGACACATTCAATTTTTTCTTTTATGTTGCATTTACAACAAGGGGCTCCATTTAATGAATTATAATCCTTGCTGCATGTCCGCCGAAGCAATTTATTGCGTAGGTGGAGTTATCCGTCGAAGATTTATTGTAGGCGGGTTTACCCACCGTAGCCTGCCAAGGCGTAGGTGGGCCTTTTCTCTTTCTCTAAAACGAGAGCAATGATTTTATATATAAATTTTAGTTTTACTTTTCAATATTCAGTATAAAAATTTATCATGGAATTTTCGGGATGATAGATATGTAAGCACGTGCATATCTGCATTCCTTAAGCAATAATTATGTAAAGGATAACACACTTATTGGAGGTTGTTATGTTAAAGAAATTGGTTTTTGCTGTAGTTATTATTTCGTGCTGCCTTGTTCTTAATTCATGTCAAAAAACTGCTGATGAACATTATAATAATGCGATGGAATTTACTAAATCAAAGGATTTTAGTTCGGCCATAAATGAATTGGATAAAGCTATTGAGATCAATCCAAATTTTGCAAAAGCTTATCTTGATAGAGGCAGATTCCGATTCACTAAACAATTTTCCGGAACAGGCGTAAGATCCGAACAGGGCGATTCTGCCAAATTAAGTCAACTTATTGAAAGTTCAATTAAAGATTTTAGCAAAGCAATGGAGTTAGATAAAAATTTAGCAACAGATGCTCTTATTGGAAGAGGTAACGCATATTTAACTATGAAATTCTACAACAAAGCAATATCGGATTTTGAAGAAGTTCTGAAAAAAGATTCAGCCAATAAACAGATTGTATGGATTACAGCTCACTGTAAATTTATGTTAAAAGATTCGGTTGGAGCGAAGTCATTATTAAATCGAATTATTAGAATAAATCCGAATGACGCTGAAAATTATTACACACGTGCTGTATATGAATTGATTATGTTCAATGATAAAAATGGCGCTTGTGAAGATTTAAATCAGGCAAATAAATTATACAATGCAAATGAGAAATATCTAGCAGGGGATTTAAAAGCAGAAATAGAAAAGCTAATTAAAATTAATTGCACAAAGTAAAAACAAGCTTGCCCGCCTTTGGTGGGTTTAACTAGCAGCCCGAGGCGACTGTTACATAATTTTTAATCTAAACAAAAGAACTAACGTTCTTTTTTCTAGACCGTCAAGAATCATTTCTTGACGGAATAAATTCACTGTCCGGGAGTGGACCCCGGTCAGCCAAGAAAATATTATCAACTTATTCTTTATAAAATGCTCTGTTCATTAATTCTTGTTCAATTTTAGAAATGCCGAATTTCTCTGCAATCTTTTTCCAATTGGAGACAGCTTTAATCACACTTGCTTTTATTTGATTTGCATTCTTCTTATCTAGTCTGAAATATTTAGCAACATCCATCACCAGATCCAGGTTTAATGAATTATCATTTTCGTCATTGAGATTCTTTCATTTTTTTAGGAGCCCTTTTTCTTACAAGTATATTTAGGTCTTGTAACTTTCTCCCTAAAACGTCATCTTTTGCTACATTTAGTAAATCTTTTTCAAAGCCAAGAACTAAGAGAACTTGCAAATATTTTCCTATTGCTACACTTGAAGATCCTTTTTCAATCTGCCATAAAGTGGCGCGGCTTATATTGGCTCTTTCGGCAATTTTTATAGTGCTTAGTTTTCTTCGTAATCTTGCTAACTTTATGTTTTCGCCTAGCTCTTGCAGGATTTTTTCAGTAGACGGTAATAAAAATGTTTTTTTGTCTTTCATAATGTTTAATAATTTGAACAAATATAACTATTTTGTTTATAATAGCAAACATTATTTTCTTTTCCGATTATGAAAAATTAACGCAAGCGTGGGAAATTTTTTGACAGATTCAATTTTTTCTTTTATGTTGCACTTACAACAAGGGGCTCCATTTAATGAATTATAATCCTTGCTGTTTATCCGCCGAAGATTTATCGTAAGCGTGGCATGTTCGCCGAAGCCTGCCGTTGGCGTAGGTGGACCTTTTCTCTTTCTCTAAACGAGAGCAATAATTTTATATATAAATTTTAGTTAAGCTTTTTAATATCTGTTAAAAATTTATAATTGATTTATCAGGATGATTGATATGCAAGCACGTGCATATCTATGTTCCTTAATCAATAATTACGTGCAGTATAAGTAATAGTTTGGCCACAATAAAAGGGTACATAAAAATGCAAGATAAAATAACTACACGTGAAAGAATTGTCGTTGTATTTGATATTTGTTCTTCATCAAACATTTTAGAAGATCTGACTTTAACCGATAATTTGAGATCATTTAATATACTTTTAAATAAAATGGATAATTTCATTCGAAATAATGAAGAAACACAAAAATATTTTTGTTATAAATATCTTGGTGACGGTTGGATATTACTATTTCAAAATTCAGTATCGGGCGTAGATATTTTGGATTTTTTAAATCGTCTATGTAAATTCTATAAAGTTTGGTTCGAACGTTTAATTAGGACTCATTTAGAGCACTTTCCAAAAGTTATAGGAATCACATTTGGAATCGAAAAAGGCAGATTAGTATGTACTAAATTTAATGACAAAAGAGAGTACTTTGGAAGGGCCATTAACATTGCATGTCGACTCCAAGGTGCTATAAAAGATAATGATGTTTCACCTCAATATAAGGCTTTAATGTCTAATCAAGTTTATCATGACTATTTCAAAAATATTAATAGCATCAAAATATATAATCCTTTAAAAGCTGTTCGAAAATTAAGAAATATTAGAGGTGAAGAAAATTATATTTGTTATAAAATTTCATTTAATAAGACAATGGGCTAACCGCTTAAAAAGGATTTAGTTGATTGCTAAAAGGATAGTAAATAAATAGACCGCCGATTTGTTCTCGCTTAACCATGGCCGGTCAATTATTATTTAGGCAGTTTGAAAATTCAGAAAGGTCTGTACCATGGCAAAGAAAAATCATATACCTAAAGCATCAGAAGTATTCAGAAATAGTGAGCATTTCTTCTCTAACTTATCTTCGAAAGTTACTTTTAGTGAAGCATTCCCTGAGATTAATGATATTAAGGTAGAAGTTATAGAAACAAGTGAGCCTAAAACAAATGAAATGTTGAAAGAAGAAAAATACCAAAAGAATAAGGTAATTTACGAAAAATTAATTGGTGAATTTATAGACTGCAGTAACAAATTTTGTTATAATGGTGGTTTTTCAATAGGTGAAATTATTAGGGAGATGGTATCAATAAAACAGACTTTAATAGAAGGTCATTTAAAGTGTCAAGGTTATGAAGGTTCAGCTAAAGGCAAAAGAAGATACCGTTCTTGTGTACACTGTTTTTATTTTCATGTTGAAATCAAATATAAATAAAGACGTAATATAAAAATTAATGAACTGGTATCACGGGAATATGGAAATGAATATTTAATCGTTAATATTTTTGGAGTTTTTTATGATTATTCTAGTTGTATCGATATCATGCACTTTATATTTCATCTACCTTTACAAATGGGTGAAGAGTCGTCTATTAGAGGAATACCAATTCGGAAGCCCCTCTCCCCCAAAATCTTTACCACATTCGATAAATCTATCCATCTTAATAGGTACTGTTTGGGGTATTACAATTATTGCAGGAATATTTTGGGGTTTTACATATAATCGTTATTCGGATTATTTGGCAATCAGAGATAACCAAATAGAAATTATATTCCTTGTAGTGATAGTTGTAGCATTATCTTTGTCGTTTGTTGTTATCTATCATCTAGGCGAAATTAAAGGTATAACAACAATGAAAAGCACAGAATTATTTAGAAGACACATGAACAATTAAAACTGCCTAGCCCACCGTTTCGAATGAATAGTATGAAAACGGTTTATTAGATTAGAAGTTTAAGGTATCGATATAATGGTAAACTAAACATGGGCAGCCCTACAGAGCGTAGTAAACTATTTTTAAGTGTGGCATTTGTGTAATTATAAAAAATGCTTTGCAAAATAAAAACATATAGGAGAATCGTTTGGTGGAAAAGAACTATAAAACGGAATGGATAGAAGTTTTGGAACAAAACCAAAGATTGATCTTAGATCTTGAAGAAAAAAAGAACTCTTTGAAGGTACTATCCTATTGGTGGGTGTCGCATAATTAATAATA
>PMDS01000111.1 GCA_003155655.1 Melioribacter sp.
CCATGCCGGGCGAACAAAAAAGCCGTCCCGGAATTAGACTTCGGGACGGCTTTAATTTGAAAAAATATTTTATTTCTCAACCAAAAAATGTACTAGCAACTTCATATAAATCTTTATCAACTACTTTTAACTGACCGGTAGCATCAGCCAAACTAACAGCAACAATATCATTTCCTTTTAATGAAGCCATATAGCCCCATTGCTGTTTTTCAACGAGTTCAGAAGCAAAAACACCAAAACGTGTTGCAAGCACTCTATCGTAAGCACTAGGACTACCGCCACGCTGCAAATATCCAAGAACAGTTGCACGGGTTTCAAAGCCTGTTCTTTTTTCAATTTCCTCAGCAAGGATATTACCAATTCCGCCTAACTTAACATGTCCGAATGAATCTTTATTCAAACTGCTTAAAATAAAAGAGCCATCCGGATCCTGAGTATTTTCAGTTTGAAGTTTAGCACCTTCTGATATTACAACAATACTAAAATTCTTTCCTCTTGAATGTCTTTTAATTAAAGTATCGCAAACTTCTTCAAAATTGAAAGGAACTTCGGGGATCAAAATAATATCCGCGCCGCCCGCCATACCGGAATGAACAGCGATCCAGCCTGCATGACGGCCCATTACTTCAACAACAATTACTCTATTGTGCGATTCTGCAGTTGTATGCAGTCTATCAATAGCTTCAGTAGCAATATTAACCGCAGTATCAAAACCAAATGTATAGTCGGTTGCATTTAAATCATTATCAATTGTTTTTGGAACACCAACAACTTTGACACCAGCCTTAAATAATTTAGCGGCAACACCAAGGGTATCCTCACCGCCGATAGCAACAAGGGCATCAATATTATTTTCTTTCAAACTTTTGATAACTCTTGCTTCGCCGTCTTTTTCTTTGTAAACATTGGTTCTTGAAGTGCCGAGTATAGTTCCCCCACGATGTAAAATTCCTGAAACAGAATCGCGGTCAAGCGGAGTATACTTATTTTCCAATAACCCTCTCCATCCTTCACGTATTCCAATTATTTCATATCCAAATTGCATTGATTTTCTAACAACTGCTCTAATAACAGCATTTAAGCCAGGACAATCTCCCCCACCAGTTAATACACCTAATTTCATTTTAACTCCATTTTTATTTGAATTATATAAATTACCAAATCAAATAAGTTTAAGATTTGCAAATTTAGAAAGGAGTTGTTTAGTGCCAAATTCTTCAAAAGCAATTGTAACACGCTGCATATCTCCGGTACCTAATATCTGTAGAATCTTACCCATACCAAATACAGAGTGAGTAACCCTGCTACCAACACGTAATGAACGTCTTTCCTGATCATATTCATCATAACTTTCCTGGTAGAACTCGTCATAAAATGTTTTTTTCTTTCTGCCAGCTTTCTTACCAGAGGCTCCATTAGATTCTTCAAAAGTAGATTCATCCAGTTCATCTAAAAATCTTGATTTGCTCTGGTAAGCAACTTCACCAAAACGGTATCTTGATCTTGCATAACTTATAAAAACTTTTTCTTTGGCTCTAGTCAAAGCAACATAAAACAGTCTTCTCTCCTCTTCCAGTTTGGAATCGCTGTCAAATTTTTGACTTAGCGGAAAAATATCTTCTTCACAACCGGTAATGAATACAATCGGGAATTCCAAACCCTTAGCGCTATGAATTGTCATCATTGTTACTGAATTAACCTTATCATCATATTGGTCAACACCGGCCATTAAAGAGACTTCCGAGAGAAAATCATCCAGCGATGCTTCACGATTTGATTTACTGTATTCCTGTACAGCAGAAACCAATTCCTGAATATTATCAAAACGCGCCAAGGATTCCTGAGTGCCTTCCTCTTTATAAATTTTTAAGATGCCAAGTTCATCAACAAGCGCAGCAGTCAATTCACCAATTGATAATTTATCCTTCAGATTAATATATTTATCTAGGAGCTGCTTGAATTGCTTAACATTTTTCTGGATTCTTTCTTTAACTTCAATAACTTCAAAAACTCTTGCCATAGTAGCAAAGAGAGTGATGTTCAACTTTCGCGCAAATAAAATCATTTTTGATATTGATGTATTACCAATTCCTCTTTGAGGGAAATTCATTATGCGCAATAAACTTTCTTCATCATTTTGGTTAGATAACATTCTAAGGTAAGCCAGAACATCCTTAACTTCTTTTCTTCTATAGAATTCAACACCACCAACAATTTTGTAAGGAATTTTTTCTCTTCTGAAAGCATCTTCTAATGCACGTGATTGTGAATTAATTCTATAAAATATTGCAATATCATTCAAAGATAACTTACGGATAGAAATTTCTTTTTTAATTCTTTTTGCAATTTGAAAGCCTTCATCTTTTTCATCAGAAGCTCTTAACATCGTTAACTCTTCGCCATCATTATTTTCAGTCCAAAGAGTTTTTGGAATTTGCCCGGTATTATTTTTAATAACAGAATCGGCGGCTGCAAGAATCATCTTTGTAGAGCGGTAATTCTGCTGCAGCCTGAAAATTTTTGACCCTTTAAAATCTTTTTTAAAGTTCAGCATATTTTTTATTTCGGCGCCGCGCCAGCTGTAAATACTTTGCGCATCATCACCTACAACGCAAATTTTATCTTTATTAGGACTTAATAGTTTTAATAGTTCATATTGCGCTTTATTTGTATCCTGGTATTCATCAACTAAAATATACTTGAACATTTTTTTGTACTTGTTCAAGATCTTTTCGTTATTATTAAACAGCTCTATAGGTTTTAATAAAAGATCATCAAAATCCATAGCGTTATTTTCAAAAAGACGCTTATTATATTCGATATAAATTTCTGCTACCTTTTTATCGGCAGGGGTTGTAGCGATGTGTTTCAAATACTCTTCAGGAGAAGTCATTTGATTTTTCATAAAACTAATTTTATGCTGGACGCCGTTAGGCGAAAGACTATCCAGGTTAATGTTCATGGTTGACATGATATTGCTTACCAGAGAAACGGAATCTTCACGGTCATAAATTGAAAAATTTGGACGGTAATTCAATTTATCAGATTCAATTCTCAAAATACGGGCAAAAATTGAATGAAATGTACCCATCCAAAGACTTTCTGCCTTTTTACCAATTAAGCCTTTAATTCTTTCTTTCATCTCTTTTGCAGCTTTATTGGTAAAAGTTAATGCAAGAATTTCAGAGGGTTCCATACCCTTTTCAATTAGAAAAGCTATTTTAAACATTAAAACACGTGTTTTTCCGGAACCAGCGCCAGCCACAATCATATGAGGCCCGGAATTATATTCTACTGCAAGTAACTGCTCTTTATTAAGTTGGTTGAGTGTTTTCATATATGGTATATTTTTTGGTCGGCAAATATACTAAAATTTGAGGGGATTTTTCAATTTAATTTGTTTGCAAGGAAAGAATATAGTTGGGGAAATAAACTCTAAACCAATTTAAATAATAAGTTTTTGGCTTCAGTTATTCATATTACTGCAAAGTAGACAACTAGTCTCTTTACAGGTCTGGTAAGATGAATGCTGCATCCGCCACCCCAAATGCAATAGGTTGATGAATTTTGTAGGACTAAAGCGGGAATCCAACATTTAATTGAATTGTGGCGCCGAAATTACCTTTGTCAACAGCCTTTTTATCTGATCCGACTGGAGGAATTGTAATATTAGAATTACTCATATTATCAATAACGATAAAATTGTATCCTCCTGTACCTTCAATACTGATATAGTCGGGAATTAATTGAAGAATTAAACCCGTTCCAAGAAAGTACCCGAACTTATTTTTCTGTGGATTATACTTTACTGCTCCCTGGGATACATTATCAGAAAAAGTTTCATGTGTAAACTCAGCATTAAAAAATGTTGCCTCTCCTTCAGCTATTTTCCAATCAAGTAAAGAGAAGATTTTAATTCCTAAGTCTAATCCAACACCCCAATGGTTCATTGTAAGTTGAAAATTTTCACGTATGGAAACATTAGGAAACTGTCCAGTGGTCTCGTGTGTCTCTTTTAAGAATTGATAATAGCCTTTGGCAGAAAAGAAAAACTTACCAAACCTGACGCGAACAAAATTAGCGCCAATTCTATAACCTGTTCCTTTTTGAAATTCAATCTGGTCGGTAAATATTTTCCCGGTTGGGTCAAGAATAAGTAATTGTTGATTAACAAATTCATTAATACCCTGAGTTGAGAAGCTTTGTTGTGAATAGCCCGCATAGAATCCACTAAGACCTAAACACCCAAAGCCAACAGGCTGAGCATTAGCATTAGCTGCAAGTAAAAATACACAGGACAGCGCAAAAAGACTATTACGTAAAATCAATTTCATCACACACACAAACTATTGAGAGCAATTTACAAAAAATTATATTGTTTTGGACACTCCTTTTTCCAAACCATGACCATTTACACCTAATTCACTTCGTCTTAACAAGAACGCAAACAACAATCCAAAGAATCCAAGAGAAGAAAAAATCCACATACCAGCATTATAACCAGCAGGATTAGCGGCATTTGCGCCAGAGAAATCATTAGCAAAACCGATTAATAAATTGAAAGCAAACAATCCAATATTTTGAATCATAGTCATTAATCCATATGCGGTACCAAGCTTAAAACTTTCAGTAATTATAGCCACAGAAGGCCACATTACCGCGGGGACTAAAGAGAATGCAATGCCCATCATTGACATAGGTAAAAGTAAATAGATAGGAATAGCTGCATGAATATTAAAAAGGTTAATATTAATATTCATAAAATCTGCGGGCATCATTGCAGCGGGTCTGCCAAATTTATAAGCCATCATTAAATAGACCGGAATAATAAGAAGAGAACCGAACATCATAAGCAAGGACCTCTTGCCAATTTTATCAGCCATCAAACCAAATAATGGTGTAAAGAACATTGCCGCCAAAGTAAGCAAACTGGAAAGATTACCTCCAACCTCGCGCGAAGTACCATGAGCATCCTGGAAGAATTTTATAGCGAATGTTTGAAATGGAAACATTGCCGAATAAAAAGTGACACAAAGAGCAGTTATATACCAGAATGATTTATGAAAAGTGAAAATTTCTTTAATATTAATTTTATCCTGCTTCCCTTCTTGAGGAAGATCATATTTTTTTGAACTATAAGCATCAAGTAAAAAGTATACCAGGATAAAGAACATTGCAAATACACCTGCTCCTATTGTAATAAACAGAGGAGTCTGCCAGTATTCATACATACTTTTTCCCCAAGTGGGAGAATTGAGAGCAAGAAAAGAGCCAAGTCTAGCCAAAGTAAGATTTAAGCCGAAGGCAAAAGACAATTCTTTTCCTTTAAACCATCTGGCAATAATTGTAGTGATGGCAACGATCATAGATTCAGCACCCATACCAAAAATCAAACGCCCTGCTGCCATAAAAAATAGCTGACTTGTCAAGGCAGTGATTATCGCTCCGGTCATAATTAAAAGAGTAAAAATAACAACAGATATTCTTGTACCAATTCTGTCGATTATTATCCCACCTATAAGCACCATAATTATATTTGGGAAGCTGTAAATGCCCTGAAGAAGTCCGATATCAGAATCAGTAAACTTGAGCTGTTTAACCAACAGGTCAGCAAGAGGACTTATGGAATCATAAATATAATAGTTACCAAACATTGCTAGACTGATAAGCAGAAGAATTGCCCATCTCAATAACGCGCCTGGTTGAGGTTTCTTTATAATTTGATTTTCCATTTGATAGTCCTAACGTCAAAAAACATAATCCTAATCTTACCCTGATTGTTAAGAGTAAGATTAAGATTATGAGTATGATTAAGAATTAATTTTAGTTAATTGGAATATTTTTTAAAGCTGTTGTAAGCAGCGTCCAAAATTTTTCAACAGTGCTTATTTGAACTTTTTCATCCGGTGAATGAGCGCCCATAATTGTAGGACCAAATGAAATCATATCCATATCCGGATACCGTTCCTTAATAATTCCACATTCAAGTCCGGCATGAATTGCTTTTACCTCGGGCTCGGTTCCATACATTTGGTGATAAACATTCTTCATAACTTTGAGCACGGGTGAATTTACATCAGGCTTCCATCCCGGGTATCCATCACCTTGTTTTAAGTCAACTTTCACAAGTTTAAAGAGAGCTGCTATCGAATTGGCAATATCATATTTCTCGGATTCAACAGAACTTCTTTGACTTAAAATAACTTCAACAGTTTTTCCTTTTGTTATAACAACAGCAAGATTAGTAGATGTTTCAACCAAACCTTCGATATCTGCACTCATCTTTATTACGCCGTTTGGAACAGCGTAAAGAGAATCGATTAGATTTTTAGAGGTTGTTTTATCAAGCATTTTTGTTTTTGATTTCACTTTAGCATTTGCAACATTAAGATTTGGTTCAACTGTAGATAGTTCGGATTTACAAGTTGCATTATAATTTTCAATGTAAGCCAATACATCATCTAATAATTTTTTAGAAACCCGTATAACAGAAAAGCACTCGCGGGGTATAGCATTATGTTTGCTTCCTCCGTTAATGCTTACAAGGCGGATTCCATATTTATAATTTAAGCCATGCAGTAACCTTGCCATTAACTTTATCGCATTTCCTCTTCCGGTGTTGATGTCAAGTCCTGAATGCCCGCCTTTCAAACCGCTAATCTTAATTTCAACAGCAACAGATTTATCAGGAACATCTTTTTGGTTGAATTTAAATTTTACAAATGTGCTTTCACCACCAGCACAACCTATGTAAAGAGCCCCATCCTCTTCAGAATCAAGATTTAGAAGGATTTTTGAATTAATGAATCCTGGTTTAAGAGCTTGTGCTCCAAATAGTCCTGTTTCTTCTTCCAGAGTAAATAAAGCTTCCACAGGTCCATGTTCAATATTATTAGATTCCAACACAGCTAAAGCAGCGGCAACACCAATTCCATTATCGCTGCCTAATGTTGTTCCTTTTGCTTTTACCCAATCACCATCAACAAAAGGCTGTATAGGATCTTTATCAAAATCATGTTTAACTTCAGAATTCTTTTCTGCAACCATATCCAGATGACCTTGGAGGACAACCGGAATTAAATTTTCTTTTCCGGCAGTAGCTGGTTTGCTAATAACAATATTTCCAAATTCATCTTTAGCAAATTTAAGATTGTTACTTTTTGCAACGGATATTATGTAATCTGCAACACCTTTTTCTTTGCCGGATGAATGAGGTCTTTTGCAAATTTCCTCAAAATGTTTCCATAATAATTCCGGCTGAAGATTTCCTAAAATTTCGCCCATGGTTAATCTCCTATAATTTCTTTATATAAAATTAATTTATGATTGTAAAGTAATGATAAAAATTTTGTTAACCGTTCTTCAACAGGATGAATTTTTTCTCCGAACTTTTTTTCAAGTTCATCCGCAATCTCGGAAACTTTCTTTTCACCGTTAATTGCAAGCCAGGAAGCCGAACCGAGCTCATCCAATTTTAATTTGATGAAAGGTGATTTAGATCTTGGCTGAAAATATTTTTTTGCAAAATTATTCGTGAATTTAGGAATTAGAAGAGCGACAAAATTATTTTGATCAACCTCCTCTCCAACAAATCTTACCGGCGTGAGCATCAGATGGTTGGCATTTTTAAGTATTGCTCTGCGTTTAAAAAAATTCATTTATAACCTTGATTAAAAATTCTGCAGCATCATTATAAATCAGCTGCTAAATTTAATACTTATTCATGCCCGCCAAGGCGGGTAAGTTCTTATTCTTAATCTTACTCATGCTCTTAATCATAGCTAAAGATCAAGAGCACGAGCAAGAATTTAAAACTTACATCGAGACTGCCGGCGGTGCCGGATCTTCCGGTCTTCCAGCATTCTTGAGTGGGAAATAAATCAGTACAAGTACTATTATCAATAAAACTACCATACCTAATTCAACCGGAGGATGAGCAAAAATTCTTAATAACGCAACCTCAGCGATTTTAAATGGTGCAAATGCTAAACCAGTAATTGATTCGCCTGCAATAAAACCTGCAGCTAAAAGAATACCAATGTTTTCAACCCTTGCTTTTTGAGCGTCGTTATAATTTCTATTCTTGCAAACAATATCTACAATACCTTTAACCAAACCGCCGACAAATATAGCAAATGTTGTTTCCAACGGAAGATACATACCAACACTAACAAGCATAGGACTTTTAACCTGCATTAAAATAAATGCAAGCCCCATCAGCATACCAACAACAATTAGAGGCCATGACATAGCGCCGCCAACAATTCCTTTAGATAACATAGCAATCAATCCGGCTTGGGGAGCAGATAATTTTTGGCTTCCGAAACCACCCTCATAACCTTCTTTCACACCTTGTGCAATATCCGCTTGATTTAAAAATACAAGAACAAAAAACATTACAAGTCCGGCAATAACAACGCCAATAATATCACCAATTTGCATCTTCCAGGGAGTACCGCCAAGAATATGCCCTGCTTTTAAGTCTTGAAGCATTTCTCCGGCAACAGCTGCAGAAACGCAAACGATAGCAGCAACGCCAAGAACAGCAGCAATGCCTCCATGAGTTGCATCAACACCCATGCTTACCATTATTAACGCCGTAATAACTAAAGCAGTTAATGTAAGTCCGCTTAACGGATTATTACTAGAACCCATTATTCCAACTAAATAACCAGAGATTGCCGCTAAGAAGAATGCTAAAATAATTAATACCGTAGCAGCAACAATTGCAGGCAGGAGATCAGTTTCAAAAATAAATCTTGTAATACAAAATGTTAATACAGCCACACCTAAAATGCCGATTAAAATCCATGAGAATTTAATGTCTTTATCAGTTCTCTCTAATTTAACTTCACTGCCGGAAGCAGCTTTTTTAACGTCAGAAATTGATCTGCCAATTCCCACAACAAGACTTTTTCTCATTTTAAATAAAGTATAACCGGCGCCCATCAACATTCCGCCGATGGCAATTGGTTTAACAATGTATTTCCATATAGCGTACATTTGAAATACAGAATCACCAGCCCTATCTGTAGCTGTTTGTAATGTAAGCGATTTATCAATAGTCGTTAAATACTGAGCCCATCCTTTTATAAAATCAGGGGTAAAATATGGAGCTATGAAATACATGATCACCGGTGTTAACAATCCCCAGGCAAGTAAACCACCGCTAAAATTCAATGCACCTAAGCGGGGACCAATAATATATCCAACGCCCATATACGCAGGACTAATACCGGGTGAACTTGCAAGCATTCCACCCTGAACAGGGATAGTAGTGCCTGTAATAGTTTGTTTAGAGAATGCAATAAATTTCTCCCACGTTTCGGGAAACAATTTAAATTCTGCTAATGCTTTGATTACAGCACCACCAGCCATTGCACTAAAAAGAAATTTAGATCCTGTTCCTGAATTTCTACCGGTTTTATGAATTTCAGCAGCAGCGATAGATTCCGGGAACGGCAGCTCAGCATCATCAACCATAACACGGCGCAACAATGCAACAAACATAATTCCCAATACACCGCCGGCAATAAGAATTAATGTAGCCGTAACGTAATGCCAGGGTGTATAAAATTCTTTCCATATACCGGAAATAAAAAATGCGGGAAGAGTAAAAATTGCACCCGCAGCAACAGATTCACCAATTGAACCTACAGTTCTGGCAAAATTCTCTTCAAGTATAGAGCCTTTAACTGATTTAAGAATTGCCATACCAATAACTGCAGCAGGATATGTTGCAGCAATTGTCATTCCTGCTTTCAAACCAAGATAAGCATTGGCAGCACCAAGAATAACAGCCATTACCAAACCAATAATCAAAGCACGAATAGTAAATTCAGCCATGTTTGTTTCCGAAGAAACAAATGGAACATGTTTCTTTTGTTCCGCCATGTTTTTCTCCTTTAAGTGGTGAGATAATTATTTAATGTTATTACCGAATAATCTCATAATGTGCTGACTAATATAAATATGAATGATAAACAGAGCAACCATATATTTTGGGAATTTAGAGTGGAGAACGAAGAGTGTAGAGTGGAGAATGGAGCCAATCGTGGACTCTGGGTAAAAATTGAGAATGGAGAATTGAGAATGAAGAACTTCACTACCGGCAGAGTGCCTGGCAATAGATAGACAAGACAGTTTTTCAATTCTCAATTAAAAAGCAATTTTATTGTAGAGTCAGGATTTATCTCACAACCTACAGATGGCCGAATTGACAGTAAATAGAATATTTTTCATATAAGCTGATCCTGGAAAATATAAGCACATTATTTTTTTTATAAATTGCAATAATTATGCAAAAATATTTGGGTACGTTACTCGTGGATACTCTAATCAGCATTGACAAAGGATTTTAATTCCCTTACCTTATTTTTAGAAACTTAAACAGTTTTTATTCTTCTTGTTGGGGTTCTTTTTATGGGTGGAAATTCTGGAAGTACTTTTAAATAAATTTCTTTTTCTGCTGATTAGTAAAGCCGGTTACTTACTCTTTTTTACAAAGGATATTTCATTACCCTGATCGACAAATGCTATAATTCAGGTGAAGAAATAAATCGAACTTTACGTTTAAAAATAGATCTATTGAAATAATTTTAAATTATATAATTAAGGGGTAAAAAATGAAAATTGTAAAATTGGTTTGCATACTTATGCTGGTGTTGGCAACAATACTAAACGCACAGAAGTGGCAGAAAATAGAAATGAAATTTCCGCCGGGAGATACATTGCTTCAGACTTCATCGATTTCATTTGCTACAAAGAATACCGGCTGGATTTGCACATCAGGTTATTTTGGTTCCATCTTGCCGCCAAGGCAACATTCGACTAAAATACTTAAAACAACAAATGGCGGCAAAGACTGGTTTCTTCAGAAATATGTAAGCGATACCTATGACAGAGATCAGGTGTTTACAACGGATTCACTCCATTGTTGGGCTTACGATTCTTACGGAAACCTAATTTTTACAACAGACGGCGGTTCTAATTGGATGAATATATATATTGGCGGTTCTCCTGCCGTTAATCAAAAGTTTTTCTTTGGATTATATTTTTTCAATAATGACGAAGGTATTGCAATAAATCGAACTCGGCCATGGTTTACAAAGGACGGAGGGAAGTCATGGACAGCTGGCGACAGCAGTAAAATAGAACTAACAACTCAAGATATTTCATTTACAGGTAAAAATAAAGGATGGATAGTTAATGGCGGATCACCTTATAGAAGTGATGGAGGTAATATAGCTAATACCACCAACGGGGGTAAGACATGGAGGTATCAAGATTCTAGTACTACAATAGTGACTGCAGTTGATTTTACAGATTCCCTACATGGTTGTGCAACTGCTACCAATTGGTTTTTCGACACTGGTTTTGTTTACTCAACAACCGATGGAGGCAAAAATTGGCAGCTTAGCCAATTTCTCTATTACGGACCTTTTTGGGATATTGGATTTATTGACGATAAAAACGGCTGGATTACAGGCGCTGGCAAAATATTGAATACAACTGATGGAGGTATAACCTGGAAAACACAAGAACAAGGTATGCAATACGCTTTGTTAAAACTAATAGTGTTAAAAAAGGAAAAAGTTGCTTATGTATTAGGCAGCAGCTATTTAACCAGTAATATTGATTTTGGACCTCCATTTATATTATTATCGGCTGATCTTAATAACCTTATGGATCTTGTAGAAACTAAAGAAAATCTTCCAAAAGAATTTCAACTGATGCAAAACTACCCCAATCCATTTAATCCAGGTACAATAATAAAATATTCTGTTCCTTTTTCTCCCTCTCCTTTACAAGGAGAGGGATCAAGGGTGAGGTTAGTTACTCTTAAAGTATATGATCTCCTCGGAAGAGAAATTACAACTCTTGTTAATGAAGTGAAACAACCTGGTTATTATGAAGCTAAGTTTAACGGTGCAGGTTTACCAAGCGGAGTTTATTATTACAGATTATTTACCGGCACGTATTCAGAAACTAAAAAAATGTTGTTAATTAAATAACGACAATGGTAAAAGATGAGAATTGTAAAATTGGTTTGCATACTTACGCTGGTATTGGCAACAATACTAAACGCACAGAAGTGGCAGAAAATAGAAATGAAATTTACACCAAGCGATTCATTATTTCGTGTTGCCAATAATATTGTTTTTGCTACAAAAAGTACCGGGTGGTTTTCAATATATTGTTCTGATATTGCCAGACCTCCAAGCCAGCATTATACTAAAATATTTAAAACTACTAATGGCGGTTATAATTGGTTTGTTCAGAAAATTATGGAAAATGATATATCTGATTATAATCTTTTTACAACAGATTCACTTCATTGTTGGATATATACTTCCGAAGGTAAACTTCTTTACACAATTGACGGAGGAACAAATTGGGAAGAAACTTATATAGACCCGAACCCAACGGAACACCTTTATTTATTCCGCAATCTATATTTTTTCAATAGTGAAGAAGGAATTGTATTAAAATATCCTTCTCGTCCATGGTTTACAAAGGACGGAGGTAAGTCATGGACAGCTGGCGACAGCAGTAAAGTTTACTTTTATGGCGGGGATATTTCATTTATAAATAGGGAAAAAGGATGGATAGTCAGTGAATTAACTCCATATGGGTCCGACGTAGGTTATATAGCTAATACCACTGACGGAGGAAAGACCTGGCGGTATCAAGATTCAGTAACACATAAAGTTTCTGGTGTTGATTTTGTTGACTCTCTTTATGGATTTGCAGTCGGTGCCAATTGGAATAATAGTTCAGGATATATATTCTCTACATCAGACGGTGGTAAGAATTGGCAGGTTATTCAGATTCTCTATTCAGGAGCTTTTTGGGATGTAGGTTTTCTTGATAATAAAAATGGGTGGATAACTGGTGATGGAAAAATACTAAATACAACCGACGGAGGTATTACCTGGGAAACACAATTTATAGATTCATCATCCTGTTTTCATAAATTAATTCTATTAAAAGAAAAAAA
The DNA here is from genome assembly GCA_003155655.1 of Melioribacter sp. Lineage (GTDB taxonomy): Bacteria > Bacteroidota > Ignavibacteria > Ignavibacteriales > Melioribacteraceae > Fen-1258. The sequence continues at coordinate 13,001 of PMDS01000111.1, forward strand.
GACCGCGTATATCTTTGGAGAAGATTACTTATATGGACCGCCTTTTACATTATTCTTTGCCAATCTGGGTAACATTACTAAAGCAGAAGAAAATAAGGGAAGTATTCCAAAAGAATTTCAACTGATGCAAAACTATCCCAACCCGTTTAATCCAGGTACAGAAATCACTTACAAAATATTAGAAGATGGTTTCGTAAATATTACTGTATATAATACGATTGGACAAGAAGTAGCAGTACTTGTGAATCAATATCAGGCAGCAGGTAAACATATAATTCAATTTAAAGCAGAATATCTACCAAGCGGAGTTTATATCTATAAATTGAAATCAGGTAGATTTAGTGATGTTAAAAAAATGTTATTAACAAAATAATATTATAAGGGCAAGGTTAAACTTGCCCTATTTTAATATTTTATGAGATATAGAATTTCAGAATAATTATAAGGTTAAAAAATGAAAAAGATATTATTCATTCTATCATTTATTTCAATTAGCGTTTTAAACGCGCAGGAAAATAAACCTTTCTCCGTTTTTGATATTGGTTTTTATAGCGGAATTAATTTTTACAATACAGATAATATTAGAGGTGATTTTTTTGTAGAACTTAAAACCAATCTTATATCTTCACTTAAACTGAAAGCATCTGCCGGATATTTTAGGACAATTCAACCATATTCTTCCCTTATAAAGACATACTCTGAATATACTATTAATGATACTATTCCAATATTTTTTGCTGGTAAATATAATATAGTAAGTAAAAATTATGATGTTTTTCCACTTACATTAGGCATTCAATATAATTTCAATCAAAGTATTTTCTCACCTTATCTTTCAATAGATGTAGTTTATAACTTTATCAATTCGTCTATAGCGACATCGCCGCCTGAAGTTTGGTATTATGATTCAATTGATAAGATACCTGCCGAATTTAAGGAAACCCAAAAAAAAGAAGAGCTTCCGGATAATTCGTTCGGAATAATATTTGGAGCGGGTACATCATATCATATTTCTTCAAAATTGAATCTTGATGTTAGATACTTGTTTAAATACGATAACAAGATTATCAACACGCATCATTTCATTGTAGGGATTTATTTTTAAAGGAATCGGAAATGAACTTAACAAATAAACTTATTTGTCTTTTGTCTTATTACCTGTTAGTAACAGAAGTTTTTCCACAGGGACAATCTTATACCTTAATAAATGGAGATATTAACAATTCATTCCTCTCAAGAAGTATTTACAATATATCGACTTTTACTCCATTGAAAAAAAATAGTTCTGCCGGAGTTTTAGATAGTATTATTTGTATAAATACAAATGGTAATAGAGTAAGGATAACATATAATTATAATGATGATTTATCATTAAATTATTTCATAAATGCAGATTGGTACAATGGCGAATGGATTAATGCCGAAAAACATACAAACACATACAATTCAGAAGGAAAGCTTATATCAGTTCTATGGGAATCATTTAATTCAACGACAAAAGAATGGCAACAAAGTGGAAAAGATATTTTTAATTATGATTCTTTAAAGAATCGGATAAATTATTTATACCAGGTTTATAATGGGCAAGAATTTATAAATGAATTAAGCTATGAATATTGTTACAGTACTACCAACAATGTTATCTCATCTTTAGTTAAAGTTTGGAATAATAGTAGATGGGTAAATGTTTCTAAAGCAATTAATATTAATAGTAATACAAATTAAAAAGATACTACTTTAATACAAGATTGGACAATTGACCAATGGGTAAATTACCAGTTGAATATTTATGAATATGATGAAAAGCATAATATCATTTCTAATATAGCAAAAAGATGGCAAGAAAATAATTGGTTGAATTTTGGTAAGGGGTCATTTGAGTATGATGTTAATAATAATTGTGTATTAGAAAATTGGGAAATAGCAAATAATAATAACTGGGAAAATTGGTTTAGAATATTATATGAATATGATGATAATAATAATTTAATTCATCAATATGGTGAAGAATGGGAAAACGACAAGTGGACACCGGAAAATGAACTTCTAAAAGTTACAAATCCGGATGGTATTTTATATGGGTATTCAGCTAAAGAAATATTTTTGTTTTACAGAAACCTTACAAGTATAAGAAGTGAAAAAAATACTCCTGATGGATTTATTCTTCTTCAAAACTATCCCAATCCTTTTAATCCTTCAACAAATATAATCTATAGCACACCGGAAGATGGAACAGTTGTAGTAAAGGTATTTGATGTGTTGGGAAGAGAGTTGGCAACATTAGTTAATGATGTAATTTCTGCAGGCAAACACAGCGTATTATGGAATGGAAATAACTTTGCATCCGGTATTTATTTTTACAGTGTAACGTTTAAGAATCAGACTTTATATAAGAAGATGCTGCTAATCAAGTAATCAGTACATAGTATTGAGTCTTTAGACTAAAGGGCAATCTTAATTGGTCGCCTTTTTATTTATCTAAGCGATTAAACTTACTTAAGCCCGGCGCTTCTCCATGCCGGTAGGCAGGTTCTCAATTAAAAAGCAAGTTTTCTCATGCCAATATGGCAGATGGCAAAATCGTACTTTACGGGATCAGCCGGGTCAAATTTTTTTAATTTATTTGTTATCTCTTCTGCCATTTTCCATGAAACATTTTTCGTGGAGGATAATCCAATCATTTTGCAAATTTTTGCAACATGTGTATCCACCGGAATAATAAGTTGGGAAGTATGTATTTCATTCCACAGGCCAAAATCAAGTTGATCTTTGCGCACAATCCAGCGTAAGAAAAGATTCATTCTTTTGCATGCGCTTCCATTAACAGGGTCCGAGAACATGAACTTAACTCCATGTGTCAAGCCTTCGTTCGATGATATGATTTCCAAAAAATGCCGGGAGAAAAATGAAATTGCATCTTTCAGGTTCTCATCTTTATCAAAATAATACAATAGAAAAAAATATTTTAACGAGTTGTAGTTTTTATATATAAAATTCAACGCAAAAAATAGTTTTGCTATATCATGGTTAGAAAAAAACCTGTGTTTTACAAACTGGAATTGTTTGATCCCCTCTTCATAAGAATAATTTTTTACAAATTCATAAGGCTGATATCCCATTACACCATGGATTTTTTCAAGCGAATTATTTATTTGTTTAACATTACCGTAAGCGAATATTGACGAGATAAATGCAGAGATTTCTATATCATAATAATTTTTAAACCGGTGAGGAAATTCAAGAGGATCAGGCGAGATTTGTGTATAATCAAAATATTTATAGTGATAATCTAACTTTTTTTTAAGCGCAGCTTCTTTTTTACTTAAATGAATCATTAAATAATTTTATTAACTACGTATAAATAAAAAATGAACCATTGAAAAACAATTTATTATATGACTCGTTTTAACTCGCGAATATCCAATTGAGTAATTACGCCATCACAAAGCCAATGTTTTTTACAACCGCTGTAATCAAGCAGAACGCATTGGGCAGGTACATCGTACCGTTTTAATTCCCAGCCGCCTTCAACAAGAGTTGTTACACACGCGCTTGCAACCACTCCCCTGGTTGGCATTCCTTTTTGAGGCGACCATAAAGATAGATCGGAAGCATGCGGAATGATATAAACTTTAAAATTTTGTTTTTCACCCATTACACGCAATTTGTTCACATTACATTCCGGAATGCAGCCAGCACAAATCAAACCTTCTTTTACTCTTTTTGCATTGCAATCATTGTTAGATTTTCCCCTCATACATCCGGGCAGCAAAACAGCTTTAGTTTCCGTAACCTCATAATCTTTCCGGAAAGCCCTGTTCATAAGCTCTGCGCCTACCATATTAAGGTGGTACTCAATACGGGCTCGTGTGGAAGAAATTCTATCTTCACGCCAGAGGAAACGTTTACCGGAATTTTTCAGAAACTCATCAACATTTTGTGTGAACTTTCCAAGTTCAATTAATGTGTTTTCTTCAAACCAAATTGTAAAATTATGTATTGTAATAAATATTTCATTTAAGTCATCCTGGTTTATAGTTCCCCAAAATGCGCGCCACCTTACAAATCTTAATGCCTGCTCTCTAAATTCTCCTGTCGATTCAAACCATTTACAAACTTGATCTATATTTACCAAAGTTGGAGTGGGTGAAAAATGATTTTTAGTCTTTTCTGATATGAAAAAAATTGTTAAAAACATTCCCCTGACAAAATCAATTAAAGGCTTTACCCGTTGATGTTTTTTTCTCCATTCAGACATATATGCCATTGTTATAAAAGGGGCAATTCTTACAGACAAAGCCATCTTTGCATAAGTCTCCCACAACACACCAAAACAAATTAGTTCAAGAATATATTCTTCAATCCCGCGGATCTTTTCCAGGTTGTGTTTCTGAAGATATTGCATGTATTCTTCTGCAATAGGTGTAAGAGTTTTCTGTGAATGGTCTAAAACTGTATTAGTAAATTCTCTTATTGTATTATAGTACTCTTGTGAATTTGTATTATTTCTTTTTAAGGAATAAGTAACAGGTTCCAAATAATTTCCCTTTTATTTTAAACAATAAGCTCATATTAATTTTGAAAGCCAAACAATTGTTTTATCTAGTACATTGAAAATTCTAACATAAGGACTTCAATTTAAAAAACTTGTTATAATATTTTATCTGCAAATTAAAAATACACATGGATTTAATCATGGAAAAGATATTAACAAATTATTAAATCAAATTGATTAATCGCTAAAAATGCAAAAATAATTTTGGGTATAACTGTTTTGACGTAATAATAAACTAGTTTGTTTCGATAACAAAAAATCAATCATTAATTATATGACCTGCCTGAATCAAAACCCGGCAGGCTATATCAAAGTTTTCTTCAAATACAAAAATTAGATCCGTATCAAAAGTTGAAACAGCTAAAATGCTTATTCCAGCATCTGAAAGACATTTACTTATAGAAGCTAATACACCAACAACATCAAAAGAGAACTGACCCTCCACCTGCAAAGCTCTCCAAATTCTTTCGGTATGAATATCTTCGGGCATATCTGATTTAGCACATAAGATAGAAAGTTCAGATGACGTTTTTGTTATTGACCAAGTTTCCCCTTTTACAGCCCAAGCAGGTACAGGTTCACCGGGATTCAATTTACAAATTGCAAACTGAGTTATAATTTTTTTTAGTTTAAATTTATGATCCATTTAAAAAATGGTCTATTGAGAAAGATAACTGCAAAATAAACTATTACAATTGAACATCTTGTTTATTTATTGATTTTTCCATTTGCTAAATCTATAACTGATTCGAGACTAATCTTTGAGTCATTATTATTGCTAATTAGAAAACTTTCACTCACTTTATCAATAAACAAAATACCATTTAAATGGTCAATCTCGTGCTGAAAGCAGCGTGCAAGCTTTCCGTTTCTTTCAATAATATTTTCGTTACCATTTCTATCAAGATATTTGACCTTAACATATTCATAACGGCTGACTAATCCATAATAACCGGGGAGTGATAAGCATCCTTCATATTCGGTTTGTTCTCCTCGTGAATCAATAATTTCCGGGTTTATCATTTCAAAATATTCTTCCATGTAATCAATAACAGTAACACTTTTCAAAATACCAATTTGATTTGCTGCAAGAGCTGCGCCATCATCATGGTTATATAAAGTTTCAGCTATAGAATCAATCAGACCGTGTAATTTTTTATGGAATACTGTTATAGGCTTTGCAACCTTTCTTAAGACAGGATCACCAAATAAGACAATTTTACTTTTCTTAACTGTCATATTTACTACATTCTTTCTAAGAATTGTTGCGTTGTTATTATTTTTGCATAAGTAGAATTTAAAGCGGCTAGAAAGCTATTTTGTACATCCCCTGCCTTAATTTTATCCCCATTGATTTCAAGATCCTTTGTTGCACAGGCATCGCCAATTAATGTAATGTTAAATCCAAAATCTTTAGCAGCTCTTGTTGTTGCATCAATACACATGTGAGTCATCATCCCGCAGATAACCAAATCAGTTATATTATTATTTTTTATAAAATCCAGCAGTCCGGTTTCTCTAAAACTATTGGGGTAATGCTTTATAATTATTTTTTCATCTTCCAAAGGTTTTACAATGTTATTAATTTCAACGCCAGGAGTATCGGGTAGGAAAAATGTGGCATTTTTCTTCGTAGCAATATGCTGAATGTGAATAACAAGCATATTATCCTTTCTAAATTTCTCAATGATCTTCTTGGCATTTAAGCTTGCATATTCCGAACCTACGAGGGTCATGGCTCCATTAGCAAAGTAATCATTTTGAATATCGATAATTAATAATGCAGTGTTCATTTTGCTGCTGCCTTTTACTTTTTAAGGAAATACCAGATTGGCATTAATTAATATTATAAATACAAGAGCAAGAACAAAAACAAAACAAAAACATGATTAAGATTAAGATTAAGAACGAAACAAGATTAACAACAAAACAAGAGCAAGAACAAGAACAAAACAAAAACATGATTAAGATTAAGATTAAGAACGAAACAAGATTAACAACAAAACAAGAGCTAGAACAAAAACAAAAAAAAGATTAAGAATAAGATTATGATTAAGATTAAGAACGAAACAAGATTAACAACAAAACAAGAGCAACTGCAAGAGCAAGTATTTCTTATTTAGATTGAGACTTAGCAAGAGCAATCATTTCTTTTACAGCCTGCTCAACTCCAACAAATAAAGCGCGGGCAAGAACAGCATGACCAATACTGACTTCGTCAATTTCAGGAATAGCAATGAATTCCTTCATGTTATTATAATCTAAGCCATGCCCTGCATTAACACCAAGACCAAGTTTCTTAGCATGTTTGGCTGCAAGACGGACCCGCTCAAGTTCATCAAAAATATTTTCTTCGCCAACTGCATTAACATAAATCCCGGTATGTATTTCAATGATATCCGCTTTAATTTCTGCGGCAGCATCAATTTGATTTATGTCCGGTTCGATGAAAAGAGAGACTGAAATCTCCGCGTCATGCAGTCTTTCGATAGTGTAACTAATATGTTTAATGTTATCAATAACATTCAGCCCGCCTTCAGTTGTAAGTTCCTGCCGTTTTTCAGGGACAAGAGTTGCAAGTTCCGGCTGAACATCACAGGCAATTTCAATAATTTCATCAACAGCAGCCATCTCAAGATCAAGCTTAGTAGTTATAAGTTCACGCAATAAACGCACGTCGCGTTCACTAATATGTCTTCTATCTTCTCTTAAATGAACAACAACCCCGTCAATTCCAAATTGTTCAGCCATAAGCGCAAAAGTTACAGGATCCGGCTGGGCTTCGCCGCGGGCATTCCGTAAAGTTGCTACGTGATCAACATTCAGGCAAAATCTCATTAAAAACCTTTCATTGTTTATACTAAAATAATAAAATTGAGATCAGAATTCAGGAATAGAGCCCGGTAATTAATTTTATTTATACGAGGTTGTCTCATACGATTCAATTTTCTTCTTTAATTTTTCATTTTTTAAATATCAAATTTAATTCCCTGTGCAAGTGGAAGTTTTGTTCCATAATTAATTGTGTTCGTCTGTCGTCTCATATATTGCTTCCAGGCGTCTGAACCGGATTCTCTTCCACCGCCGGTTTCTTTTTCGCCGCCAAACGCGCCTCCGATTTCCGCACCGGAAGTTCCAATGTTCACATTGGCTATACCGCAATCACTTCCGGAACAGGATAGAAATTCCTCGGCTTCCAGCATATTTGTTGTAAAGATAGATGAAGATAAACCCTGCACCACATTATTTTGTATATCAATCGCGTTTTGAACATCACCTTTGTATCTAATTAAATATAAAATGGGTGCAAATGTTTCTTGCTGAACAATATTAAAATGGTTTTCTGTTTCAACAATTGCCGGTTTAACGTAACACCCGGATTCAAATCCGGTGCCGCTTAATAAATCCCCGCCGGAAATTATTTTGCCACCTTCTTTAACTGCCTGTTGTAATGCATTATTAAAATCTTCAACTGCTTTTTTATCAATAAGCGGTCCTACGTGATTCCTTTCATCAAGAGGATTACCAATCCTTAAACTTTGATATGCTTTAATCAAAGAATCTTTTACCTTATCATAAATTATTTCATGAACAATCAACCGGCGTGTTGAAGTGCATCTTTGCCCGGAAGTGCCTACAGCTCCAAATACAACTGCGGGAATTGCAATATGCAAATCTGCATTTGGCGAAATTATAATTGCATTGTTGCCTCCAAGCTCAAGTATTGATTTGCCGAACCGTTTTGCAATAACTTCTGCAGCATGCTTACCAACAGAGGTTGAACCTGTCAAGGAAATCAGAGAAACTGTTCCATCATTTAATATTTTTTCACCAATTGTTGAACCTTTTCCAATTATTAACGAGAACAATCCTTCGGGTAGATTGTTATCCCTAATAACACCCGCTAAAATATTTTGAACTGCAATTCCACATAAAGGAGTCTTTGAAGATGGTTTCCAGATGTTGGCATTGCCGCAAACAGTTGCAATGGCAGAGTTCCATGCCCAAACAGCGACCGGGAAATTAAATGCAGTTATTATACCAACAATTCCAAGCGGATGGTATTGATCATACATTCTGTGTTTCTCTCTTTCAGACATCATAGTAAAACCATAAAGCTGCCGTGATAAACCAACAGCAAAATCACATATATCAATCATCTCCTGAACTTCACCTAAACCTTCCTGCAAAGATTTTCCCATCTCGTAAGAAACTAGCATTCCAAGCGGCTGCTTGAATTCTCTTAGCTTCAAACCAACCTGGCGGATAATATCACCACGTTTTGGCGCCGGTACAGTTCTCCAGAACTTAAATGCCTCATGTGCTTTTGAGATAAGATCATCATAATCTTTTTCCGAAGCCTGAAAAACTTTTGCAATTTGTTTCCCATCAACAGGAGAAACAACATTAATAATTCCCTGATCTTTTGATTTGTACCAATTTAACCCTGATGAAGCGCCAAAATTTTCTTCCTTGATGCCAAGAATGTCTAAAAATTCCATGACTGCCTCGTAATTTTTATAGCAAGACGCTATTTTAAGTGAGTCATATTGTAAAAAAATATAACATTTACATATGCAAGTTAATCGAATTGCATTTGGAGAAGCAACCTAAGAATTATTACATAAAGTGAATAGAACTTATAGAAGATTTTATAGAATGCTGAAGACCTTCCAAATAATCAGAACGGATTGAGTAATCGAACTGTATTATTTCGCCTTTAAGGTTCTCAAAGATCAATTTGAAAGAAATGAGGTTTTCCTTTTGAATTTTGAATTGAGAGAAGTATATCCTGGAACTAACGAAGCTTGTTGTAGAAAGATTATCTTTAGGAGTTTTTGCACTTATCAATCCTTTATAATAATTTATTTTTGCACTTCCTAGTAAGGTTGTATCACTTGAAATTACTTTTCCTATGCTCAGCAAAGCGCCGGTAGAATCATTAAAGAAAACGTAGGTAGGCTGGTAAATAAAACTACTGTTGGGATTTGAGATATCGCCTCGTGATTCAATTTTTCTTGAAACCATTGTTTGACGCAAATTCCAATTTACAGGCGGATTAAATTTAATTCCTAAATCCACGTCAACAACTTCAATGCCTAATAATGATTTATCTAATAAAAAATTTTCCGGTTCTTCTTTATTATTTTTCCCTTTCCCGCATGAAAATAAAACCAACATCAAAAAGAAGAAAATAATCTGTGTAAAAAGTTTTGTAACTTTTAATTTATATTTTTCATAATAAAACATTTGAAAACCCATATTACCGGATATTCATTTCCTATTCAATTGAATCTACCCCCAAATATAGCTATCTTTGAATAGAAAATTAAGCCAACTATGCGTAAGTATATAATATTTTACAAAATAACGGGCAGAAAAAATCTGCGCGATTTCATCTCATCCCGCTTCGAGCAAGTATTCTAATCTCCATATCCATCGTTTCATTTATTAATTAATTATTTATTTCGCACTTTTCAATAACGAGGTGTAGAATGATGGATTTATCTTATAGTATTATTGAAGAAAAAAAAACGGATTTACAAATTACAGCACAGAATGTTCATGATAATCTGCGTAAAAAAATGCTTGTTGACGGGTTTGATCTTGTGCTGGATCTTGAGAGGAGCCATGGATTAACAATTGTTGACAGGCGGACAGGCAGCAAATATCTTGATTTCTTTTCATTTTTTGCTTCTTCACCATTGGGCTTAAATCATCCAAAAATTAATACAGCAGAATTCCGCGAAGAGCTGGCTCTAGCTTCAATGAATAAGCCTTCCAACTCTGATGTTTACACAGTAGAAATGGCAAAATTTGTTGATACTTTTTCAAGAATAGCTGTGCCTGATTCTTTCAAACACCTGTTTTTTATAGACAGCGGCGCGCTTGCAAATGAAAACGGTTTAAAGACAGCATTCGATTGGAAAGTACGGAAAAATTTTATACGCGGATATAAAGAAGAACGGGGTCATCAGGTAATTCATTTCCGGGAGGCATTTCACGGACGTTCCGGGTACACAATGTCTTTAACCAATACAGACCCTGTAAAGATTGCACATTATCCAAAATTTAACTGGCCAAGGATCATCAACCCTAAAATTAAATTTCCGATAGAAGAAAATTTAGATGAAGTGCTAAGGTTAGAAAGTCAGGCAATTGAAGAAATACGCTCCGCAATTAAAAACAACAAAGATGATATTGCCGTAATAATTATTGAGCCGGTACAGGGTGAAGGTGGGGATAATTTTTTCAGGAAGAAATTTTTCATAAAGCTGCGCGAGATTGCCGACGAGAATGAAATTCTTTTGATGTTTGACGAAGTTCAGACAGGAATTGGCATGACCGGGAAAATGTGGGCTTTTGAACATTTTGTTGAACCTGATATTGTATCATTCGGCAAAAAGGTTCAGGTCTGCGGAATTTTGGTTAATGATAGAATTGACGACATCTCAGAAAATGTTTTTAAAAAATCCAGCAGGTTAAATTCTACATGGGGCGGCAACCTTACCGATATGGTGCGTTCCCGGAAGTATTTTGAAATAATTGAAGAATATAATTTGGTTGATAATGCGCATATAATGGGAAATTATTTGCTGAATAATTTGAAAGACATCCAGAGTGAATTTCCGGAATTTGTTTCTCAGGCACGGGGACTTGGTTTAATGTGCGCTTTTGATATGCCGTCATCTGAGTTGCGCGCAAAGTTTTTAAAAGAATTATACATGAACAAGCTGATAATGCTTGGCTGCGGTACCCATACTGTAAGGTTCCGCCCGCCGCTGGTAATTACCAAAGAGCATATTGATGAGGGGATGAGTATTATAAGAAATACGCTGCAGAGTTTACTTTAATTATTTTTTAACCTCACCCCCTGCTTACGTTTATAACTTCAGCAGGTATGGATAACTGAGATCATAGAAAAAATTAATTAAATGTTCTTTTCTTAGCGTAAGAAAAGAAACATGCACTGCAAAATAATTGCTAAATCTTCACTTCGTTTCGGGAAGAAAAATAAACTCGCCCCGCTTCTGCTAATATTATTTTGAATGCGGGGCTCACACATATTTTTCTTCTTTTCCTCCACTCCGTTCAGATTTTTAACGCAATTCTTTTGAGGTGCGGGCAAGTACTTCTGCCCTTCCCCGTAATCCGTTAGTGAACGGAGCATAGGACAAGCTTAAAAAAAGTAGGGGATTTTTTTAATTGCCAACTGATAAACCAACCAAAGGCGGGCATGTTCGATAGTTGCTCACCAACCAACTTTGTTTTGCCAATTTTAAATTTATTAATAAATATAATTTCTTGGGAGGGTCACGACCCTCCCCTACAATAAAAACTGCATGTATCGAATAAACAAGCAGTGAAAGTCTTGCTGCTTGGCGCTTAAAGCTTGCAGCTCAATTCATTGTTTTCATATGTTTGCACATGGAGAATATGATGATTAAAGAAAAATTCTTTGTTGTTGCTACGCCGATTGGAAATCTTGCAGATATTACCTTCCGTGCTGTGGATACATTAAAGCAAGTGGATTTTATTATTTGTGAAGATACACGCGTAACAAAAATTCTTCTTGATCATTACAAAATAAGCAAGCCGTTCATTGTTGTTAACGCGCATAACGAATCCAAAGCAATTGATAAGATCATCGATAAAATAAATTCCGGGGAATCCTGCGCTCTTGTTACTGATGCCGGCACTCCATGTATTTCTGATCCGGGTGTCCGTCTGGTAAATAAAATTATTGAATCCGGGATTGAAGCAGTTGGAATTCCGGGCGCCAATGCCGCCATTCTTGCTTTAAGCATTTGCGGGCTGCCAACCGATTCATTCATATTTGAAGGATTCATTCCGCAAAAAAAAGGAAGGCAGAAAAAACTGCAGCAGCTTGCGCTTGAAGAAAGAACTATTGTTCTTTATGAATCGATGTACCGAATAAAAAAACTTCTTGAAGAACTAAATGAGTACATGCCCGAAAGGCAGATTGTAGCGGCACGTGAACTGACAAAAAAATTTGAAGAGACATGGCGCGGTACTGCTTCGGAAATCTTACAGGATTTTGATAAGAAAATTACCAAGGGTGAGTTTGTTGTAATAATTGCGCCAAAAGATTGGAAAGTTAAAGACCCTCCCGCAAAAAGTGCGGGACAAGCTCCGCATAAAGACATTGCAGGGTAAACTGGAAGAAAAAAAAATCACCTTTTTACCTGCTATTCTTGTAGCAGTACCTGTTGCATTATTTAAGAAAATAAAATGAGTGGTGTAATCCCATTAACCAATGGATTTATCCATTGGTGGTTTGGTAAAAAAAATAGTGATAACGGTTTTAACCGTTTTAAAATTTCTATCTTTTGAAAAATCAATAAACTAATAAACCGATGAATCGGTTAAAAGAATTTAACTTACGTTCTTTTACCAACGGATGAATCCGTTGGTTAATGGGAAAAATAATCGAGTAGGAGGCAATCAGA
>PMDS01000032.1 GCA_003155655.1 Melioribacter sp.
TGATTGCCTCCTACTCGATTATAATAATATGAACGAAAAAGAATTATTACCCTCGCTTGCAGAAAGACTTCAAAAAGACTTTTCATTGGAGAAAAATTCATTGCCGGCACTAGATAATATTTCAATAATTAGAGAGCATTTAATTAAAAAAGTTACAGAGTTAATGGGCAAAAACTTCAAATTGTTTTTAAACAGCCTGTACAGGATAGACATAGATGAGATAAAGGTTAATGAAGCGATAAGTTCAAAAGACAAAACAACAATTCCTGAAAAACTTGCAGACTTAATTATTGAACGCCAGCTGCTTCGTGTCAGGACGCAAATGCTTTACCGCCAGGGCAAATTATAATCATTTCTTACAAGTAAACTTTTCTTTTATACTTTGTTAATTCTCATTATCTTTAAAACGATTCCTAAAAAATAAAAATAATTTGAAATGGTAAAAAAATTTTTGAAGAAATCTCCGGTAATTGATTATATAGCAATTATAATTGGCTCTGCATTAATGGCCGCCGGTATAGGAATTTTTCTGATTGATGCGCGCGTTGTTCCTGGTGGTGTGAGCGGTCTTGCTATGGCACTTCATTATTTATCCGGGAACGTAATTCCTGTAGGTGCATTAATATGGATATTGAACATTCCTCTCTTTTTATGGGGTTTGAAAGAGCTTGGACGGGAATTTGGGTTAAAGACATTTGTGGGATTTTCAGTAAGCTCTTTCTTCATTGACTTTTTCCGGGGAGACATCCCCGGATTTGGATACATCCGTCTACAGGATTCTCTGGCAATAAAAGATATTTACAAAAACGACTTTTTCTTTTTAATATTAATCGGCGCTGTACTTATTGGTGTGGGGCTTGGAATAATTTTTAAATTCAAAGGCACAACAGCAGGTTCGGATATTGTTGCAGCAATAATGCAAAAAAAATACGGTATAAAGCCTGGTCAAGCAATACTTTTTACAGATTTATTTGTTATTGCGCTTGCAGGTTTTATAATTGACCTAAAACATCTTTCGCCTGAAAGACCAGCTCTGGTATTAACATTTTATGCTGTGTTCCTCCTTTTTATTTCTTCAAGATTAATTGACTTGATCATTGAAGGATTCGATTATGCCCGCGCAGCATATATAATTTCTGATCATTTTGATAAAATTTCCGTAGCAATCATGAATGAACTTGGCCGGGGTGTAACGGCAGTTAAAACGCGCGGTGTTTACGGTAATGTTGAAAGAGAAATGCTTTTAACAGTTGTTTCTCTTCGAGAGATAACAAAACTTGTTGACGTTGTAAGGGAAGCAGACCCCAAAGCTTTTGTAATGATTTACAATGTCCACGAGGTTCTTGGAGAAGGTTTCAGAAGAAGAATTTGATCCCGGATTATTTTGACCAGGTTACTTTTCTATCCGTAATTCCGGAAAGAGATGTAATTTTTGTTAAACCGGTTCCATCAACGTTTACAACATAAATATGACTCACCTGGTTGTCTTCAGGAACATTGAATAACAATTTTTTCCCGTCCGGTGACCAACAGACTGTAACATTATTTATTTGATCTGCATTGCTGAATTCGGTATTTCCCCCGGCCGGAACAGCTATTATGGACTTTGGCGAGGAGCCATCAACATTCATTATTTTAACTTCAACAGAGTGGTATAATTTGGTAGAATCCCTATCAACCGATAAATATGCAATTGAATTTCCATCAGGTGAAAAGCAGGGAGATTCCAGGTATCTATTTGACGGTTTAGCAAGAATCAAATTTGGATTATTTCCATCTAGATCAGTTGTGTAAATTCCAGATGGGCTGAGATTACCATAATAAACTATCTTGTCGGATGAAATGGAAATCGGACCCATCGGATAATTATCATCCGGTAAATACTGCCTGTCTGAAGCACCAGAATATGGAGATTGAACAATTAAATGTTGTACACCATTAGTATAAATTGGCGAATTGTAAAAATAAATTTTTTGTTGGTCCGGACTCCAGGCCGGGTATAGATCGTCTTCAGGTGTTGTTGAAATATTATCCCAAACAGTTCCATCTATGCTCATTACAAAAATATCATAAGAAAAGGAAAGAGATGATTGCGCTGAAAATGCAATTTTATCACCATTTGGAGAGAGAGCCGGAAAACTAATAACACCCGATAATGTTTCTACTGTTGCCTTATCAATATCAACTAATATAATTCCGAAATAATTACTATTCTTCTGACGACCAATTCTTTCAAAGGCAATTTTTCCAGAGCCAAGGACTGAGTATGGTATATTGTCGGTAAATGCCGGTAAAGGTATAATATCCGGCAATGTTGGTACCTGGGAGGTATCGCATGAAGAAAATGTAATTGAAAAAAATAAAACTGATAATATTAAAAACAAATGTGAAATTTTAAATTTCATTTTATATTCCTAATATTTTTCGTCTTAATGAATTGAACGTTTATAAGTTAAGTAAAATTTATCTTTGAAGTTAGAGTATTTTAAATTAGTCACGGTTTAATGAAAAATTGAAAATTAGATCTAGAAAAGTTTATTTTTCGTCACAAAACAAGGATTTAAACTAATATGCCGACCGAACAAAATGATTACCTGAAGCCCGAATCAATTCGGGCATTAGCAAATTCTTTTCAGCAAAGCAGGATTTTACTAACTGCATTTGAACTGGACATTTTTACAATTCTGGATAAACATATGCTGACAGCTGGGCAGGTGTCACTGCAAATAAGAACAGATGAACGAGCCACAGATAGATTGATGAATGCCCTTGTTGCACTTGGGTTCTTAAGAAAAACACATAGTAAATATTATAATGCCGAAAGCGCTGCTCAATTTTTAGTAAGAGGCAAGCCTGATTTTATGGGTGGTCTTTATCATTCTTTAGGATTATGGAATACTTGGAGTTCATTAACAGAGTCTGTCAAAGCAGGAACATCTGCAGCAGAGCGTAAACCGTCGCCAAGCGGAATAAATTGGTCGGAAGCGTTTATAGGTGCAATGCACTATCGTGGTGTAAAAGAAGCAAAAATTACTGCAATGATACTGGATCTTTCGGATGTGAAAAGTATGCTTGATGTTGGAGGCGGTTCCGGAGCTTTTGCAATGGCTTTTGTAAAACAAAATCCAAATATAAATGCGGTTGTATTTGATCTTCCAAATATTTTGCCAATAACAAAAAAATATATTGATGAAGAGAATATGAACAGCAAAATTCAGCTTCTGGGCGGCAATATGCTTGAAGACAACTTTGGCGGAACTTATGATCTAATTCTACTTTCGGCAATTGTTCACATGCATTCTTATGATAGTAACAAATTGTTAATTAGAAAGTGTTATGATTCGTTAAATGCCGGGGGACAAATTATTATTAAAGATTGGATTATGAATGATGATAGAACGAATCCTTCAGGCGGGGCATATTTTGCTCTTAATATGCTTGTTGGTACCGCACACGGGGATACTTATACAGAAGCTGAAATGAAAGAATGGTTGAACAGCACGGGAATAAAAAATATTGAGAGAAAAGATACAAGCTTTGGGTCATCACTTTTAATCGGGAAAAAAGAATAAGGAATTTTTTATTTGTAAAGAAGCTATCTCTAAAATTTTTTTTAAAACATCCTTGTTTATTAAAGATAGTATCTCATTATTGGACGGGACTGGCTTCTTCTTGCTGCTTCTGTGAAACCGGCTTTTTCAAATGATGATGGAATTCCCGTCCAGGCAAATGCAGCAGGAATATTTGAGCTGTTTGGAACTGAAGGATAGCCCTCTAATATTTTAACTTTTTTCTTTTTGCAGTATTCGATAAGACACTTTAACATCTCTGATGATATTCCTTTTCTTCTAAATTCTTTAAGAATAAAGAAACAGGTAATAGACCAGACGGATTGTTCATCTATTTTCTTAAGTACACGCGAATTTTCCAATCTTACAAATTTTTCTCTGGGTGCAACTGCGCACCATGCTACGGCTTGCTTGTCTATATAACCAATTATACCAATCTGCTCCTTATTTTTCACTAATTTATGCATTGCATTTTTATTTGCTTGACCTTTTTGCTTTTCAAACACAGAAGATTTTAATCGCCATGACATACACCAACACCCGCCGCAGGCTCCTCTTTGCCCAAAAAGAAATTCAAAATCTTTCCATGTCTTTTCTGAAAGAGGTTTATAGATAATCTTCATAAGAAATTATATTTTAATTTTGCTTTAAAAAGGTTACTCTAAATGTTGTTCCCTGACCTTTTATGCTGTTAACCTTAATATCTGCTCCGTTTAATTCGCAATATTTTTTTACAAGAGCCAATCCCAATCCGTTGCCCTCAAAATTTCTTGTATAGCCTTGTTCTTCTCTTGTAAAAGGGGTATACATCAAAGATTTATAATCTTCTCCAATACCGATACCGGTATCACTTATTTCAACAAATAATTCATTGTTAGAATCAAGCTTGATATAGATCTCAACTTTTCCTTTTTGAGTGTATTTAATTGCATTATCAACCAGATGATTGAAAATCTGTGTGATAGAATATTCATCACCATTTATGACCGGTTTATCAACCTCGCAATATAATCTGAAGAGAACGTTTTTCCGGTCTGCAGTTGTCTGAAAAGTATGAAGGGTTTTTTGAAGTATATCTTTATATAAATCCATTCTTTTATAGCGGGGAGAATAGGAGCCCGTTTGTAGTTCTGACATATTGAGAATTAATTCAACAGTGCGCATTATGCGTTTGCCTTCAGAATTAATTACATCAAAAGCATTTTTTAATTCAGGGTCCACCTGGTCCTGAAGTTCTTCTTTCATTATATCAGCGAAACTTAAAATTACATTCAAAGGAGTTCTAATTTCGTGGGACATCTGTGCAAGGAATTCAGACTTGAGCCTATCCGACTGCTCTGCATGTTCTTTTGCCTCTATGAGAGCTTCTTCAGTTTTTTTCTTGTCGCTTATATCTTCTATTGTTCCTTCATAGAACGAAATGTTATCGTTAATATCTTTAACAGCGCGGGCGCTTTCTCTAATGTAAATTATAGAGCCGTCTCTTTTTTTCCAGATTGATTCAAAGCCAAAAAGGTTTCCCTTCTTTTGCAGTTCATTCTGGAAAATATTCCGTGTTGCAGGATCAGCATATTTTATCTCTTGAAGTTCATCTAGATTTTCGCAGCTGAATATTTTTAGCAGGGTTGGATTTGCCATCAGAACTTTTCCATTCAGAGCAGAACGATATATACCTATAGTAGCATTTTCGTAGAGACCGCGAAAGCGTATTTCACTTTCCCGAAGAGCTTCCTCAGCCTTTTTACGTTCGGATATATCCTGCTTCACAGCAACAAAATAAATTATCTCTTCAAGAGAATTTTTAATTGGTGTAACAGTCATCTCCTCGTTATAAATTGAACCATTTTTTCTTTTGTTATTAATTTCACCATACCAGGTTTCGCCGGCACTAATTTTATTCCACATATATTCATAAAAATCCTGGGTATTAAAACCTGTTTTCAAAATGTTCATGTTGGAATCAAGCATTTCCTTTAAAGAATAGCCAGTTAATTTTGTAAAAGCAGTATTAACCCAGATAGCGTATCCTTCTTTATCTGTAATAACGATTCCATTAGCCGCAGCTTCAAGCGCAGAACCTTGAAGAGCAAATTGATCCTCAACAGTCTTTTGTTCCGTTATGTCTGTAATGAATCCTTCAAGAGCAACAAACTCATCATCATATTCAGAGAAAACCGCAACACCTTGTTCCCACACCCATTTTTCGTACCCACTTGCTGTTTTAATTCTATAAACAAGTTGATATGGCTTTTTTTCTTCAGCCGCTTTCTGAATTTGTTCAAAAATCTTTTTCTTATCCTCCGGGTTAATGAGATCATAATAAGATAGTAGTTTATTATTTATGAGTTCATCTGCTTTGAAGCCGGTTATCATTAAGCTTTTATCGCTTACATAATCAAATACCCAAACCTGACCAATCTTGCATCTATAAACCATTCCCGGAAGGTTCTGAACCAAAGTGGTTAGTTTGCGTTGGCTTTCCTGCAATGCTTCTTCAACACGAGTGGTTCTAATCATTCTTTTATTAACGTCAATAGTTGTGTCTTCTAACTTACGTCTGAATTCAATTTTTTGTTTTTCTAATCTGAAAAAAATAAACGAAGAAATTATACACAGAGTTAAACTTGCTGCAATTAGAATTAGCTGGCTAAGTCTAAAGATCTTATCAAATGAAAATAGAATTTTATGAAGTTCTCCTTCAACAATGTCACCTTGTGCTTTCACTCTACCGGAAAGAGTTTCCCAAGCTTCAAGGGATGAAATTGGTTTTTTGAATTGATCTTTTGCTGATAATTTGTTTGAAGTATCTTTCAAATCAAGCAGCATTACTTGCAGTTTCTGCACATCCTGCTGAAGCTTAGACTCGTTAAGAGGAAATAAAAATAAAGACAAATTTTTTCTTTCTTCCAGTATTATTTGAGTGTTAAACTCTGCAACCTCAAGATAGCCCCAGGCAGTTTTTATACCGGCAGAAGATGTATCATTCATTGCTTGTAAAAGTTCAACACGTGCATTGTTAACATTTGCCTTTATGTCTAAAGAAGAGTTAAGAAGGGTAGTATATATAAGATTAATTCGAACACCAATAAAAAGACTATACATTATTGCCGCAGCAACAATAATTCCGACAATAAGAATAATAAAGTAAAATCCTTTATTGGTGGAAGATATTTTTTCTTTATGACTCATCTACTTTTACCCTATTGAACAAAAACATTTTTGCAAGCAATTTTCAATAGCGTGGTGATATTGTCATTTCCCCGGAGGTTATTTGTCTAGAGATATTAATAATAGGCAAAAATAAAAAACCTGGTAGAAATGCTTTGTCATAATCCCAAATATCCCACTTTAAATTATTAAGGCTACGGTTTAATTTAACAAAAATAGTGGTTATATAAATCAGTTTTTTGGTATTTTAAATATGGAATAAATTTTAATTTACTATGAAAAAATCATTTAGCGACCCGTCAGTCAAATTTTTTATCTCTGTTTTAGGTCTATTTGTGATTTTTTTGGTACTGAAAGAACTTCAGCACATTTTTATTCCATTAGTAATTGCATACTTCCTGTTTTTCTTTTTTGAACCGCTTAATGATTATTTAGAAGCCAAAAAAATTCCTATTGTTTTAATAATATTTATAGATTTATTTCTAACCATATCATTGTTTTATGGAATTTCAAGGATAGTGATTGATTCATTCATGCGGTTTGGAGCTCAGATGCCCCAGTATGAACAGAAGTTAAATAATATAATAAGTGCTGAAGCAGTGTCTCTTGGTATGAAAAACAGGCTTTTAACTCACTTTGATATTTCTAGAATTTTAAAATCCATTGATATCGGTGTTTTAGCCAGTGGCGTATTTTCATCAACCTTGACTATCGTGGCGTCAATGTTCTTAGTTATATTCTTTTTCATTTTCATAAATACGGGCCATAATAAAATTTTCGAAGCAATTAGAATGCGTTATCTTGAAAGAGAAGTCAACTCAACATTGAAGAAAATGAAAAAAGAAATGAAAACAGGAACTATTCCAGAGGCATTTAACGAAAAAGAATATTTTGAGACAATGACAATTCAACGCGAGCTGACACTCAAGAAAACATTTAAAGAAATTACAGAGCAGGTGCAGCGTTACATAATTACAAAATTTTTGATTAGTTTATCATTGGGGCTATTGGTTGGTATAATTCTTCGCCTGTTTGGGGTCGAGTTTTACATTATATGGGCAATGTTTGCAATTCTGTTGAATTTTATTCCAAACATCGGGTCAGTTTTTGCTGTTATTATGCCTGCACTAATGGCTTTGGTTCAATATGGATCTTTTGGATATGCGGCAATAGTTGCGGCAGTAATAATTGTAGTACATAATATTGTTGGAAACATTCTTGAACCCAAAATATATGGTAATCGTCTTGGCCTTAATCCTTTAGTAATATTGCTTTCATTATTGATTTGGGGTTATATATGGGGCATTGTTGGAATGTTGTTATCCGTTCCACTAACTGCAATTGTTAAAATTGTATTGTCCAATTCAAAATCAAGTAATTTACGTTTCATTACAAACTTAATGAGCAATTAAATCACTTCCTTTCGCAATATGTGAACTTCGTAATTCAGCAGTCAGTTAATTTTACAGATGTTTCCACACACCTTTTTTGTTATATTTACTACAAGTGAAAAAATAATTTATTAATTAAAAAGAAGTTGAAAAACAGTTGATGATTTGTGTTGGGCAGTTGCTATTTAAGGAGAATCTTCTTGAATAGAGGAAAGTCCGAACTCCGCAGAACGAAGTGCCGGGTAACTCCCGGGGTTCCATTAAAAATGGGACACGGAAAGTGCCACAGAAAACGTACCGTCTGGCAATTGCCGGATAAGGGTGAAAAGGCAGGGTAAGAGCCTACCGCAACAATGGTAACATTGTTGGCAGGGTAAACCACACTTGGTGCAAGGTCAAGCAGAAGGTTTCTGTAGGATTTTCCTTCAGACAAGGTTGTTCGTCTTGACTCCTTCGGGTAGACCGCTAGACCGCGGCAGTAATGCCGTGGCGAGATAAATAATTGCCATCCCGATTTTTTATCGGGAAACAAAATTCGGCTTATAGGCATGAATCATCTGGTGTTTTTCTTTAGAAGGCACCATGCAAAATAAATTGTGGAAGTTAAGTGAACCAGAGGATGAAAAATCTGTTCTCTCACTTGCTGACAGCTTAAACATCTCGACTGTTTTAGCTAACCTATTAGTACAACGGGGTATAACAAATTTTTACGAAGCAAAAAACTATTTTAGACCTTCTTTAGATACCCTGTACGATCCATTTATAATGAACGGAATGCATGAAGCAACTCAAAGATTAATACGTGGATTAACAAGCAATGAAAAAATTTGTGTCTATGGAGATTATGATGTTGACGGCACGTGCTCTGCAGCTTTGATGTACCTCTTTTTAAAAGAACTTGGTGCTAATGTAATGTCTTATATTCCAAATAGACTTACAGAGGGCTATGGTGTTTCAATCCAGAGTATCGATTTTCTAAAAGAGAAGGGAATTCAGCTTCTTATAACGGTCGACTGTGGAATTACTGCTGTTGAAGAAATTGACCATGCAAATACTCTTGGAATTGATACAATAGTTTGCGATCATCACCAGTCTAAAGAAAAAATTCCAAATGCTTATGCAGTACTGGATCCAATAAAGCCAGGCTGCAACTATCCCTTTAAGCATCTTTCCGGTGCCGGGGTAGCTTTTAAATTGGCCCGTGCTGTTGGAGAACGTATTGGTAAAAAAGAATTGCCTCTAAAGTTTCTTGATCTGGTTGCTCTTGCAGGGGCGGCTGATATTGTATCGTTAACAGGTGAAAACAGAGTTTTAGTTAAAGAAGGATTGGATTTAATAAATTCAAATCCTCGACCGGGAATCTTAGCCTTGATTAAAAGCGCAAGAATGGAACCGGGAAATTTAAACGCCGGACAAATAGTTTTTACAATTGCGCCACGCATCAATGCTGTTGGAAGGCTAGGTGATGCAAACCGTGCGGTTGAACTTTTTACAACAGACGACCCGCAAAAAGCATTGGAGCTTGCGCAAGTTCTTGAAGATGAAAATACGGAGAGAAGAAAAATTGATGAAATGACATTCTCTCATGCAATGCAGCTTGTAGATTCTGAAATTGATATGAAGAATGATCTTGGAATTGTTTTACATTATTCAGACTGGCACCCGGGAGTAATAGGAATTGTAGCCTCACGACTTGTTGAAAAATTTCATATGCCATCTGTTATGCTTACAACAATAGATGGTGTTGCAAAAGGATCAGCGCGTAGTATCCCAGGGTTTAATATTTACGAAGCGCTCCAAAATTGTGATGACCTTCTTCTTCAGTTTGGCGGGCACGAAGCGGCTGCAGGTCTTGCAATAGGATTAGAAAACGTAGATGCTTTTAAAAAGAGATTCAACGCAGTTCTAAAATGTAATATGACTGATGAAAACATACTTCATGAAATACATGTTGATGCCCGGCTTAACTTTAATGAGATATCCTCTAAGTTTTTACGGGTGCTGGATCAATTTGCGCCGTTTGGACCCGGGAATATGCGGCCTGTATTTTTATCCGAGAACGTAAATTTAGTTTATACTCCTCGAATTGTTGGCGCTAACCACCTTGTAACAAGTTTTAAACAGAATGGAAACGAAAAAATATTTGACGCAATCGGGTTTAATCTTGGCTCTTTTGTAAACCGTATTGATAAAGAAAAAAATTTGGTTGATATTGTATATACAATTGAAACTGTTCAAAAGGATGGGAAGACTTATCCTCAGCTAAGAATAAAGGATATTCACATAAAAGAAAATACAAACGGAAATTCATAGGGAGAATCTTTATGTCAGGTCATTCCAAGTGGGCAACTATTAAAAGAAAAAAAGGAGCACTGGATGCCAAACGCGGAAAAATATTTACAAGATTAATAAGAGAAATTACAATTGCAGCGCGGCAAGGAGGCGGGGATCCCGATGGAAACCCGAGATTGCGTCTTGCAATTGATAACGCTAAAGCCGCAAATATGCCGGCAGAAAATATTGAACGTTCCATAAAAAAAGCTACCGGCGAACTTGAGGGGACTCAAATATCAGAGTTGACTTACGAAGGATATGGTTCAGGAGGAGTTGCAATTCTTGTTGAAGTTGCAACAGATAATAAAAACAGAACTGTTGCTGAGATTCGTCACATATTTAGCAAAGGACTTGGAAATATGGGAGAGACAGGATCTGTTGCCTGGATGTTTGAACGCAAGGGAATTATTACTGTTAAGCGCGATGGAATGGGGGAAGATGAAATGATGGAAATTATTCTTGATGCCGGTGCAGACGACTTGAGTACAGAGGAAGAATTTTTTGAAGTAACAACTTCACTTGAATCGTTTGAACACGTAAGAAAATCCCTTACAGAAAAGAAGATGACAATTGAAAATGCATCTTTGCAGTGGATTGCAAAAAATCACACCCCGGTTAAGGGAGACGATGCTGAAAAACTTATGAAACTTATTGAGAGCATTGAAGAATGTGACGATGTTCAGAACGTTTATTCAAATGCAGATTTTGTAGAGTGATAATAAAATAAATGAGAATTCTTGGAGTAGACCCCGGAACAATTGTTACCGGTTATAGTGTAGTTGATTACGACAAAAACGAACTGACCCGGGTAATATCGGGTATTATCAAAATTCCTTCAACAAAAGATCAAGCACCCCGTCTTCAAAAAATTTATAATGAACTTGATAAATTAATCAAACAATTCAAACCGGATGAGTTTGCGCTTGAGACTGCATTTTATGGAAAGAATGTTCAGTCTACACTTAAAATTGGTTATGCACGTGGAGTTTCAATGCTCGTTGCCACACACAATAATTTACCGATGAAAGAATACTCGCCAAGAGAGATAAAAAAATCTGTTGTAGGTAATGGCGGCGCTTCAAAGGAACAAGTGCAATACATGGTTAAAAAGCTTCTTGCTGTCAGTAATACAAAAATGAAATTCGATGAAAGCGATGCAATGGCAGTAGCTATTTGTCATGCCTTTAAAACAAATACATTTTCAAAAAAAAGCAAAAACTGGAAAGAGTTCATTAAGGAAAATCCGGGTAGAGTAATTGATTAACAAATTGTATTTTGCTAAAAGTTAAAAAAAAAGTTTATGATTGGGTACCTTCACGGTAAAATAATTTTTAAGAAACCAACAAAAATACTCGTTGATGTAAATGGAGTTGGTTTTCTTGTAAACATTTCAATTAATACATTCGAAAAAATTGCCGATAAGGAAGAAGTTTCTCTTTATACTTATATGAGTGTACGTGAATCTGCAATTGATCTTTATGGATTTTACAATCTTGCAGAAAAAGAAATGTTTGAATTACTTATAAGCGTCAGTGGGATCGGTCCAAAATCCGCCCAGGGCATTTTATCAGGAATTCAGATAGAGGATTTGAAAGAGGCGCTCAAAGCCGGAAATATTTCACGTCTAATATCAATTCCCGGTATTGGTAGGAAAACTGCAGAACGTCTGATGATTGAATTGCGCGATAAAGCTGAATCCGTTTCTGAAACAGGTGAGATTAGTGTTCTTGGTGCTTCAAGCGTAAGAAATGACGCAATTGCCGCACTTCTTAATCTTGGCTACAATCAAAAAATTGCAGAACGAGTAATTCGGGCAATTCTTGACCGCGCGCCAAATATGTCAATAGAGGATTTGATAAAAGAAGCTTTGGTAAGTTTAAATACGTGATATGATATTTATCCTCCCCCTCAACACGGGGGAGGATAATAACAAGTAGTTAGTCGTTAAGTCTAAATTTTTTATCTCCCTTTAATTCTTTCCCAAAATGTTTCTTATAGAGCTCAAGATATTTTTTGTGTAAATCCTCCGGAGCTTTTTTATCGTTAACAATCATTTCATTTTGTGATAATGTTAAATTATCAATGTCATCTTCATCTTTAATCAAATTGTCCTTTACAAGTTCCTCTTTCATCTCATTGATAAATTCTTTTAAAGGTCTCAATTCTTCATTTAATTTGCCCATTTTCTTTTTCAGATCTTCCATGCTCTTCTTAAATGATTCGCTGTTAGGACCGTTCTTTTTCATCTCTTCTTTAAATTCATCCATGTTAACATTGAAATTCTTCATGTCAATCTTGAAATGTTCCATTTCCTTTTTGAAATTTTTACCCCACTCTTTCATAGATTCCTTAAATTCTTCTTTATTAAAAGAATCACAATTCCAGGTACTATCCCAGTCAATCTTGGGAATATTTATTGGTGGAATGTGTATTGGAGGTATATGAACCGGCGGGATGTGTATTGGCGGAACCGGAGGAATATGAAAAGAATGATTAGCAAAATTTTCCTTAATCCCGTGCTGGATATTTTTCATCATTTCTTTCCAATCTGCCGAGTCGGTATTTGGCGGAAAAACTGATTCATTGTCAAAGCCGTAATAATAATTATTACTACCTCTGAATTTTTTCATTTTATCTTTTAAAGTTTTCATTTTCTCTTTGAATTCCTTCATATTACCATGGAATTCATTCATTGCAGAATCATATTCATCAACGCGCTCTGTAACTTTACCTTCATATTTCTGCAAATCTTTTTGATCAACCTTGTCGCCATCTATGTACAGCTCTTCTAATTTTCCGTTATTCAGCTTTGCTTTGTATCTTTTATCATCATCGTCAAATTTTAAAGTTCTCTTTCCCTTTTTGATAGAAGAAGTATCTGGTATTGGTGTAATATTACCGGGTTGAGATTTCAAATCGGTATCCTCATTTAATACATTGAAAGGGTTAACGAAAGAGGCAGTGACAACGTTTAATGTTTTTTCCCTGCCGGAAGATGTTGAGTAAATTGACGCAGCAGCAAATAAAACAAGCATAACTGCAAATGTTGCAAACTTAGCGCCGTACGAGGTGTTCTTGCTATTTGAATTCATTCTGTTTATCCTCCTGAATAATTGGTTCCGTTTTCCTAATGCAGCAAGAACAATATCCCTTTCTTCAGAGCAGATCTGCTGCAGGTTATATAATGCTTTGAAATAAACAAGTGATCCGCTGCATAATTTTAACGTTAAGTCATCACAGCAATTTTCCCTTTCATTTTTAATTACAGAAGAAATCCACCAAACGGCAGGATGATAAAAGAAAATGGTTTCAATTAATGTCTGTATTAGATTAAAGAGAAAATCATAGCGCTTAATATGGGCAAGTTCATGAAGAATAATGGCTTCAACTTGATCCTGCGGGAGACCGCTTAACATTCCTATTGGAAGTAATATTATGGGTTTTAGGTATCCTAAAGTTATTGGCGTTTTAACTTTTGCCGATTCATATATTTTAATTATTTGTTTTAGTTCTAGAGAGCCGGCAAGTTCTTTTAATCGGTAAAACCAGTATTCATTGTCAACAAGGTTTATTCCGGAAGTTCTAAGTTTTTGTACATATAGAACCCCGCCTCCAAATCTAATAGAAAAGATAATAAATCCGGCCAGCCACATAGTAACAATAAAATTCAAATGCTGCGCAAAATAGTTTTCAAGAACTTCAATAACATCTTTATCAGAATTAATTTTTGCTGGTACATTGTAATTCTGGGCTAATTGATCTGTGAACAAAGAGCTTGAAATAGTTTGGCTGCCGGAAAAGTTGTCTTTGTCTGTTGTGTTATAAATCTGTATAAATGTAGCGGCAGACAAGAGAAAGGTTACTATTAATGCAGCTAAAGAAAAATTGTAGCGCAGCTTAGCACTCTTTTTTCCAGAGATTAAAAGTACAACGCCAAGTAAAACAGAAATTATAACACCCTGCCAGAGAGAATGAAAAATTGTCCAGCCGGCAGCTTCAATTAATTCCTGCGGAAAGAAATTATAAATGAAATTCATTTCTGTTCCCTTTCAATTTTGTTTAACAACTCTTTTATTTTCTTTAATTCATCTTTAGAAGGTATGGAATTTCCAAGCGCCTGCATTACAAGGCTGGCAGCCGAGCCGCTAAATGCCGTTTCCAATAATTTATCGAGAAGAATTTTTTGCATGTCACTTTGGCTAACAGAAGCACTATAAATATGGCTTCGTTCATCTTCATTCCGTTCAACCAGGTTTTTTTCATACATAATCTGAAGCATTTTTAATGTTGTAGTATAACCAGTTTCCTTTTTCTCATTGAGAATTTCGTTTACTTTTTTCACAGTGCATGAACCATTTTCCCAAAGTATCTGTAGAATTTCGAGTTCTGAATCTGTGGGTTTTGGTAATAAACGCTTTGCCATTTCAAGTCCTTTTTTTTTCAATACTTTAGACTCTCTATTATACGAAAGGTTTCGTAGAAGAAGCCCAAAAATTTTAGATATTTAAAAAAACCCCTCTTCCAGAAAGAGAAAGTGTGTTTAGAGGGAAAATTCGAACTTTTGAGGATAATATTTAATTCCTTCTGTTATCTCATTTCTTTTTTCACCAATTTCCAGACAACCTTTCCAATACCGGGAAAGTCTAACAAACAAGAAGCCAAACAAGAAATGATTTTGACAGATAATCAATTAATAATAAACGCACAGCAAGGTGATATGTCTTCCTTTGAAGAACTGGTATACCGTTATGACCGCCACGTTTTGAATATAGCGCGGTCATTCCGAAATAGTGATGAGGATGCAAAAGACATCTACCAGGAAGTGTTTATGCGTGTATTCAGAGGATTAAAAAACTTTCAATTCAAAAGTGAATTTTCCACCTGGCTTTTTAGGATTACAACTAATGTATGCATAACCTATCAAACGCGAAAGAAAACCCATGATTCACTGGACAGGGAAATTTCAGCGAGTGAAGATGAAACAAGAACGTTGGCAGATACGCTCACTGATAATAAGTCAACGGATGAATTAACCCTTGGGTCTGAAATTTCAAAATACATCAATAAGGCGCTGGAAGAACTACCGCCACAGCAAAAAATGGTATTCACTCTGAAATATTTTGAGGAATATAAAATCCGCGAGATTGCCGAAATGATGCAGTGCTCGGAAGGCGCGGTAAAGAAATATCTTTTTACGGCAACACACAAAATGAGAACCAGATTAAAAAATATAATGAGAGATGCAAGATGAAATGGGATAAATTTATTGAACTCGCTTATTTATTCCTGCTTGATGAGTTAAGCTTTGACGAAAGAATTGAACTTGAAAACGTAATGATGCAGGATGACGAATTAAAGAGTGAGTTTGAAAATATTAAAGAATCTTTTGAAATTTTGAAAGAAAGCAAACCCCAGGTAGCAAGCGAAAGAATTCTTGTTAACGCACGTCAAACTTTAATGCGCCAGGTTAGAGCAGAGTCTGTCCGGGTGTCTTTCTTTAGGAAATTGGCAATTGATGTTAGAAAATATGTTTATGAAAATTATACACTTGCCATAAGCGGACTTGTAACTTTTGTGCTGGGAATAATTGTATGCTACATTCTATTAATTCCAAAATCAAATAAACAAATATTACAACCGGAAGACCGCGCCCGCCTGGAGCAGGCAACTAAAGATGACGTGAAAATATCCAATTTGCAGATTTCTCAACCGGATTCAAAAAATGGAGAAGTTGAAGTAAAATTCGACGCAGTTAAACCCATTCAGTACAAAGCAAAAGTTGATGATCCCGCTATTCAAAAGCTGCTGCTTGCATCTCTTTTTAATGAAGATAATCCGGGCGCCAGAATAAAAAGTGTAAGTACAATAGCACAGCAATTCAAAGGCAAAGAATTCAAATACGATTTACAAATAAAGAATGCACTTATTAAAGCATTAAAAACAGATAGTAACCCGGCAGTAAGAAAAGAAGCATTAGTAGTACTGAATAAATATCCATACGATGAAGAAATAAGAGACGTATTGTTGTATGTTTTATCAAACGACCGCAATTCCGGAATGCGCGTTGCTGCAATTAATGCGTTGACTGATCTTCAGCAAAATGGACACACCTTAGATGAAGCAGTTAAAAATGTGTTAACAAAAAAAGCAGAAGCAGACAAGAATGATTATGTTAAAATTCGTGCGGCTTCCATTTTACAGGAGGAAAACTGATATGAAAAAGATAAATATTATTCCGGTTATTGTAATAATTGCTCTCTTATTTGCAGGGGCTGCAAAACCGGCTTACGCCCAGCAAAAAGAAAGAACATTCAGCGTAAATAGAAACGGAAAGCTGATAGTTAACG
Source organism: Melioribacter sp. (assembly GCA_003155655.1). GTDB lineage: Bacteria > Bacteroidota > Ignavibacteria > Ignavibacteriales > Melioribacteraceae > Fen-1258. Next base: position 16,810 of record PMDS01000032.1, read on the forward strand.
TAAATCCGGGTACAATAAAAATAAAGACTACTACAAAAGATGAAGTTGTTGTAATAATAAAAAACCTTGATGAAGATCTTTTAAAAAGCGTTGAAATAAATGCCGATAAAAATGTAGTTGAAGTGAAATATGATGAAGGAATGGACGATCCTGAATTTGAAATAACCGTACCGGATAAATTCAATTTGGAATTGAAGACCGCTGCGGGGGACATCCAGATTAAAGATGATATAGATGGAAATGTTGATGCAACAACCAGTGGCGGAGACGTTTCTATAGATGGAGTTAAAGGAAGTTTGTCGGTGGAATCAAGCGGTGGTGATATCAATCTGCGTGGAACTGTCGGCGGCAGTTTGAAAGTGAATACAATGGGCGGAGATATTACTGTTGCAAGCGTTCTTGGTAAAAATGCAAAGGTAAATACAATGGGCGGCGAAATTACAATCAATAAAGCTGCTAATGGAATATCCGTAAAAACATACGGCGGAGATATTTCTGCCGGTAATATTGGGGGTGATTCTGATTTTATTACCTACGGAGGAAGCGTTTCTGTAGAGAATGCTGCAGGAAATATTAAAATGGAGACTTACGGAGGCAACCTTACCATTGTGAAAGCTAATGGGAAAGCAAGAGGAAAAACTAATGGTGGAAATATAGATTTCCAAAATATTACAGGGAGCGTTGATGTGAAAACATTGGCGGGGGAAGTAAGTGTTGGACTTAATCCCGCATCGGGAAGCGAAAGCGTAATTACTACAAACGCCGGCTCTATTGAATTAAGAGTACCAGCAAAAGCAAAAGTAACAATTATTGCAAGAATTCATGTTCAAGGATGGTGGAGAGAAGCAAAAGAAAATTATAAGATACAATCAGATTTTGAAACCACTACATACAATATCGAGGAAGACAATCATGATATAGTCGGTGTTTATCAAATAAACGGCGGCGGCAGTAAAGTACAGTTGAAAGCCGTTAATGATGAAATAAGAATTCTTAAAGAAACCAAATAAATATTAATGGAGTTTGTAATGAAAAAGTTAGTATTAATACTTGTACTTGCGGCACTTGGCCTTTTGTTTATGCTTGTAAGACAAACAAAAGCGTCTTCATTAGACCGGTTTTGGAGCAGTCAATCCAAATTGAGCAGTGATAATTCGAATAACGAAAGAGAAGTTAAAAAAGAATTTGAAGTCAAACCCGGCGGTAAACTTACTATTGATCTGAAAACCGGCGCCGCTATCGATATAAAAGGATGGGATAAAAGCCTGTTAAGCGCAACTGCAGTGATAAGCGAGGAAGATGAAGATAATCCAATGGAATTCAGCTTTGAGAAAAACGGTAATAGTGTTGAAATTACATCCAAGTTTAAGTACGAAAAAAGAAGCAACCACTCTAACGCAAAATTAATTGTTTATCTGCCGCAAAAATATAATGTTGAATTTAATACAATGGGCGGAGCTGTTATTATTGGCAATGTTGATGGAAACACCGAGGGCAAAACAATGGGCGGCGCAATTGTTTTATCCGAACTAAAAGGCTACGTAAATACAGAAACAATGGGCGGTGCTATTTCATTAATAGATTCTGAAGTTGACGGCAGGGTAAAAACTATGGGCGGTCCTGTAAATCTTAAAAATGTTAAAGGGGATGTTGATGCCACTACCATGGGAGGACCTATTATTCAATCTAATGTACAGGGCAAAGACAAATCAGGTAAAGGAGTAAGCATAAGTACAATGGGCGGCCCAATTGTTGTTGATGAAGCTCTTAATGGTGCTAATGTAAAAACTATGGGTGGAAATATAGATATTAAAAAAGCAGCGAAACATGTTTACGCAGAAACTATGGGCGGTAAAATTTCTATTGGTGAAATTGACGGAAGTGTTGAAGCCTCTACAATGGGTGGAGACATTGATGTTAAGATGACCGGCGCACTGAAGGCAGGTGACAAAAACGTTTCTCTTTCTTCAAAAGGTGGAGATGTTACATTAACAGTGCCCGATGGTTTGCCAATGGATGTTGATATTCAAATTACCGTTAAAGATGAAGATAGATATGATAAGTACAAAATAGTAAGTGATTTTCAATTAAAGGAAGACCATTCTTCTGGAGAATGGAAAGAATCACATCACAACCGCGGTAAACATATTAATGGAACAGGAACTATTAATGGCGGCGGTAATAAAATAAAAATCAGAACAATTAACGGAAATGTTTATCTAAAAAAGAGCTGATGAAATAATTTCTTCGATAAAGCCTGGAATTATTTAACTAGTTTCAGGCTTTTGTTTTATACAAGCACTACTCACTTAACCCCAAAAATTCAATCAGGCGTTTATGAGCCTCATTAGAGAGCGTTACATCATATTTTTTATAAAACAGGATAGTGTTATCTACAGAGTTAAAATATTTTTTGCATGACTCACATTTTTCAAGATGGGCTTTAATCTCAATACATTTAGGCGAGCTTAATTCCTCACCAAGGTTATCACAAATGTGAGACATTACATCTTTGCAAGTTGGTTTATTTTCACTCATAATGCAGCTTCTTGTTTAGTTCATTTCTTAAAAATGCGCGTGCCCTGTGCAGCCGTGATTTTGTTGCAGGAATAGTAAGCTCAACTATTTTTGCCGTTTCTTCCGTTGATAAACCTTCTACGTCTCTAAGTGTAAAGACAATTCTATAATCTGCAGGCAGTTTTTGAATTGCATCATCTAGAATTGTTCTTAGTTCGTTATTCTCGGTAATTTTTTCTGGAGTAATCTTCCAATCAGCAATGTTTTTTTCATCAATCAATGCCTCATCATTTTCAATTGATTCATAATTGAACTTCCCCTCAGTACGTGCAAGCATAAGGCAATGATTAGAAACCACCCTGTACAGCCACGTTGATAATTTTGATTCTCCGCTAAACTGCTTAATATTTTTTACCATGCTCAAAAAAGTTTCCTGCATAGTATTTTCCGCCCTGTCTTTATGTCTACAGATTTTATAAGAAAAATTATAGACAGTTTGTTCATACATTTTAACAAGCTCCGTCAAAGCCTTTTTATCTCCGTGCTGGGCCTGTTCAATAAGTGTTTGTTCTTCCATGTAATTTGATGCTTCTTTCTTAATTAGGATTCGTTCTTATTATCCAGACTCATCCAAAGGAAAAGACTTGCTACAGAGCTGTAAGGATGCCAATTATTTTTTGCCGCTAATGATTTGATTTTTTTCTCATCAGGTAATTTCTTCAAGTTGTAATGTAACATAATAGATTTACGAATACCAAGGTCACTAAAAGGCAGAACATCTAATCTACCCAGCTTAAAAATAAGAAACATATGTACAGTCCAGACTCCAATTCCTTTAACTATTGTAAGTTCAGTCAGAATTTTTTCATTTGTCTTTTTAGTCAGGCCTTTTAACCTAACCTCACCTGAAATTATTTTTTGAGAAAGATCTTTTACATATTTTACCTTGGCATTAGATAAACCAAGAGATCTAAGTGCCGCATCGTCTGTTTGAACGATTAAATGAGGTTCAGGGCTGTTCTTGTAAAAAGCCATAAATTTCTTAAATATTGAAGCAGAAGCATAAACAGACAATTGCTGCCCAATAATAGCTTTTAGCAAATGATTGAAGTATTGCTTGTGCTGTGTTAAATTAATAATGCCGTTTGTTTTTATTATTGTTGATAGAACCTTATCTTTCGAGGAAAGATGCTTCATTGCCTTTTTAATATCGTTTTTAAGCATTTGTTTTTCCCGGGCTAATTATATATGGAAAATCAGTTACAAATTGCATTAAGCAGAAACAAATTACTGAAAAATGCAGACATTTCGAAAATTGACCTTAGAAATGTGAAAGGGAAGCTCATTACTATAGGAGAAGGTGAAATACTCTACCGGGAAGGAGATGTTGCAGATATTATTTTTCTTGTAGTCAGCGGTGAGATTAATGTTCTTAAAAAACGCCTACTTGGAAAAACTAAATCATACATTTTTGTTGAAAATGATTTTTTTGGTCACGAAGAATTCTTTGAAGAGACAACGCGTACATCAACTGCCGTGGCCCTTCGCGATTCATACCTCATTTCTTTAACCCGGGAAGAAGTGGATATATTAATCCAGCATGAAGATGAAATTTATGTAAATTTGCGTGAACCGGTTCTTGAAATTGATGATGAAATACTTAACCGGAAAGAAGAAGATATAAAAACAATCCCGGCAGAAAAAGTAGAAGACCCGCATTGGGCTCCGCCTTTCGAAGAAAAGCTTATCTCAAAAGAAGATTCCGGCAGCACCGGTAAGCAGAAATCGCAGGATATTTCTTCCGGTACCTTTGAAGAAGAGAAAAAGAAGGAAAGTGAATTTGAAGAACCTCATAAAATAATTGACAGCACAAAACAAGAACCCAAAATAGAAGATAAAATTTCCTTTGATGAAAGTGCATTCCTTAATGAAGATGGAATTCCAAAAGCGGAATATGAAATTCCCGAGCCTCTTTCTAAGCCTCAAGCAGCGGGTGCAAAAACAGAAGAAGATTTGAATGATGCATTGTTTCAGATATTAAGCGGTACACAGGAAATCCATTTTGATAAACCGCCCAAAGAAGAAACCCCTTCTTTACAAGAGACAGACAATGCGTTTTTGTCTTCACTTGATTTCAAAGAGACTGCGGCTGAAGAAAATGCTTTTGTTCCCCAACATGAATCAATTTACGAAGATATAATAAAGCAGGAAGATCATATTCCTGAACAAACGGCTTCTGTACAAAAATCAGAAAAAAATATAGAACCAAAAATAAGCGACACATCTTTATCCGCTGATGCTGAAAGTAAATATCACCTTAATCTAAAGGGAGAAGACCGGAAAGAAATTGAGCCATTGGAAATAACCCCGTATCAATCAATTCAGCCCGAGTCACCACAGAAAACAGTTGATAAACAGACAACACCGATTCAAGATTCAGGGGAAATGAATGTTAATGAATTGCAGATGATCATTAAGGCTGCTGAACTTGTTAATTCAGATATTAGAGTTGATGAGGTTCTGAAAAATATAGTTGATGTTGCAACAAACATAACATCTGCAGACCGAGGCACATTGTACCTGATAGATAAGGACAAGGATGAATTGTGGTCGTTGATTACTATGGGTGATGAAACACGGGAAATTCGTTTGAAAATTGGAGAAGGACTTGCTGGTTTTGTAGCAAAGAGCGGTGAGACAATCAATATCAAAGATGTAAGAAAAGATACCCGCTTCAACCCGGAATTTGACAAGGCTAGCGGTTATATAACAAAAAACATGATTTGTTTTCCTATTAAAAACAGCAAATCGCAAATTATTGGCGTACTTCAATTATTGAACAGTGTTAATAACGAGTTTTCGAAAAGAGACGAGGAGTTTTTAGCTGCTCTTTCAATACACGCTGCAATGGCGCTTCAAAATTCAGAATTGGTTGAAAAACTTCTTCAGGTGGAAAGAATTCATTCACTTGGTAAAATGGCTAATTTCCTTATTCAGGATATTAAAAAACCAATTCTTGTAAGTAAAAGATATGCAGAGCATTTACGCAGTAAACAGCTATCACCAGATACACTTCAAGTAGTAGACATGCTTTTGGAACAGCTTTCACAGGTTGCCGATCTTGTTCAAACAACATCAAGTTATTCTGAAGGCAAAACAATTCTACGCGCATTGAATGTAAGCTTAAACAATACTCTTTCAGATTACTACTCGCGCATTGAACAATATGCAGCGGGATGTAACTGCCAGATTCAAACAGAGTATGATAAAGATGTAAATATTAAGCTGGATGTAAAGGAATTTTACCAATGCTACATGCATATTATTAAAAATGCATGCGATGCAATGCCGGAAGGAGGTAAAATTCTTGTATCGACAAAACGCATTAATAAGAACGTTGAGATTCGAATTCATGATAACGGCTTTGGGATTCCTGAAGGAATTAAGGAAAAAATCTTTGAACCGTTTATGACTTATGGAAAAAAAGAGGGTACCGGACTTGGGCTTTCCATTACGAAAAAGCTAATTGAAGCGCATAAAGGAACAATCCGGGTAGAAAGTTCAATAGGTGAAGGCGCATCGTTCATTATTACACTTCCGGTAGTAAATGTGTTTTAGTAATTCAAAATGAATTATAATCTTATAACCATCCTTGGACCTACCGCAGTTGGAAAAACGCGCTTAGCATCAATGCTGGCAAAACGTTTTGCCGGTGAAATCATTTCTGCCGATTCCCGCCAGGTTTATTGCGGAATGGATATTGGCACAGGAAAGGATTTGGATGATTATGTAGTAGAAGGGGAAAAGATTTCACATCATCTAATTAATGTGATTAATCCAAATGAAGAATTTAATCTTTTTCTTTTCAGCAAATTATTTTATCAAGCATTTAATGAGATAAGTTCCCGCAAGAAAATTCCGTTCTTTGTTGGGGGAACAGGGTTGTACCTGCATTCAGTTTTGAAAAATTACAACTTAAATAAAGTTAAGTTTGACAAGAATCGCACAGATGAACTTGAAAAATATTCAATTGAAGAACTAACAAACCATTTGAAAGAAATAAATTCCGTTCTTCATAATACAACAGATTTATTAGTTAAAGAAAGAATTATACGTGCTATCTTAGTAGCGGAGAATGATAATCAACTTAATAACAGTGAAAAAACAGAAATTAATTCACTAACCATTGGTATTAAGCTTGAGCGTGAAGAAATAAAAAAAAGGATTACCGCCCGTTTAAAACATCGTTTGCAAAATGGAATGATAGACGAGGTGAAACAATTAATTAAAAATGGAATTACTTTTGAAAGGCTTGAACTGTTTGGTCTAGAATACAAATTTGTAGGCAGATATCTTAAAGGGGAGCTTAGTTATAATGACATGTTTCAAAAACTTAACAGCTCAATTCATGGTTTTGCGAAGAGACAAATGACCTGGTATAGAAAAATGGAGCGCGAGGGAATTGAGATACATTGGATCGAGGCACAAAATTTTAACGCTGCCGAAGAATTAATTATGAATAAATATTTCTCATGAAAGATATTTCAACAGTCATAAATGAATTACCACATAATGTAAGAAATTATAAGCAAAAGTATGGCTTACAGGGATGGAAACTTGAACTGCACTCAACAAAAGGATTCAATAATATTGTTGTTATTCCGGCAATTCAAGAATACGAAAACATCCGCAGTCTATTATTGTCTCTCAATTCAAATGATAAAAAATATTATGATGAAAGTTTATTCATTTTTGTAATTAATAATTTGAAATCCTCTGCCGAAGAAGCCAAGGAGGATAATCTCAAAAGCATTGAATTTTTGCGTAGCATTATATCAAAAGAGAATACAGCAGAATCTTTTGGCGCTATGAATCTAGGCGTTGTTGACGCATCAACAACAGGGTATGAATTGCCGGAGAAAGAAGGAGGGGTTGGACTGGCGCGTAAAATTGGAATTGACCTTGCGCTTGAACAATTTGATTATAGAAATAATAAAAAGAAAATAATAATCTCTCTTGATGCCGACTGCATAGTTGAACAAAATTACCTCTCCGCAATTGTTGACGCATTTAACACAAAAAATATTTCAGCCGCGTATGTTCAATATGAACATAAATTGACGGATGACGAAAATGAAAAAAGAGCAATAATTTGTTATGAAATGTTTCTGCGTTATTATGCGCTTGGTTTGAAGTATGCCCGGTCAAGGTATGCTTTTCCAACAATCGGTTCAACCATTGCCTGCGATTGTGATAGCTATATTAAAGTTGGGGGAATGAATAAAAGAAAAGCTGGAGAGGATTTTTATTTTTTAGAAAAATTAGCAAAGATAACTGAGATTGGAAAAATTGCCGGTACAAAAGTATATCCATCAAGCAGGAGTTCATGGCGGGTACCTTTTGGAACAGGTCAGCGTATAAGCAGATTCAACAAGGGCACGCATAATGAATATGTGCTGTATGATCCCAATACTTTTAAAATATTGAAAGATTGGCTGCAAATTTTTAACTCCGGGAAAATATTGAATGCCGAAGAATATCTCAAAGCGGCAGAAAGAATTAATCCTTTATTAAAGGAGTTTTTAATAATTAATAATTTTCTTTTAAGCTGGAATAAAATACTAAATAATTCAAAATCTGAAGCGCAAGTACAAAAGCAAAAGACCATCTGGTTTGATGGTTTCCGGACGTTGAAATTAATTCATTTTTTACGTGATAATGGATTCCCGCCGATCAATATGTTTAAGGCAATTGAGGAACTAATAGAAATTGAGAATGGAGAATGGAGAATTGAGAATGAAAAATGGAGAACCATGAATGCGGAATTGAGAATTGCAAATGGAGAACCATGCCTATCGGCAGGCAAGTTGAGAACCATGCCTATCGGCAGGCAGGTGGAGAGAGGCGAGGAATTACCGCCAATTGAAATACAAACAGAGTATCTCAATGTGTTAAGAACACTTACTTAATCAAATTGGTTTGGATTTCAGGCTCATTTCTACCCTATTTAGAAATTAGGGTTAAACTTGAGTATATTTTGCCCGCAATTTTATTCAGTTGCAGAATTTTAACGAGGATGCATGGATTTATACGATAAGCTAAAATCAATAAAAGAAAAGTACGATAGAATTAATGAGCAGCTTGCTGATCCCCAAAATCTATATGATCAGGCAAAGCTGATCTCGCTTAGCAAGGAAAGGAGCGAACTTATTGATTTAGTAAATGCTTACAATGAATATGATGCGCTGGTTAATAACATCAAGGGAAACCAGGAAATTATAGACAGCGGGGAAGACAAAGAGCTTGCAGAGATTGCCGAAAATGAACTGAATGAATTAAGAGCCAAAAGGGACACGATGGAAGAAAGAATAAAATTCCTTTTGGTTCCCAAGGATCCCGATGATGATAAGAACGTAATTATTGAAATTCGTGCCGGAACCGGCGGTGATGAAGCCGGGTTGTTTGCGGCAGACCTTTACAGGATGTATTCCCGCTATGCTGAAATACGCGGCTGGAAAAAGGAAATTATTGATGTTAGCGACACAGGCATTGGTGGAATTAAAGAGGTTGTTTTCAGCCTTGTTGGAGAAAGTGTTTTTGCGGATATGAAATTTGAAAGCGGCGTCCACCGGGTTCAACGTGTGCCTGCAACTGAAGCTAATGGGCGTGTACATACTTCCGCTGCTTCAGTAGTAGCTTTACCGGAAGTTGAAGATGTAGAAGTAAATATTGATCCAAGTGAATTACGCATTGATGTTTATAGAAGCGGCGGCGCCGGCGGGCAAAACGTTAATAAAGTGGAAACAGCAATTCGTATAACGCATCTTCCAACAGGTCTTGTTGTACAATGCCAGGATGAACGTTCGCAGTTAAAGAACAGGCAAAAGGCTATGAAAGTATTGAAAGCAAGACTGTATGATATGAAGCTTCAAGAGCAAAACAGTGAGATTGCCGCTGCGCGTAAACTGATGGTAAAGCGCGGAGACAGGAGTGATAAGATCAGGACGTATAACTTTCCTCAAAATAGAGTAACAGATCACAGAATAGGCTTAACACTTTATAATCTTTCAGAAATAATTGAGGGGGATTTAAATGAGCTTGTTGAAAAATTAAAACTTGCTGATAGAGCAGAAAGACTTCAAGCCGGTTAAAATTTTTTTATTGTGAACTGTTCAAAGTGTTTAACCAGGAAGAGAAAGCCAAATCCAATCAGCGAGAGCAAAAAATCTTTCAAATCAATCTGGAATGAATCATTCTGCCCGCTCAAAAAGTCAAACAATTTTATTAGTATAATAAGCAGAAATAAAATTAGGAATCCTATTAAACCAGCACCAAGAGAGTTTAAGTAATGTTTATATGGGCTTTGCTCTATTTTTATCATAAATTCCTCCTTTAATAGTCTAGAATAAAAAAAAGTAAACTAGTACTATGTGATATTCTTCACATAAGGAGTTAAATGACATTATATCAAATAACAAAAAATTTTAAAAGAAAGTTTTATGAAGCTATTGTAATTACTGAATTGATCAAAAATAAAGTTTTATAGAAGGTTATTTTATTAAGAAATTACTTTTAAGCACCACATTTTTATTTTGCGTTGTTAATGAAAAGTTAAACCCATCATAAAGAGAAAACGCACCACGTTCGCCATTTTTATTAAGAGCCAGATAACCTATTTGAATATCCTTTTCATTTCTTGAATTTTTATAAATTCTTTGAATAGCAAACTCACAAGCTTTTTGAGGGGAAAGACCTTCGCGCATTTTTTCAACAATTAAAAAACTTCCAAGAGTTTTCATTACAAATTCACCATTTCCGGTTGCAACCGCACCGCCAACTTCATTATCAACAAACATTGCCGCGCCAATAATAGGAGAATCTCCAACCCTTCCATGAATTTTAAAAGCAAGACCACTAGTAGAAACACCTCCGCTCATGTTATTTGATTTATCAATGGCAAGCAATCCAATTGTATCGTGATTTTTTGAATCCACCCTGTAAGCACCATGCGGGAATTCCTTTTTCCACTCAAGCCAGGCTTTACGTGAATCCTCAGTAAGTAAATTCTCCTCTTTAAATCCGTTAGCAAGAGCGAATTTTTTAGCGCCATCGCCGACAAGCATAACATGCTTAGTCTTTTGCATAACAAGTTTAGCAACAGAAATAGGATTTTTAATCCCCTCAATAGCTGCAACGGAACCTGCATTTCCCTTCCAGTCCATTATTGAAGCATCCAGTGTTACAATTCCATCTTCATCGGGCAGTCCGCCATAACCAACAGTATTAATGCCCGGATCATTTTCAATAACATTAATTCCTGCTTCAATAGAGTCTAAAGAATTAACATTTTTTTGTAACAAATCAAATGTTTTAGAGTTGGCATTAATACCAAAGTCCCAGGTCGATATTACAATTGGGCCGGGAGAATCAGCCGAAAATCTGCCAAACAGTTTAGAAGAAGAAAACTGACTGGTTAAAATACCGCCGCTTGTTATAACACCGGCTTTAACAAAATTTCTTCTGGTGATTTTCATATCACTCTCCCAGGTTTTTTTGTTTAACGGTCTGATTAATTTTTATGAGTTCCGGCCGTATATCAAATAGCTTTAATATATCTTTTACCAAAAAAATATTGTTCCCATTATATAGAGAAATATAAATTTCCTTTATTAGCTCGAGGTCATCGTTAGTATCAACAGTCCATCTATGAAAGGAATAGTCTTTATCATTATAAAAATTTTTTAACGTAAAACATTCGGGATGCATGTAAATGTAAGGTGTAACATGTTCACGTTCATAAATCTCTTTAGCTTCACTAAATGTTTTTTGCAGCGCTTCAAAAGAAAAAATTTCAACATCCAACCCCCGGGGGAATGTCCGTTCCAAAGTGTTGCTTAGATAATCCAATTTATATTTACAATTTTCAGCTTTGAAAAAATTAATCATATCGTCTAAAATTTCCGGGTCAATAACCGGACAGTCACTTGTAATTCTAATTATAATATCAACGTTAAATTTTTTTGCAGTTTCATAATAGCGTGAAAGAACATCTTCTGCGCTGCCCCTGTTGAAATGAATATTATTCTCAACGCAGAAATTTTCTATCTGGTCATCTTCAGAATTTGTAGTTGTTGCAATAATAACATCATTGATCATTTTGGAATGTGTTAACCTGTTCCAAACATGCCATAATATGGGCTTGCCGGAAATCAACCTAATAATCTTACCGGGCAAACGTGTTGATCCAAACCGTGCTTGTATAATAGCGGCAATATTCATTTTAGCGTTATTGTTCAATCAAATTCCAGCTTAACGGGGTTCCTCTTCCAACATCCTGTTTAGCCTTTTTGCCAAGAATATCTTTGAGATATTTAGGAGGCAGACCATTAGATGGACGAATGGAACGAATATTTTCTTCAGTGAATATTTCACCGGCACGAATATCTTTTACAACAAATAATGAGCGGGCAAATGAACGGCTGCGTTTTATCTTATCCGTGAGTTCAAAAGTTACTTTGCCCAAAGCTTTTTCAACTTTGCGGATTTCATCAACCATTGTTTTAAATTCAGCAGGCTCAAGAGAAAAGGATGAATCGGGTCCGCCAAGTTTTCTATCTAAAATAAAATGCTTTTCAATTAATTTAGCCCCAACAGCGGCCGCAGTAACCGGCACAGTTGATCCAACGGAATGATCAGAAAGGCCTACAATGCAATTGAATTTTTCAGCAAGCGCCGGAATAGTTTTTAAATTGGCATCTTCAATTTTTGCGGGATATTCCGACGTGCATTTTAAAAGAGCAATCTGTTTATTCCCTGATTTCTTACAGGCTTCAATTGCATCTTTTATTTCTTCTTCGGAAGCTATCCCAGTTGAAATGATTACAGGTTTTCCTTTTGACGCAGTGTATTCTATTAATGGAATGTCAACTATTTCGAAAGAAGCTATTTTATAAGCCGGCACATTTAATTTTTCCAGGAAGTCTACCGCGCTTTTATCAAAAGGGGATGAAAAGCAAACAAGACCCAAATCCCCGGCAATTTGCATAAGTTTGGGCTGCCATTCCCACGGGGTATATGCCTGCTGGTAAAGTTTGTATAGAGTTGCTCCATCCCAGATTGTACCCTGCTGAATTTTGAAGTAATCGTTGCTGCTGTCTATAGTCAGAGTATCAGCTGTATATGTTTGAAGTTTTACTGCATCGGCACCGCATTCTTTTATAGCTTTTATTGAGTCAACAGCAACGTTGTAGTCTTGATTATGGTTCGCCGAGAGTTCTGCAATGATAAATGCAGGCGAATCATTATCAATAATTCTTTCTTTAATTTTAATAAACGGCTTAGACATAATTAGCCTTCAGTCTATTTAGTTCTTCCTGTAATGTTTTTACAGAAACCAATTACTTGAATGAGTAAGATTATTCTTCCACTGATTTCGGTTTTCATTTTTTTCGTATCATCTTGTAGACAAGATATTTTTCATCATCAATAGTTTCATTGTGAGAAAGAACATAATTTGCACTTGTAAAACTTTTTATCGAAGGGATGTTCTTTGGATTAATGTGAGCAAGGATATAATCAACTTCTTTTCTTTCACCAAAACATTTGGAACTGGCAGTAGTAATCATGGGGGCAGAAAGGCCTTTTCCCCTAAAGTCTTTGTTTAAAGCTAAGCTTATAATTGCAAAATTTTCTTTGATATCAAAACGTACTTGTCCTATAAACTCATCCGCAGAATTAAACGCCAATTTAAAAATAGTATTAGGGTCGGCAATTTTTTTATTGTACCAATCAACATGTTCTTTCCAAACAATCGGGCTTTGATTGATTGAATTAAGGCGTACAATTCTTTCGTTAGCCAGGTTAAAAATATTATTTACATCTTTAAGTATTGCAGCGCGGAAATAAAAGCCCTGGTTTTTCGAAATTATTGTATCAACAAGAGATTGCACAATTCTTTTAGCACCAAGCCCGTCAACTCTTTTCTTTCCAAGAGTAGCGAATTTTATCCGTTGTTCTCTTTTCTTATAAGCATTGAATGTAAGCTGCAAACGATTTTCGAGATTGACAGTTTGAGACGTATATTCTGCAAGTAAGAATTCTTCTTTCAACCAGCCTGTAAGGTTATTTTTTTGATTGTCTGCGATCGAAATTGCAATTGTCGGCACACCAACGTGAGCAAGCTCAAAAATCGTTTGCCCTGCCGCTGAAACAGCAATATCACTATCGAGCATAATTTTGAACATTTCGGCTGCAGATGGAGAACTAAAAATCTCAGTATTTTTATCTTTTAGTTCATTTATCTGTTCAACATTTTCAAAACCGCTGCCAACGACAACATATTTTTTTAAATCGGGATAATTTCTAACAAACATTCTAAGCATTCTGGGTGTCATGTTTTGGGTATCTTGACCTCCAAATGTAATAAGAACAGTCTGGATCTCAGGCTTGATAGCTTTCTCTTTTGTCTGCCAAAAATCTTTTCTGAGCGGGACGTATTTAGGACCTAATAAGTAAGTTAGACCAGCTCTGGGTTCATATTTCATCTGTTCTGCATTTATAGCGCCATTAATAACTACCCCGGAAGGATATTCAATTCTCATGTTATCATCAATAAAAACCGGGAGAGCAGTTATGGAAGAAATTTTATCATAAAACTCTTTAGAAGCCTGATAAGAATCAACAATTATTATATCACTGCTGTTTATTTTATCAAATAATAGATCAGAATTTTCTATCCAATTAATCAATTCATAATTAGTATTCAGTAAAAAAGATTTACAAGCTTCGTCTCCATTAACATAAATAGTTGGGGTAAGATTTCTTTCTTCAAATGCCTGATAAATAGATTGGCATCTTGTTAAGTGCCCATACCCAGTACTATGAAATCCTTCAGTAATGATAGATGTTTTCATCTTAGGTTCTCAAAGATTTTCTAAAATTGTTTCGGTAATGTAAATTAGATCTTCTACCCTGAGAGAAGGATAAACAGGAATTGAAATCTCGCGTTCATAAAACTTTTCTGCTATAGGGAAGTCACCAACTTTAAATCCGTAATTTTTTCTATAGAATGGCTGTAAGTGTACGGGAACGTAATGAACCTGTAAAGAAATATTATTCTTTTTCATTTTTGCAAAAAAATCTTTCTTAGAAATTTGCAATTCATCAAATTTAATTTGCAGGGGATAAAGATGGTAAGCATGCTTTGAATCTTTTGAAACACCCGGTATAATGAAACGTGCATCATTGCAAAAGAAATTATCATAATACTTTGCTATAAGTCTTCTTTTTTCAATAAAGGAGTCGATTTTTTTTAATTGGCTTATTCCCAATGCGCACTGGAAATCAGTAATTCTGTAATTAAATCCAATCTCATGCATTTCATAATACCAGGGGCCATCATTTTTTTCGAGTATATTCTCGTCTTTTGTAATGCCGTGAGTACGCAGAGTCTTAATATGCATATCCACTGTTTTATCATTTGTTAATACAGCCCCACCTTCTCCGGTTGTAATATGCTTTACAGGATGGAAACTCAGGTTAACAGCATCGGCATAATTTGGTGCATATTTTAAGTCATTTTTATACTCTGCGCATAGTGCATGACAGTAGTCATTGACCAGTTGAAAACCATATTTTTCTTTTAAACTTTTTAACGCTTCCCAATTGCATGGATTACCAGCGTAATCAACCGCAACAACAGCTTTAATTTTTTTATTTTGGGCGGAATATTGTTTTAGTTTGTCTTCAAGTTTATTGGGGTCTATTGTGTAAGTAGATTTTTCAATATCAACAAAAGTTGGTGTTGCCCCTACATAAACAGCACAATTTGCACTTGCTAAAAATGTAATCGGGGAAGTAATAACAACATCATCCTTTTTCCAACCAAGAGCCATTGCTATCAAGTGTAAACCGGCAGTTCCATTAGCAACGGCAGTTGCATATCTGCCTCCAAACTTTTGTACCAGCGCATTTTCAAAATTTTGAACTGCCGGACCCTGAGTAAGCCAGTCGGATTTTAGTGCGGCAATAACAGCAGCAATATCATCATCATCAATAGTTTGACGCCCATAGGAAAAGACCGGTTGTTGGTTGTTAGCTTTTGAATTCATTTTTTTGCTTATTGAAGAAATTAAAGAATTAATTTTTTTACCTAACAGTACATAATTGCATTTAAAATTATTATAAATATCTTCTTTTAAATAACCCAAATCTTTGGCAAGAAGTAAATGATATTTCGTTTCTTCCAAAGAACCCCGGGCCATTATTAAAAAACTAATAAATTCCTTTTTGGAATATCTGTCCATACCCCCCGCAATATTAGCGGGAATTAACTGAGCAGATCTAATAATTTGCTGCGTTAAATAAAATCCTCAGCTTTTGGAAAAGACCTTACAGTTTTATATACCTCTAAAGTAAGTGAATGGGATAATTGCCAAATTTCCAAATCTTCAAAAGATTTGATCTTACTCATTTATTATCCACTAACCGATAACAAATAACTAATGACCGGATACGTTTTCGTTAATTAATTTTCTTAGCTCATCAACACTCAAAAACCATTTGTTAGTACCGCTGTTATATTTAAAATCGGGCGCGCAGAATTTTCCAACTTTACTGTTGCTTGAGGTTCTAAATTTTTCAGTATCCCAAAGGTTGAGCTTATTATTATCTCCAAGCTGAACAGAGGGAAGTATTACAAAATAATTTTCAAATTCAATAGTATTCATTGCATCAGCTTCTGTAATCATTTCTTCGTGTATTTTTTCACCCGGTCTTATACCAACTTCTTCAATTTTACAATCCGGGGCAACTGCTTTTGCAAGGTCAATAATGTTAAAAGACGGAATTTTAGGTACAAACAACTCTCCTCCCCACATTTTATCTAAACAGAATAATACAAAATCTACTCCTTCTTGAAGAGTAATATTAAACCTAGTCATTCTTTTATCAGTAATTGGAAGTGAACCGCTCTTTTTCTTGTCCATAAAGAAGGGAATAACCGAACCGCGGCTTCCCATAACATTTCCATAGCGAACAACAGAAAATTTTATATCGTGCTTGCCCTTATAATTATTAGCAGCAGTAAATAATTTATCCGAAGTCAGTTTAGTGGCGCCGTAAAGATTAATCGGGGCTGCGGCCTTATCGGTGCTTAATGCAATAACTTTTTTAACTCCACATTCAAAGCAGGCATCAATTACATTTTGCCCGCCGATTATATTTGTCTTAACGGCTTCAAAAGGATTATACTCTGCGGCAGGCACCTGCTTGAGAGCCGCTGCATGAATAACAATATCGACCTCCTCCATGGCGCGTGTTAACCTTTTTTCTTCCCTCACGTCTCCAATAAAATAGCGTAAAAGAACACCATCCTTTCTAAAACGTTCTTCCTGCTGCATTTCGAACTGCTTAAGTTCATCACGGCTGTAAATAATTATCTTTTTAGGATTGAAACGATTAAGGACAGTTTCAATAAATTTTTTACCGAACGAACCCGTTCCTCCTGTTATAAGGATAGTTTTACCATCCATAATACCCTCTATTAACTAAAAACAAATTTATGAAAATTATTACTCTATTTAGCTGAAAATAAAAAATCCGGAATTAAATATTTATCTGCATATTATTCTGATTAATTCTTTTTGAGAATAACCCAGACTACCGGAGAAATTAAATCCATTGGCGTTAAACTTACAAAATGCTCTTTTGCCTCTTCAAAACAGTGATTATTAAAAATAGAAAGATGAGCCTTTTTTACAAATGGAATAATTGTTAAAACTTTCAAGCCTGCTTTTTGGGCAGAATTTTCTAAATCCTTCATAGTTAAACGGTTTAGACTATTTTTATAAAAACTTTCAGCCAGTTGAATTTCATTGGATCTAAATTCTTTAAGATATCTTTGAAAATCATTCTCGTTTAAACGGCAGTGACCCCACGGGAAATCAAGCGTGCATAAACTATGCCCGCCGTTGAAACTGAAGAAAGGATTGTATTCGTGGAAGGCTATTCCATTTTTCTTAAGAATCCTGCTCATATTGTTGAGAGCTGAATCAACATCAATAATGTGCTCAAGAGTTTCCCAACTCGCAATAACATCAAAGGAGTTTTCTTTGATATTAGAATTTGAAATATCATCCTCGATGAATTTCACTTTATTATCGATTGCCTGTCTATCTTTTTCCTTGAATATATTTTTTACAGATCCGCGCAGCTTGTCCAAATAATTATCCACTTCTTTTTTCTCATTAGCCTCCAGTTGTTTTTCATAGTAAAATGAAACATCAGACCCGGTAACATTTGAGCAACCCTCGCGGCAAAGCAAAAAAGTTTTCATTCCGTTGTGGCAGCCCACTTCCAGTACTGATTTATCCTTAAGATCAAAATTGAACGAATGAAGCGCTCTTTTAAAACTTCTTATATTTCTTTCTGCTTCCACAAGATTAATTTTAAGCTCAGTCCCGGAAGGAATTCTGTTTGTTTTTTTAGGATCAAACATTGACTGCCAACCGGGCTTAATTCTATCTCTCAATCCGGCATATAATTCATGTTTTCTTCCGGATGAATCAGTGAACGTGCCAATTACATTTTTATTATAGTGAAAATTTTCTTCAAGCAAATTTGTAATTACCGGTTCTATATATTTTTTTGCAAGAGGAGAGCTTTTTAATTTTGAAAGTAAACGAGTAATCATAATAGGCAGTTAATTAGTTGATGTGAATTTTTTCAAAAGCGTCGATGTAACTCTTAGAGCTTGCATTGAGCACCGTAACTTTCATATAATCAGCGTAGTTTTTCAAAATAAAATAACCACTGAAGGCTAAGTACAATTTGCGGAAAATGTCATGAATATAATATTGCTTACCGTCAAGTTTGTACATCGGCATTCTTACTTCTTTCTTATCATAAAAATGTTCGTGATTTAAGGTCATCCTGTTGGATTCATCAATAATTATTTCTTCATGAAAGGAATGATCCGCACCAAAAATAATAATTTTTCTGAAACCAAGATTTATAGCAAGATAAATTGAGGGAACAAGAACATTATGAGGGCGCGGCATTCCAAGATTCATCTTAAAAAGAACATTTATTATTGTTGTAAAGCCCTCAACTGGAGTGTTGTTAAAATAGGTTATTTCAATGTTTTTTTTTGAATTAATCTTTTGGCACAATTCAGAATTTTTGGCTGCAAATGGTATAAGCAGGTTCATCCGCCAGGTGGTTTTGGATAAAAGACTCTCTAATAATAGTGTGCGTTTTTCCAAGAACCAGTCTGTAGTATTAGTGAGCCAGTATTCCGGAGCAGATAAAACATAATAATCCGGCTTAATAAGATCATATTCTTTAGAAAGCGCAAAAAAGTTTACGCACAATTTCTTTCTTGATTTAATAAAATCGAGGTTAAGCTCGAAATCTTTATTCAGGCAGGGACCGTTGCCAAGTATGACACATTCAACTTCGTCTGTTCCCATTTTTTTTAAACCCACAAACCAATTTGAAAGCAATGCTATTTTAACAATAGAGAAGAAAGACTGAAATAATGCAGTGAAAAAATTTGTAATCTTTTGCAGTTCCATTAAAAACTAATTCCTAATATTAATTGCTATTTAATAAAGTATCCGATCAAGACATACCACCTGTTTCTAATTAAATAATCAGCTTTCTTGAATTCTAATCTAAGCAAAAAGACAGCGGCAATAGCTAATGTGCTCAAAAATTTAATAATATATTCAACAACTTTTAGAATATTCTTTAGTACTCCTGAATTAATAAGACGGTCATGCTCTCCACGGCCAACCCCAAGTGACATTTTTTTGAATGATTCAAAAGTTGTACGTGAGTTATCAATATGATGATAAACTATAAATTCCGGGTTATATAAAAACATCTTGTTATGTGTTTCAAGCTGTGTAAAAATATATTTGTCTTCACTACGGAAAAGAAGACCGCTGTTGAATAAGCCTATCTCCTTGAAAACATTTTTTCTGAATGCCATACTGCAGCCATAAGGACGTTTTCCTTTTGGATACTCTCCAATTTTATTGCCCCAGTCTGCTTTTGTAACCAGACCCCACAACGGTTTTGACATCCATTCAGGCTCATTCCCATCTTCATAAACCGGAATTATTTTACCTCCAAAGGCAGCCATACCGGGATTATTTTCGAAAAAGTTAAGTCCCACTTCGAGATAGTTCTCTGTAACATCGGCATCATCATCAATGAAGATAATAAAATTGCAAGACGACTCTTTAATGCCCCTATTTCTTGCCGCCGATAAACCTTTTTGAGCTTCAAGAAAATATTTTACCTTCAATTTAGGATTGGAGGCTAAAAAATTTTTACTGATGGTTTCCGTATTATCAGTTGAGTTGTTGTTGATAATCAATATTTCAAAGCGTGATGGTTCTAAAGTCTGTTTTACCAAAGAATTAAGAGCACCGGGAAGAAATTTTGCACGATTGTAAGTGCAAATAATGATTGATATTTCAGGATTTTTTGGCATCTGTTAACAAGGTTGTTATAATATTTTTCAATTCAAGAGGGTTTTTCAATTTTTTAAAGCTTTCTTTTATAGTCTTCAATTCAATATCTTCGTAAAAATTCAGCGCCAGCATAATTAACGGGAAAGCCAAAATAAAAGCCAGTTTAGTCAATGAAGAGGCAATAATTCCGCTAAATGGTATTAGTTCTGAAAAAATAAATAGTATAATTCCAACAGCAAAGAGCTTAATTATTTTCAAGTTTTCATAATCAACATTGTAAAAGCGGTCGGATAATATTTTTGTAACAACATAAAAAATAATGAATGCAATTAAGGTTGTATATGCCGCAGCAATAACGCCATAAATAGGAATGAGAATAATGTTCAAGCCAATATTTAATAACCCGGCCACAACCGTTATTATTCCAATGTAATAAGTTTTTTGAGAGAGCAACATACCAATTGAAGCAACATTTCTCATTGCGCTGAATATATATGCAGTAATAATAATCGGGACATAAATTCCAGCGCCGCCAAATTTATTATCGCCCAAAACTTTAATAATGAAGCCGCTAAACAACGAAAGTGCAAGTCCGCCCCAAATAATTACAAAGCATAAGTATGTCATTAATTTGCTGTAATATCTTTTATCTCCCGGCTTTTTATATTCTTTAAAAGCTAACGGCATAATTGCCAGGTTAAAAGGAATTATAAGAAACATTTGCAGAGTTCCGGCTATTTTATATCCAAAGTCATATACTCCCACTGCTTTAAAATCAAGAAAATAACGTATCAAATAACGGTCGCTTAAATTCAGGATGTTAATTCCTATTGCAGAAAAAACAAGCGGGAATCCATATTTCAGCGCCTTCATGACAATTTCTTTCTCAAAATGAAATTTCATTTTAGTCAACATTGAAGGAAGAAGAATCGCAAGAATGAAAATTTCATTGAAAAGGAACGAGTACATAATTCCTGCTACTGATAACTTGAGATATACAACCGTATAAAATATTAATCCAATGAATGAAACTACTTTTATCAGAATAACAGCAGTGAATAAGGATGATTTTTCGTCGGCACGCAGTTTAATAATCAAAACAGATGTTAGAGCTCTAAGTGCGCTAATTGCGATTATAAAAGCGAAATAAATTGTGAAGTTGGAAGTAGAAATGAGCAAAGCAGGTGCAAGAATTTTAATGACAAAAGCAATTACTGTAAAAATGATATTTATACCAAGAACAGATGCAACTATTGTAAAAAAAACAGATTCTTTCTTATCCTGGTAATCTTTTGTTGTATTGAAAAATAAAATAGAGTTTGCCTGCCCTAGCGTTAAAATCTCGGCAAGAATTATTATTGTAATTTCCAGGATTCCGTAAATTCCAAATTCGCTAGTTGTTAAATAGTGTGTAATAACAGGAAGGGTAATTAAACCCATCCCTTTCAAAGCAATATTGCCAAAACTGTAGACCGCTGAATGTTTTAGAACGCTATAGATTTTTTCTTTCATCTATTTTTTACTACGCTTCACTTGTGCAGTTATTACAAATGCCAAAACCAATGAGATTACAATTAAATTAATTGCCAATGAAATGTATTTACCAAGAACATATCCTTGCGGTTCATATACAAACTCAATTTTGTGTTTGCCTTGCGGAACAACAATGCCCTGGAAACCGTGATTTGTCTTATAAACATTTGTAGGAACACCATCAACGAGTGCTTTCCACCAAGGGAGATAAGTTTCACTAAAAAATAAAAAGTTGCTGCCTGTGGTGGTGGTGTTAATAATTACATGTTCATCTTTATAATCCGAGATCTCAGCCGCCGCTGTAGAATCCGCCTTGTCAAATTTAAAATCAATTTTATCCACATAAGCTGTTTTCTTAGGATCAAATGAAAATTCCTTAATAGCATTTAAAATATCTACCGAAGATTTCTGTTCAACATTATTTACAAAGTAAGCTCTTGGCAGTGCTTTGTCATTACGGAAGACATAATTGTTTTGGGATTGCTGAATGTTTGTGAATCCATCCATCATAAAAGGGCGGTCAGTAACAATGTACTTAACGCCCAGCATACGCCACAGAGTTGGATTTGCGGGACCCACAACATCCATTAAATCCTGGTAACTCCTTGGTTTTGCAGAAGAATATCCGTAAAAATCTTCCTGCAAAAAGCCAACATTAAAGTTTCCATTATTACTGAAAGAACCAAGTGAACCATCCTGCTTAAGGTTTAGAAGCCTGTATGGTTCTTTATCATTTTGGCTTTTTATAGCTGTAATATATTCCGGCGCCTTAAACTGTTCATTAACCTGTGACGCATCAACATAATTAGCGCCGCGGTTTCCAATTCTAAAAAGATCAAATAAAACCAAAACTATTAAGCCGCCAATGAATAATTCTTTACTCAATTTTGAAGTAACGAATGCAAAGCTGATACCAAAGGTTATTGAAAGAAGAGCCATTGCAATAGTTAAATCAGTTGTGAACATATCAGAGATATATGGAGCCAATGCTGTAAACGTTTGAGCTTCCCTTCCCTGTCCTAATGTTGCAGCATAATCAGTCACTCTTTGTGTAAACCAGCTTGTCAAGCTGCCGTTCAAAAGCATAGAGATTACAAAAAGTACAGCAAAAATGATTGCACAATTTTTTAAAACCTTTTCCAGCTTCAGATTTTTTTCTTCTCTTAGAGAAAGAATTTTCATAACGCCAAACCCGGCAAGAATTGGGAATATAATCTGGACTATGTGCAATATCATTGAAGGCGCACGGAAATTATTAAACGAAGGGAAGTGATAATAGAATAAATTGTAAAGCAAAGGAAAAGTTTTTCCAAATGAGAGAATAATGTAAAAAATTACAACAATGCCAAAAAACTGTACAACCGGTTCTTTCCACCTGGTAAATAAAGCAAACAAGCCAAGAGCAAGAATTATTATACCCATATACATTGCTGTATCCACCATTGGCATTTGACCAAAATAAGTGCTCACTTCAACATCCTGATTCTGGGTCAACGGTCCGTTATATGTAGATCTACCAAAGCCATAATATGAAGGGACAATAAATGTTAAAAGCTCTCCGGGAGAAAAAGAATAATCCGTAGCATATTTATAAGCGTTATTTTGAGATGCATTTCCCGTATCATTTGATTCAGTTAAGCTTTGAGTCCCGCGAGTTGAATAAGGTTTGTATTCAAAAATCTGGACGTAATTATCGAACGACATCAGCATTGCAATAATGCCTGCCAAAGCAAGAACCCCAAGAGATTTGAGGAGCTGCATTATTAAGAATTTGTCTTTAACAACAAAAGCACGGATAAAGAAATAGATGAAATATAAAAGTGCAGTTAATCCAAAATAGAAAACGATTTGCACGTGCGCACTGAATACAAGCAGGTGCATTCCCAAGATCAGCAAAAGAATATCAACGGGTTTTATCTCTTTCTGAAATTTAAATATCATCATCAAGATAAAAGGAAAAATAGACAGACTTACAAGTTTTGACGTGTGTCCTATATAAAACAAAACAAGAATGCCCGTACAGAAAATAGTAGAAAGAGAAACAAACAAGCTTACACCCCGGTTAAAGCCAAAGCATCTCATAAAAAAGAAAGAAGAGAACGCAAGTATCAGAAAATTAAAAGTAAACCTTGCATTGTATTCCTTCGAAAAAACCGTGTAAATATTTGAAGCGATTGAATAAACCGCAATTGAAAGATCATGCCAGCGAGCGGAACCGGATGTAACTACTGCAGGAATGCCGCAAAACATATACGGATTCCAGAGTGCAGAGCCGTCGCGGTCTTTTGTAGCATAAACGCGCAAACTTTTACCCTGTGCCAGATCGCCTGAAAATGTTGTTTTATCACCGAACATCACTGAGGAAAAAAAGATAAGAACTAAAATTAAAATTACCAGCAATGCTGCGGGTGTTTGATATTTTTCAGGGATAAATTTACTAAACGAGAAACCATCCCCGCTTGATTTGCCCAATGAAGTTTTTTTCTGCTGCTTTGACATTTATTCTCCGTTAATAAAAATCATTAAAATATTTATTCAAATGTAAGAATTACTTTATAATTTGGTTCCTAATCACTCAAAATAGCTTTAGCGTAATTTTCCCAGCTCATGTTTTTAGCCTGTTCTTCAACTCTTTGACAGGGAATAGGGTTCCGTAAAAATTCCTTCATAACGCCATGCATAGAGTCAATATCTTCAGGTTCGGCAAGATAACCAGTATATCCGTGTTTTATTGTTTCCGGGAAATGCCCAACTTTAGTAGCCACGCTTGGCAAATTGAAATTATAAGCAATTGATTCCACCCCCGAAGGAGTTGCAACTAGGTAGAACAAAACATTGCAGTCTGCCACCTGGAAATATTTACCAACCTCTTCATTACCAACATAGCGGTTGACAACAACAACCCGGTCTTTTATTCCAAGCTGACCGATTAATTCAAGCGGGCGGTAATTGTTCTCATCGTCAGACTTCCGGATCACGATTTTCTTAATCAGTTCAAACAATTTCTTTTTAATTTTTGTAGAGAGTTTTTTTGAATCAAGCGTATTCCAAAAAGATTCACCAACAATCAGTAACGAAACATCATCCCGTTCTTTTGTAAGTTTTGCAAATGATTTTATTACGTTGTGCAGACCTTTATACTGTCGAATAAAACCAAAGAACAAGAAAACATTTTTACGCAGTCCCAGTTCTTTTTTTACTTTCTCTTTATTAAAATCAGGATCAGAACGGAACATATCATAAACCGGATGATATAATTTAATAACCTGCTGTTTGTTATTTGCGGTTAGTGCTTTGTGGTCCGGTCTTTTCGAATTATTTTCAATAAGTACATAATTGCTCTGCGGTAAAATCTTTTTTAATTCATCAAAAGTTTTGAGAGAGTGTACTATAAATGAATGAGGTTTAGACAGTGCGTATTGAAGCATAACCCTGTCAACCATGCTTCCTTCTTTTTGTGCAACAACGTGAAGATCAAATAGAATTTCCGCTTTGCTTTCACGTTTAAGTTTGTTTGCAATATATCCCATTGGCAATCCCTGTATAGCAATTGCCCATTGAAAAATAATTATATCAGCATTTATTTTTTTTATTGTATTTACAGTACTAATCCATGAAAGAGGATTATTGTAGTTTGTGATATATTGCACTTTAATGTTAGTTCCTTCAAGAAGATTTTTTTTGCTTGAGCGGTCGATAAAATCACGTGGGATTATTGATGGATATTGGTGTGTCCAGGAAACAATATGAACTTCGGCACCTAGTTTATCCAACGCTTTAGCCAGCGAGGTAGTATAATTAGCTATTCCGCCTTTGAATTGGGGACCGGGACCAAATACAACGATCTTTTTAGACATCTATTTTTAGTAATTAGTATTTAGTAGTTAGTCTTTAGTCCCGAATTTTCTTTAAGAAAATCCGGGATTAAATTTATTTTACTTTTCACGTATTAAGTTTTCTAAAGCAACATCATAAACACGCCGCATACCTTCTTCCAAAGAAATTTTTGGCGCCCATCCAATCTTTTCTTTAACGAAACTCATATCGCAGTAGCGCGAATGTACGCCCATAGGCTTATCCACTAGCGGCTTAATAGTAGGATTATACCCGGCAAACCCGCTAAAAACTTTAATAAGATCTATAAATGAAGTCAGCTTTCCGGAACCAATGTTTATTGCAGTGCCGTCGTGAATTTTATCCATCGCAAGAAACATACAATCCATTACATCATCAATATGCACAAAATCTCTACCTTGCTGCCCGGTACCCCAGACTTCAAACGGATTTTCCTTTTTTGCAGCCCGCCTTGCTATTGCAGGCACGGGATAGCTTAGATCCTGATCTTCACCATAACCTGAGAAAGGACGAATACACACAATTGAAATACCGTAATTGTGTGCGGCAATCTTTGCAAGAAATTCCCCGGTCATTTTTGTCCAGCCGTAAGTTAAATCAGGCATTCCCAATGTATATCCATCAATATTAATATCTGCTTCTTTCAGGGCAACCGCGTCACTTTCAGTCTGCATATTTATAGGATAAGCAGCAGAAGAGCTTGGGTACATTACACGTTCAGGTTTTGCTTTAGCAATCCAGTTAAAAAATTCCGCATCAATAGAAAGATCAAGAGCAACAGCCATTGGGTCGCCTTCAATTTTTGCGCGTCCGCCGACAATCGCCGCAAAATGAAATGCATCAGCAAAGCGTTCAATCTTCAATCCATATTCTCTTTCAAGCCATTTTGGGTCTTGTAACAGTTTATTCAGGAATTGCCTAAAGTCCAATTTCCAATAAAAAAGCCTGCCTTCTTTTCCAAAAATTTCTATATCCTTTAGTCTTTTTGCCGTACTATCTTGAAGCCATGTAGAGGGATGCGTTCCAACCGACAGGTCGTCAACCATTATAACGCAGTCGTTAGTACGTTTTAATAATTGCTTGACCGTATTTCTTCCAACAAAGCCGCAAGCACCGGATACAAGATGATATTTCATACAAGTTATTTCCTAATGTTGGTCTAAAAATAAGAATTTTATTTGATATGAATGTAGAGTGCAGAATTGAGAATTGAGAATTGAGAAAAAAAATCAATTCTATGCCCTTTTCTAATTATTCTTTTTATAAAGATTGAATTTTCTATTTTTTTTCTTTAATCACATATTCTTTATCATCTTGAGTATTGTGTACCATTATCTCACCTAAAAGCCCGATGGCAAAGAATTGCACCCCAACAATGATCAATAAGATACCTAAAAAGAATACCGGACGATTATTAATACCAACGTGGTAAAATAATTTGTCGATAGTTAAATAAATGTTGATTGCAATTCCGGCAAGAGCTGTAAGAAAGCCTACAAAACCAAAAAGATGCATAGGGCGTTTAATATAGCGAGTTGTAAAAAGAACAGTAATAAGATCAATAAAACCTTTGAAGAACCTGGAGATTCCGTATTTAGTTTTACCAAAACGGCGGGGATTATGTCTAACAACTATTTCTGAAACAGAGAATCCGTTCCATTTAGCCAGCACCGGGATGTATCTATGCAGCTCGCCGTATAAATTTACGTTTTGTACTACAATATTTTTATAAGCTTTAAGCCCGCAATTGAAGTCGTGAATTTTAATACCGGAAAAAATTCTAGTAATAAAATTAAAAAAGCGGGAAGAATATTTTTTAATAAACGGATCGCGGCGTTTTTTCTTCCATCCGCTAACAAGATCGTAACCCTCTTCAAGTTTCTTGAGCAGATTCGGAATTTCTGCGGGGTCATCCTGAAGATCAGCATCCATTGTTATAACAGCATCACCGGTTGCCTGCTTAAATGCAATTTGAAGAGCAGCGGCTTTGCCGTAATTCATTCTAAAACTATTATAGCGGATTTTATTATCAAAACGGGCAAGGTCTTTAATAACATTCAAAGATTTATCTGTACTGCCGTCATCCATAAAAATAATTTCATAATCAGAAGAAATTGTTTTGAGGGTTTTCCTGATCTCATTGTATAAAGGCCGTAAAGATTCTTCTTCGTTAAGCAAAGGAATTACAATAGAGATTTTTTTGAAGCTGAAACGCTGAATAGATTGCGGCGCCTGGTTTTGCTCAGGTTTGTGCGGACGGAATCTTTTTCTATTGTTATAATACCGTCTGAACGGTTTTTTCTGCTGGCCCTGCTGCTGCTGAATTGGATTGTTTTGCGTATCTGGTTTTTGCTGCTGGCTGGGTATTTCCGGTTTGTTCTGGTTATCCAAATGCGTTTCCATTTATTCTAAAAAAGATTGTTTTAATGATTCCTTTATTAAAATTAAAACAAGATGCCGCTAAAATCAATCCGGTATTCTTAAGAAACGGTTAAATTTTATAAAGGGAATTAATTGAACCTTTTATAGGTACAAAAGGTTATGATATTTGACCTTGCAGAAAACTATGTTTAGATTTCTCTCAAAAAGAAAATAAAATTATGGGCGGAATAATATTCTGGGGAATTATAAGAACGGCAATATTAATTCCGGTGCTGTGGATTCTTTACGGAATGACTGAATATAGATATTGGTGGTGGCTAGGAATATTTTCCGTTTATGGAATAATTATTCATCCGGCAATGATTCAGTATAGAATGTTTTTAAAGGAGAATGATGAAGTTATCAACAACACACTTTGTTCTTCATGTAAAAATTTTGACAAAACGGCGGTAATTTGTTTAAAATATGATAAACATCCAACATTAGATAATCTTCCCTGCGAGGGAATGGACTGGGAGCCGGTGGAATTAAAAAATGAAGAAAAAGAAATACATTCATAAAAAAGATACGGCACTAAAAGCCAGCGTGATATTTTGCGCTGAATGCGGTGATGACCTTGAAAAGGTTGGCGTTACAAACGGCAAACTTGACGTTGCAAAGATAAAGGAAAGACATAAGAATTGCAGAGACAAAGGAAAGTTCAAGGGTGATAAATGCGCAATGCTGTTCATTGCAGATGATAATGATATCAGTTTACCCGTTGATGAAGACGAGTAAATAAATCGTTCACAGCTTCTGCAAAACGCGGTCCAGGCCTCATATACAAATCACGATCAACAAAAATTACATTATTATTTTTAATAGCTTTTAAACGCGCCCATTCCGGGTATGCATTTTTTATTATTGAAATGTTATCATCACCGCCGGTAGGGTAAATAATATAATCCGGATTGCGTTTCAAAATATCCTCCCGCGAAAACATAGGATAATTTGCAGGAGAATCTTCGGCAATATTTTTAAGTCCGCATATTTGCAAGTACTGGTTGATAAAAGTGTTTTTACCTGCAAGCATCAAGGGCTTTAATTCAATTACAAACATAGCAGGCGCCTGCTGAATGTTTTTTGACTCTGCTGTGACTTTTGTAATAACCGAATCCCACATTTTTATTTTATTGTTAGTAGCCTCTGTAATATCAAAAATTTTTCCCATATCCATGTAGGATTTTTTAATCCCCTCAAAGTTGCGCGGGTTAGTGGCAAAAATTTTTAATCCAAGCTCACGGAATTTATCATAAGTTTGTTTTGTATTACCTTCAACAGTTATTAATATAAGGTCGGGTTTAAGGGTTAGTATCTTTTCAAAATCAAAAGTAAGCATATCACCAATCTTTTCAATTTTACGGGCGGCAGCGGGGTAATTGCAGTAAAGAGTGTTGCCCACCAGGTATTTTTCAAGTGCAAGATCATAAATCATTTCAGTAAGGTTAGGTGCAAGTGTTATAATCCGCCGGGGTATTTTGTCGAAGTTAATTTCATTTCCGAGATCATCTTTAATAGAAAATATATGCTGCTCAGGTTTTTTCGTATCTGCGCATGAAGTTAAAATCAGAAGCGTGAAAATCAGAGCCCAAAATTTTTTTGCCATCAATATTAAATCTTTAAAAATTTGCCGCGGAATAATACAAAAATTTGATTGAAGGAAATTAGAAAAAAAACGGGAAAGCAGGATTTGAATGTCTATTTAGCCAATGCGAAAAGTAGTTGATAATTAATGAACTTATAAATATGTTCAAACGCAAATTACAATAAACTGTTGTAACTGAAGAATTTGAAAGGAATAATACGCTATTGAAATTCCTGCAGAGTTATGGTTCAATTCTAATCTCAAAAACAAACCGGAAATTATATTAAAGGAATTATAAAAAACTTAATTAATATTAATAGAAATCAAAATAATTGTGAGGAAAGATGATTAGTCAACTATGGCAGCGCAAACCTGTTGAGCATTTTGAAATTGAAATGAAAGAGAGCAAACTAAAACGCGTACTTGATAAAGTAGGGCTAACTTCTCTAGGTGTAGGCGCAATAATAGGCGCCGGAATTTTTGTAATGACGGGTGTGGGAGCAAAAGAATATGCCGGTCCGGCGTTAGCTCTTTCATTTGTTGTTGCGGGAATAGGCTGCGCCTTTGCAGCATTGTGTTATGCAGAATTTGCTTCTTTTCTACCCGTTGAAGGTTCCGCTTACGCATATGCTTACGCAACAATTGGAGAATTATTTGCATGGATCATAGGATGGGATTTAATACTAGAATATGGCATGGCTTCATCTGCAGTAGCAGTAGGATGGTCGGGTTATTTGAATAAATTTTTACACCTGTTTAATGCAAAACTGCCTATCTGGTTAACCAATGACCCATTTACCGCAAAAGAATTGTTAGCAGATGCAACACAAAAGGGAACACTTAGCCAGCTTTCATCACAATATTCCTCAATGAATTTTCCTACACTTTTTGGACTTCATTTTTCATGTAATCTTCCCGCATTTCTAATTATCTGGATACTCACTGCAATTTTGGTACGGGGAATAAAGCAGGCATCGAATACAAACAATGTGATGGTTGCAATCAAAGTTAGTGTTGTACTTTTTATAATTATTTTGGGATCCCAGTACATAAATACCGCAAACTGGACACCTTTTATACCTGAAAGGGGAACATACAGAGATGCACTTGGCAGTTCTCATCAAGCATATGGCTGGCTGGGAATTGTTGCGGGTGCTGCATACATATTTTTTGCTTACATAGGGTTTGATACCGTTTCAACTCACGCGGGAGAGGCAAAGAATCCGCAGAAGGATGTACCGTTTGGAATAATAACATCTCTAATTGTCTGCACTATTCTTTACATACTTGTAGCGCTTGTATTAACAGGAATGATCCCTTATGCATCTATTGATATTAGCGCGCCAATTGCCGCAGCATTCGGCGCTATGGGGCTGAATTATGCTGTTTTTATCATTTCCCTGGCAGCAATTGCGGGGCTCACTTCCGTAACAATAGTGATGCTTCTTGGGCAGTCGCGAATATTTTATGCAATATCGAAAGACGGTCTGCTGCCTAAAAAAACATTTGGAGAAGTGCATCCAAAATTCAGGACGCCGTGGAAATCAAATTTACTAATAGGCGCAGTTGTTTCCGTTATAGCTGCTTTTACACCAATTGATTCGATTTCCAAATTGGTAAATATTGGTACGCTGCTTGCGTTCGTTATAGTATGTATTGCTGTGTGGGTAATGCGTAAAAAAGAACCAAACCGTCCGCGTCCGTTTAGAACACCTGCAATTTGGTTTGTTGCGCCAATGGGAATAATTTTTAATTTTGGTATGATGCTTACATTGGAATGGCAGAACTGGGCACGGCTAATAGTCTGGCTGATAATTGGTCTTGTAATCTATTTTACGTATGGAAAAAAGCACAGCGTTATGGCACAGCGCCTGTTAGAAGCAGAAAAATAATTTTTTCTTGAACTCACCCTAGCCCCTCTCTTTGAATAAAAGAGAGGGGTTTTTTTGTTTTTAAAGGGAATTCTTAATCAGCAAGTCGGGAGAAGTGCCGAGGCTACAGAAAATGTAAGAAATTGATCACAATTCAGAAATTTTTCAAACTGTTTTGCTGGCAGACGAAATTTATTTATTTTTACCACGCATCCTTAGCTCAGCTGGTAGAGCATCTGACTCTTAATCAGCAGGTCGGGGGTTCGAATCCCCCAGGGTGCACGAAATCACTCTTGCCCCTTTCCTTGAAAAAAGGAGAGGGGTTTTTGTTTTAAAACTCATCACTGAGAGAACCAAGTTCGCATATTTCGATAGACCAATTTATCAGGCATATCGGGTAATCCCCTAGGATGCCACCTGGCAGAGGTGGACTTGAAACCCTGAAAATCGCAAGAATTCGGTGATTATTAAAAACACCAAATGTTTTTTAAATTTCAAATATTCTATTTTAATTCAATTATTCTGTTATTTTATCGAAAATAAAATGATAAGTAAAAAGAAAAATGGAAAAGTTTTTTAAATCCACGAGTAATTTTGGGTTAATCTTAATAATTATCTTAACTGTCCGGCTACCGGCGCAGACCAATATAGATACATTAAAGCAGCTCCTTTCAGTACAAAAAGGCAGCGAGCGGTTATACACATTGCTATCCCTCAGTCAACGGAATCTTTATGTCGATTCAAAGCAATCCAAATTTTATGCAGAAGAAGCCATAACACTTGCCGGGCAATTAGGCGATGAAAGCAAAAGAGCCGACGCATATTACTTTTTAGGTTTTAGCAAATACAGACTTGGTAATTATAAAGAAGCATTGGATGAACTATATAAATCTGTGAATGGTTATGCTAAACTTAAGAATTATTACTCGGTGTCGCTGGTTAAAAATCTTATTGCTATAATTAATTTTTACATAGGCAGATACGAGATATCAACCAAGCTTTACTCTCAGAATTTGTTTTATTACAAATCAAATAACATGATGAGAGATTATTCCAAAATGCTTACTAATCTTGCCACAGTATACTCCAGGAAAGGTGATTATGATAAAGCTCTTGAAAATCTTCTTGAAGCAGAATCAATTGCCAAACAAACTTCTAAAAATGATGATGTTTCACTTTATGTTAAAGGAAATATTAGCTGCAATATAGGTGAAGCGTATTTTGGTAAAAAAGAATATGAACTTGCGCTCAAAAATTACTTAATTGCGCTTGACTGCCTGGAAAAGATCAAACTTTTAGATGGTGTTGCTAATACACAGATGGATATCGGCACAGTATATCTCGAAATGAAAAATTTTACACAGTGCATGAACTATTATAAACTTGCCCTTAATAATTACAAGCAAATAAACTATACTAAAGGTATAATGGATGTCAACGAAAGCATCATCAATTATTATAAAAAAGTTAAGCAGCCTGAAAAAGCGCTTGAAGAAACACACAGTCTTGAATTAATGAGTATTGACGCCAAGGATACGGTTATGCTTGCAAAGTGCTATAATCATTATGCCGATCTATACGAAGCCAAAAACGACCACGCTACATCATCGAAGTATTTTAAAAAATATTTTATTCTGAAAAGCATTATTGAACGGGAAGAAAACAAACAAAATATGATTGGGCTGCAAGTGCTTACAGATGCCGAAGAAAAAGATATGGAAAATATGACCCTGAAGCAGCAGAATGATTTGCAGAAAGAAAGATTAGATAGGATAATGTTAATATATTTTGCAATTATTGCAGGCCTGATTCTTCTTTCGGCTTTTTTTATCATACTTTACAAAAAAGAAAAAAATATAAGAAAATATGCAGCGCTTCTTGAAAAGAAAAACGAAGAAATAAAGATTCAGAATAATAAGCTTGAAGATATAATTCTTGCAAAGGATAAATTCTTCTCAATTCTGGCTCATAATCTAAAAAATCCCTTCTGGGGAATACTTGGTTTAAATAAATTGCTCGAAGAAAACTATTATGATTTTTCGGATGCCAAAAAAAAGGAAATAATAACCCGTATAAACAGTTCTGTTGAAAATGTATACAAATTATTTGAAGATTTATTAAGCTGGGCAAAGACGCAGCAATCAACAATTAAACCGGTTAAGGAAAAATTGAATGCCGCCGAGCTTTTTTATAATTCTATTAAACCTTTCGAAATACGCGCAAAAGAAAAAAATGTTACTATAACCGTAAAAGCAGATAACAATATTTCCTTCTCTGCAGATAAGTTCATGCTTGAAACCATCATTGGAAATTTTGTTGACAATGCAATTAAATTTTCCAAAGAAAACAGTAATGTTATACTTAGGGCATTCTATGATGAAAATGAAGTAAGCCTTTCAATAGAAGATGCGGGTATTGGAATACCATCTGAAAAAATTGAAAAATTATTTAAGATTGATGAAAACATTTCTTCCAAAGGCACACTGCAGGAGGAAGGAACAGGTTTGGGGCTTATTATCAGTAAAGAGTTTGTAAAACTTAATAACGGCGAAGTAATTGTTGAAAGTGTTCTAAACGAAGGCACAAAATTTACAATCCGGCTTCCTATTGAATAATTCTTTTATACTTTTCCAAAATTTCTGAACAACTGCTGGTAAAGCTGCAATTTTATCTTGAGTTTTCTACATGATTGAAATTGAAAATAAACTAACTTTCCGTTGGTGAATGGAGCTCGGGTAAACCACGCCAACGATATCCGTTAGCTAACGGAAACGGAGGCAGGTAAGGTAATGTGTTCTGCCAAGGATTGGTCCTTGGCAGCCTAGAAATCTTCGGCGGATGAATTCCAGAATCCAGCCCCGCAAATTTTTTTTAATGGTTCTTCAACTTTTCTTGGCGCAAGAAAAGTAGCAAAAGAACATGCACTGAAAAATAATTGCTAAATCTTCACTTCGTTTCGGGAAGAAAAATAAACTCGCCCCGCCCTTGATAATATTATTTTGAATGCGGGGCTCAGACATATTTTTCTTCTTATCCTCCACTCCGTTCAGATTTTTAACGCAATTCTTTTTAGGTGCCCCGCAAAAAACGCGGGTAAACTCCAGGATTTGGATTATTCTGAAAAGCAATGGTGCCTGGCAACTGGGCGAATCGGAAACCAGTTTCGTATTTTTTATGATTGCTTGTAGTAAAGGAATTGATTAGATTTTTATAAATTTAATTCAAAATTCGAAAATAATAGTGAAAGGAAAAAAGTCTTTTCCAACGACAATTCTATTCAAAATCGGGTCAGTTTAAAGCAGGAATTTCTTTTTCCTTTCTTAGCGAAAAATTATCACAAATAAATGATGAACGTCAAATAGATTTTGTAGTTTAACAACTTAACGCAAAAAGTATTTAAGATGAATTGGTCGAATTGAAAAAGCAAAAATGTAAATTATCTATAATCTGGAGTTGCTATGAACGACAATAATTTTAATGATCAAATTTATATTGATCAAATAACAAAAAGACTATGGTGTGGTAAAGAATATGGTCATGCGGCAGTCATGGTAGGAACTGGTTTTAGTCGTAATGCAACACCGATTTCACCGTCATCAAAACCATTCCCGTTGTGGAACGATCTTACAAAGATAATTAAGAATGAATTATATGGCGCTATTAAAATTGACAATAACAATGCCTTACAATTAGCTGAGGAATATGTTTCTGCGTTTGGTCGTGAAAGTTTAAATAATATGCTGATCAAAAATATTCCAGATATTGAATACCAACCAACAGAAATTTTTGAATTATTGTTGACATTACCGTGGTCTGATGTTTTTACAACAAATTATGACACTTTACTAGAAAGAGCAGCACAAAAAATATATCAAAGAAAATATAACGTTGTATTTACTCATACAGATATTCCAGTTCGGATTAAACCTAGAATTATTAAGTTGCATGGAAGCTTTCCATCTCATTTCCCTTTAATTTTAACGGAAGAAGATTATAGAACATATCCAAAGAAAATGGCTCCCTTCGTTAATTTAGTCCAACAGTCATTGATGGAAAACATTTTTTGTTTAATTGGTTTTTCAGGTGATGATCCAAACTTTCTATATTGGAGTGGTTGGGTACGTGATTATTTTGGTGAAAATACGCCTAAAATTTATTTATGTGGTTTACTTAATCTTAGCAATTCTAAAAGACAATATTTTTTGAATAGAAATATTATTCCAATTGATTTAACACCATTATTCCCAAAAAGTAAATTTCCTGAAATAACTATTCGACAAAAGTTTGCCATTGAATGGTTTTTATTAAATCTTTTTTACGGTGCCCCGCCGAATCCATTACAATGGCCATACTTTAAAAAAAATGTTTTTCTAGCAATACAAAATGAAGACAAATTACCCCCTATTCACAGACAAGAATACAAAATTGGTCAAGAAAGTTTAATACCTTCTTTAAGTCAAGATAAATTGAAAGAAGAATTGACGAATCTGTTATTTACATGGTCGTTAATCCGTAAGAGTTACCCAAATTGGATAATTATGCCTAAAGAATTACGATATCAAATATGGCAGATTACGGAACAATGGATTGAACTTATTATTGAAAATTTATCAATGTTGGATCAACCAAACGATCTGTTAATAATATATGAACTTCTCTGGCGCTTGGATAAAGTATTTTTTCCATTAGTTGATACTTGGGTTGAACGGATTGAAAAAGTATTGTTAAAGTATATTCCTTTCCCTGAATTACTAGAGTCCCTTCAAATTGGTAAAATAAAAACGCAGGATGTAAAAGATATACAGCACATATGGATTGAAATTGTTTTTTCAATAATACGGACTTCTAGAGAAGATCAAAATATAAAGAAACTAAACTATTGGGTTGGTATTATAGAAAAAATAGCAAATCCTAATCCTAAATGGAGCATGAGACTGTATTACGAAAAATTAATGAATTCACTATTTCATCTAGATTATGAGCAAGTAAGAAATTATTTAAAAGGTTGGCCTCAATATATTTATGAACCTTATTGGGAAATAAAACGTGCGGCATTACTTGCAGAGATAGGAGAAATTTCAGAAGCTGAAAAAATATGTGTAATTGCTCTTACTAGAATAAGAGAAAATGTTAAAGATTTTGATAACGATTTTTATTGGGTTTCGTTAGAAAGTTGGGCAATGATTTTAACAAAGATTATTAAACAGAGTGTCTCTCCATATCAAGATAAGTTTGTGCAAGAATTTAACGACCGTTGGGAAAAATTAAATTCTTATAAGTGTAATCCTTGGAGCGAACTTGAATTTCTTTCAGCAAATGTAAAGTTACCAATGAAGATCTCTCCAAAAGGAAAACAAATTAAAAAATCATTTGATCCAGATATTAGTACAGTAAGTTTGTCGTTTTATTCTAATCTAAACATCTTTGATTTTATAAATGAATTCTCGCTACTCAGATTATTTGAAGATGCTGCCATACCGTTTAGGTGTGGATATATAGTAATAAATAATGAAGAAATTAAAGAAGCAGCTATTAAAATTTATCCATTTTCTCCATTTACAACAATTATTAGTTTAATAAGGATTCAAAACAAAGAAGGTATTGAAAAAATATTTACAAGAGTTTCTATAGCACAAACATCTCAAGAAGATATCGATAGAGTATGGAGCATATTTTATTCAAACTTAGAAAAACAACTAAAACACTATTCTGGGATTTATAAAAGTGACGATAAAGGGCATGAACAAAATTTTGTTAAAAATTCAATATCAGTTTCATGCGAGATACTTTCAAGAATATCTTTCAGATTAGGGTTAGAAGAGCGTTCGAAATTATTAAAAGTAACTATATATTTATATAATACTTACCCGGATGATTTTTATGAACAAATAAATTATTTATTTATGAGATTATTGTATGCTGTTCAACAAGACGATTTACCTTCTATTATTGCTTCTCTTATTCAATTACCTATTCCAACAGTAAATGCATTTTTTATTGATATGCTGGGAGTAATAAGAGATCCCTTCGGATACATTGAAATAAAAAATATGCACACGATTCCATCCATAATTGGAATTTCTGAAAAAATTAACGAGCTAATTAACATTGCAAAAAATAATTTACATATTGCTCGAGAAAGAGCTATAACAAGAATTGCTAAGCTTTATAATTTACATTTATTGGATAATAATCAAATTCAAGAGTTTGGTGAAGCTCTTTGGAAATCTGTCGATAGTGAGAATGGATTACCAATCGATACACCATTTTACTTCTTTGCATTTATTAACCTTCCTAGCCCAGAAGAGATTGATCCCAAATTAAAAATAAAAGAATATTTACTTAAAAATAATTTTGAACCATTGTTTAATATCTCCCCAGCAAAAGATGGGAAAATATCAAAATTATTTTCACCTGGAACTAAAGATGTATATGCATATAATCTTTTGAATTCTACAAGGCCCCTTTTTGAGGATGGAAATATTTTCTTAGATTGGACAATAGATGAAATTAATTTAATTGCACAGAAGGTAATTACTTATTGGGATACATGGAAAGATGATATAATTAATGTTATTAATGAGAAATCATATTATAATGAACAAGACCATATAATTGAAAGAATAAGACAA
This sequence comes from Melioribacter sp., assembly GCA_003155655.1. Taxonomy (GTDB): domain Bacteria; phylum Bacteroidota; class Ignavibacteria; order Ignavibacteriales; family Melioribacteraceae; genus Fen-1258. The sequence goes on from PMDS01000032.1 coordinate 54,704, forward strand.
ATGATGGAAATCATTGGCCATGTTATTTTTCATTATTATAAAAGTGACAAAACTTATTTATTAAACAAACTAATAAATATAACTGAAACATTCGAAGAGAAGGGGATAGGGCTAACTAGAAATCTCCCATTTTATTTAATACAAAAACCAGAAATGGAAAATCATGTTGCATCAATAATTCGCAAAGATATGAATTCAATTTCGTTGAACAAAATACGTGATGCAATAGTTGGTCTTTTCTATTGGTTAGTCCTTTATTCACAAGAAAAAATTAAGGAACCACCTAAGGATATACTGAATGAATTAATTAATAGAATTGTTACGCGTCGCCAACCCGGTTTGGATGTTGCAATTAAACAAACGGCTATAATTTTTTGGAGAATTCCTTCAATAATAAAAGAACAACATATTAGTGACATAAGCATAGGTTTAGAGTATTTGTTAACTGAAACAAAATACGAAACTGATATTAATTCTTCTTCCGAGACTTTATCTGATTTCTTTACTTTAGAAGAAATTCCTCATTATCGTGCTTTATGCTCTGAATTATCAAAACGAATTTATGATTATCTAACGGAACGTGATTTTATAATACCAGCCACCATTGATAAATGGAAAACAGAAGCTATTAATGATCGATTACCCGAAGTAAAAAAAATATGGTTAGAAAATACATCTAACCCCTCTCAAATAAAATAAGAGTTAATTTTCTCTGAGATAAAATCTCTTTGGTGGAATTTCTAGGCTCTGATCCATTGGAATTGTTAAATAAGAAGATTAACATTTTATAAAAATACTTGTTATGTGAAATGGATTACTTTTATTGACGTAAAAAAAGAAAAAAACCGACCCCCGATTCACCGGGACTTGGTTTAGTAAAAAATATTTATTAGAACATACTTTATTAACCAAAAGACTAACCCGTTAGAATAATTGACTGTCTTTTTAGAATTGATTACTTTTTTCATCAAGTTAATGCGAAGAATACAAATAATTAATTTTGTAAATGTATTTTAGTTCAAGTTAAATGTGAAAGAGAAAAATCTTTCCCGCCGTCAATTCATTTTAAAATCCAGCCTGTTTGCAGCAGGAACCTGCATTTCGTTATCATCTTTTCCTGTTCTTGGAAAAGCATTTTCATATGTAAATAATGAAATACAGAGAGACTATTTACAGGATCTTTTAAGGAATGCACCGCGTGCGCGTTATTATATTTCAACAAATACAAAAAATGTTGACTGTCTTTCCTGTCACTCTTCCGAACAGGTTAAAGATCTAAAATATTTTGACCACGGAGAAAAAATTGTAAAATGTCTTTTATGTGCGCAAGGGTGCATAATAAAAGATAAAGAGCGCGGTAAGTGCAGGGCAAGAATAAATATTGATGGAGAATTGAAAAGTCTAGTTTACGGCAGACCGGTTTCCATCCATGTTGACCCGATTGAGAAAAAGCCGTTTTATCATTTTCTGCCGGGAAGCAGCGCTTACTCGCTTGCAACTTCTGGATGCCCGTTATCATGCCAGTTCTGCCAGAACTGGGAAATATCACAATCTAAACCGGAAGATTTTTCAGTAAAATTTTACCCTGCAGAGGAAATTGTTGCGGGCGCCAAATCACAGGATGTTCCTATTATCGCTTTCACATATAATGAGCCGACAGTTTTTACAGAATACATGCTTGACATTGCATACCAGGCAAAGAAAAATAATTTGAGAAGCGTTCTTATTAGCTGCGGATTTATGAACTATGAACCTCTGAAAGACATGTGCAATATTCTGGACGCAATTAAAATTGACCTGAAAGGTTTCAGCGAGGATTTCTATCACAATGTTTGTTCTGCGGAACTTAAACCGGTATTAAGAAGCATAAAGCAAATTTCACAAACCAAAACTCATCTCGAAATTGTGAACCTGGTTGTACCCACGTTAAATGATTCGGAAAAGATGCTTACTGATTTATGCAGCTGGATAGCCGGAGAGATTGGTCCCGACGTTCCAATACATTTTACAAGATTCCACCCGGATTATAAACTTTTAAATCTTCCGCCGACGCCAATTTCAACATTAGAACGCGCCAGGGAAATTGCAATGTCTAAAGGAATTCATTATGCGTTTGTAGGCAATGTACCGGGACATGCAGGCAACTGCACTTACTGTCCTAACTGTAAAAAAATGATAATAAAACGCTCCGGTATGTTTACTGAAGAAATTCATTTGAAAAACGGACGGTGTGAATATTGCAGTAACCCAATTGCCGGCGTTTGGAAATAACTTTTTTACTCATGTTACGCAAAAACGGTATTTACAACAATTGATTTTAAGACTTCATAGCAAAGCAAGCTTTCAAATTTTCGAGTTCACTATAAAGATGTAAGCTAATAACGAAATTATCTGTCCATTGAACAAAGAGTTGGGCTAAAGCCCGCATCTTTTTACTTGGTTAGACTCCACGTCCTGAAGGACGTGGTTATAAATTAAATTATGCGTAAGGTGAGTTATTTATTAAAGAGAGTATAGCTATGAAAAAGATTTTTTGTTACTTAATTTTTCTTCTATTGGTATCTTCATGTAAGGGAGAGAAGCTTAACACAAATAATTTTGAAGCCGACTCAACAAGACTGCCGGTATTTGCCAATCAATTTTATCCGGGAGATTCTTTAACACTTACCAAAGCAATCAAAACATTTATTGAAAATGCAAAACCCGCTGCTGCGGAAAATCCAATTGCAATAATTGTACCTCATGCGGGTTATATATTTTCCGGTCAGATTGCAGCAGATGCCTACAACCAGGTCAAAAATAACAAGTATGATGTAATTGTTGTTCTTGGTACAAATCATACAACAGCGGGGTTTACAAATATCGGCATTTACCCTCGCGGTGCATTTTCAACTCCTATCGGGTCAGTAAAAATTGATGAAGTTGTCTCGCAGGAATTATTAAAGGAAGACCCGGATGTTACTGTAAATCTTGCCGTTCATTCAAAAGAACATTCAATCGAAGTGCAAATTCCTTTTATAAAATATTTATTTCCCGGCGCGAAAATAGTTCCTCTTATTGTTGGGGAACCGGACATAAAAATGTGCGTAAAATTCGGGCAGACTCTGGCAAAAGCTCTAAAGAATAAAAAAGCATTAATTATTGCCAGCTCGGATTTGTCACACTATCCCTCTTTTGATGATGCGGTTAAGGTTGATAACATCACACTTAAAACAATTACCGGGTTAAATCTTTCCGCAATAAGTTCTGAAATGCAAAAAGAAATGAATCAAAATATTGACCAGCTTGTTACATGTGCCTGCGGAGAAGCGCCAATACTGGCAGCAGTTGCATCGTCAAAAGAACTTGGTGCTAATTGCGGATCAATAATCAGCTACAGTAATTCCGGTTACAGCTCTGTTGGAAGCGCGGACAAAGTTGTCGGATACGGCGCTGTTGTACTTGGCGCAGGAAAATCATATCCACCGGCTGATGTTGACACATTAATGACCGATCCTTCTTATAAATTAAATTCTACCGATAAGAGAGCGCTTTTAAAATATGCACGGAAAACTTTGGAACAATATTTTTCATCACAAACACTGCCGCTTCCAAGGAATATGAATCCGAAATTAAAAATAAAAAGAGGCGCGTTTGTAACTTTGAAAAAAAACGGCGAATTGAGGGGATGCATTGGACACATGGCAGAGACAACCCCGCTTTGTTCTGTTGTTGGCGCAATGGCTCTGCAGGCTGCGTTTAATGATTCCAGGTTTTCGCAGTTAACGCAAAATGAATTATCTAAAGTTGAATTTGAAATTTCTGTTCTCACACCATTTATGCCTGTAAAAAATGCTGATGAAATTGTTCTTGGACGGGACGGTGTTGTTGTAAAAAAGGGAGAAAAGCAGGCTGTATATCTGCCACAGGTAGCCACTGAAACAGGATGGAGTAAAGAAATGTTCTTAGATCAGCTTTGTTATAAAGCGGGATTAAGCGCCGGAGATTGGAAAAGCGCAAAACTGTTCACGTTCCAGGCGGATGTATTTAGTGAATCTGAATTACATTAAATCAATTAAATTTACTCCCGGGTCAGTTTATTTATTTGCAGCCGGATTTATTTCAATTCTTGGGCAGGTTGTTGTTCTGCGTGAATTAAATGTTGCATTCTTCGGGGTTGAGCTAATCTATATTTTATCTTTAGGTTTTTGGCTGATTGGAACTGCAATTGGAGCAGCAGCAAGCCGGGGTTCAAATATTCCTAAAGAAAAAAACATTCGCACACTCTTTCTTATAACTGCAATAATTCTACTGATAGATATAGTTTTTATCCGCGGGGTAAGAAATATTTTTAGCGGTGTACCAGGTGCATACCTTTCTTTTACCTATCAAATTATTGGAATGATAATATCATTATTGCCGTTTAGTTTTTTAATGGGGTTATTATTTCAATACCCGGCAAAATTGTTTGTGAGTAATGGAAGAACTCTTGCAAGGGCATATTCAATAGAAAGCGCCGGAGGAGTAGCCGGAGGGCTTGCATCAACTTTGTTTTTACATTTTGGCATGCAGAATTTTCTAACCGTTTTGGTTTGCAGTACGTGTTCCGTTCTTGCCGCATCGTATTACTCAAAACAATTAAATTTGAAAAGCAGAAAAATTTTTTCACTTACCGCGCTAATGTTTTTACTTGTACTGTTTGTATTCAATACTAAAATTGATACTTGGCTTACATCCTGGAACCATCCTTCTCAAGTTGCATCAGAAGATACTCCTTATGGGCGTGTAACTGTAACTGAATCCGGAGAACAAATTTGTGTTTTTGAAAATGATGCGCTTACCTATGAGACAGAGGGTATTGCAGCAGAAGAAATTGTTCATCTTTCCACACTACAGACTGTAAAAATGGATTCTGTACTTGTTCTTGGCGGCGGGTTTGAGGGAATAATTACAGAACTACTAAAATTAAATGTAAAAAAAATTGATTATGTTGAAATAAATAAAGAGTTACTTTCAATCGTTAAAGAACACTTTCCTAATCAGGAGACTAAACCGTTAGCCGACACAAAAGTAAATATTATTTATGAAGATCCCCGCCAATATCTCCGGCAGGCAAAAAAGTATGATTTTATTTTGGTTGGAATGCCGGAACCAATGTCTGCCCAGAATAACAGGTTTTATACAAAAGAATTTTTTGAACAGTGTCCGGAAAATTTAAACACGGGCGGAATTCTTGCATTTAAAATTGCATCGGCAGAAAATTTATGGACAAGACAGCTTATCGAAAGGAATAAAAGCATTTATGCAGCATTAAAATTATCCTTCAATAATATAATTGTACTTCCGGGTGTAACAAATATTTTTATTGCTTCAAAATCAAAGTTAATAACAGATACAAAAATTCTTTCTGGAAGGTTTACAGAAAGAAATTTAAACACGCGTTTGGTCTCTCCGCAATATATAAACTATCTATATAAAAATGACAGATTTGCCAGTGTGCAAAAGCTGCTTGAACTAGGTTCAGTTGAGGCAAATTCGGATTTTCAGCCAATTTCTTTTAACTATACAGTTTCAATATGGCTTTCTAAATTTATCCCCGGATTTGTAAATAACACTCAGCAATTCCTTAAAATCAGCAGTTACGAAAAATCACCTGTCTTCTGGGCACTGGTTATTTTTGTATTATTACTTTTTATTCTTGCCAAAAAAAGAATTGCATTGGGGAAAATGGCTTTGGTCTTTTTTGCCGGTTTTGCGGGAATGATAATTGAGACAATTCTGATTCTGAACTATCAAAACAGGAACGGCGTATTGTTTCAAAATATCGGGATCCTGCTTATGTCTTTTATGCTGGGTCTTGCTTTAGGCTCATTGACCGTTGATGAATTTTTTGCAGATACAAAGCATCGTGCTAAAATAAACCATTTAAATGGAACATTACTGCTAATTAGTTTTGCTGTTGTTTGCTTTATAATTTACATTTTTATTCAGTATAATTTTTTAGCAAATCTTGTTATAACATCTTTAGTTCTGCTTCTTGCCGGCATTTTTGTAGCCGCAATTTTTGCATTTGTGAGCTTATATAAAGTTGCGGATAAACAGGCTGCAGTGACACAGCTTTATTCTGCAGATTTAGCGGGCGGCAGTCTGGGTTCTATATTGGCAAGTTTAATTTTGATTCCAATTTATGGACTTCCGGCGTCTATGCTGTTAATAATAATTCTAATTTTATTTACGTCAGGTTTGTTTTTTAGAATGAGGTGAACACGGAGAACTTTTGTTAATTGAATGGTGGTTAGTTGTTAGTGGTGTCCGTTATCCATCAGTCGGATTACAGAAAGGGACGTCGTGTAAATTGAGAATTGAAAATTGAGAATTGAGAACGGAAAATGAAGCCACTCTATAAATTTAGGGCACACGGGAGTGTAGAATAATTTATATTACACCAGGGTACAGCCTTGACAAATCCGTTAGCAAACAGACGTCCCTGCAAAAGGCGCGGGACAAGCTGGACAGGCTGTGGTGAGCTGAAAAATATTAAATTTATACTTGTTTATTAAAATTTTATCAGTATTTTTGTAATGAGTTTTGTTATCTAGCGTCTGTAGCTAGATTATTGATTTGAACGGGAACTGCGTAGCGGGTCCCGTTTTTTTATGGGATAATTACCAATCCATAACCCCGGTATTTGCCATTAGAATTCTTTCTAAATTTACTTTCAACTATTTCAAAATCTTTTTTAACTTTTTTCCCGATTATATATCTTCCTATCGGAGTTGCTGCTAAATCTGCAATTTGTAAGCCGGCAATATTTTCTTCTTTTTTCCTTATGAAAAACCCTTCAATATTTTCTTTAATTTCTTTTGATCTGATGAATCTTGTGCCGCTGATTTTAGTGTTTAAATAAGCAATTTCGAGCTGGTTATCCAGCAAACTATTTCTTGCCTCTGCAATCACAAAACCCTTTGAATGTGTTTCTCTCAACTCATATACAAATCTTTCTATTAAAACTTCCAAACAAAACAGATACGGATCAATTGCTCTTATTCCATATCGATGTTTATATTCTTTCTTTTTTATTGCTGCCGCAATTACTTTAAAATCAATTCTGCTTAATAGATTGTTTGACTTTTCATAGAAATTATTTCTAAACTCCGTTTCCTTAAGCCTTTCAAATCCATTCTTATTTCTTGTTATATCAGCCGTATGCAGAATAATATTTTCATCCCCGAATAGCTCTATTTTAAAGTTTTTTAACTCATCCGTTAGTGTAGTGTTATGGCAATCCTCCTCTATTAAAACACCAGTTAATACAAATACAGGATATTGGTCATCTATCTGTATTAAATTATGATCGCCTGATTCGTCAATATAAAGTTGATACATTAATTCCCCTTTTTATTATATCCAATTTATTTTTGATATTTAAATATTATAACCGGTGTTTTTTATTTTGGTGAAGAAAGTATTTTAATACTAAAATCTTATTTAGCATTAATTTTATCAATATCCTTCTAAGCTATCTTTAAACAATAAAGATATTGTACAGCATTCAAGCTTGCCTGACTGTGGCTGGTCCCATGCCTTGACAGCCAAGAAATAATTAGTTTTCAATTATTTTTAACATGTCTGAACTCTGTATATCCGCGATACTTTTTAAAATTAAAATTACATTTTCTTTATCAATGAGTGGACTCATTGTTTTTTTTAATATCAACCACAATCATTTTTTTCCGCAAGTCGGATAGAAAATTATTTTCAATTATTTCATTGATCTTTGAGTCTCCGAATCCGTAACCGATTACAATTAACACTTGGGAGTTTATCAGATTATTTACAAAATGATTAATAATTGGTTTGTAGTAAACTTGCCGATAATAGTTCAATATTTTTGTTAATGTACCAGAAAGAAAATCTGGATATACTTCTGTATGACCTCTGTAATATTCTAGTTTACCTTTATCGTTTTTTATTTCTTTGAAGAGTTCATGATTTGAAATACCGTAAAGCAATTTGATTGTTGTATATTCTTTATTCTCGTAGTTGAAAACATATTGATCAATGCTGCCGTGTAATTTGTATAAACAAAATTGACGTGAAAATTCATTTGTAAATTTTCGGAGTCTAACTGTATAATGTGCTACAGGTTCCTCAATATCATAATTATTTATTTTTTTATATAAAGTATGATAGCCGTAAAATGGAGAACCATATTCTTCAAATCCATCTGATAATTTATTACCAAGTGTTTCTGTGTGTGCAAATCTTTCCATCAGCAAATCATGGTTAAGCGAATGAATATGGACTTTATATTTATTTCCTAGACCATCTAACAATTCAAGAAATTCTGAATAGTTCCTTTGATATGGTCTAACCAAGGAAACTGGTTCAGGCCATTTGATTGAAAGAAGACTTGCCAATAACTGGCTGAAGGTATCATGAAAATTCAATAAGAAATTGTAATGGTCATATTCTTGTCCAGATTCTTTTCTGAAATCATCAAAAAACTTTTTGATTTTATCACTCAACTTGTCTGTTCGTCTCAACTCACAATAGAAATCGTAGAATTTTTCGTAATTGAATACTTCGCCAGCGATTATTTCATTATTATAAAACTCTAAGAATCTTTGAACAAAAAGTTTTTGTTCTTCTTTTGACCAAGAGTTCGGATCATCTTGCCCATTTAAAAACCATGCGCTACCACTTGTGTGAATATGAATTGCGTTTTGATTGATTGCTTTAAGACAATTATTGATTTGTGTGGTTGGCGGATAACCATCAGGGATAGAAAAACCAGAACCTAAAAGAAAAGAGACGTGTTGAACTTTTGAAGTTCTAAGAAGTTTATTGAATAATTGAGACATAATCATAATTCAAATTAATCCTCCATCTTCGCTTCTGCCGGGAAAGTTGCTCTTATTTCATAAGTTTGGTATTAATATTGTCAAAGAAACTTTTGAAAGCAAATCACAATCCAGAAGAAAGGAGAAAGTAGTAAGTAGTAGTTGGTTATAATGTTGTCAAAGATACATTTGAAAGAAAACAACAACTCTTAGATTAAGATTATGATTAAGAGTAAGATTAAGATTAAAAAGTAAGTTGGTTTAAATATTGTGAAAGAAACTTTTGACAACCTTACCTATTCCAATTTGAATAAACTGAAGAGGACAAACAAATTATAAATTTAACCCAAGCATGATTTTTGAAAAATTCAGAATAATCTTAAAAAAAAGTTTTACATATTTGTTAGGAGCATAGAGGCAGTACTGGATACAATTGAAGTTTTTACTTGGATGTTAAGAGGAAGAAAGTGGATGGAAAAAAACTGGTAAAAACCGGATGAAACTGGGTGAAACCGGATGAAAAAAACAAAAAATTTGAGGAAAATTGTGTTGATTCTGGTCTAAAAAAAGTAAAATCGGGATAGAAATGGGTGATTTTGGATGATTTTAAAAATTTCTGATTCTGACACAAATAATAAATCCAATCCCCTGCCTACGTTAATAACTTCGGCAGGCAGGCTTTATGGAAAAAAATATTTATTGACGATAAGCGCAATAGTTTTTAGATTAAGCAAAGCTCAAAAACGGAATTTAAAATGAAAACTAAAATTTTATTGCTCTTGTTGTTAATTCTCAATCCGTTAGCTAACGGACAATTCTCCATTCTCAATTGTCAGTCTCTCAGACCAGTTAGAGATAACGTCGGTTTCTGCTGGAACGCGGATGAGATGAATCATTTTATTGATTATTTATCAAAGCACAATAAAGCAGTAAAAGAAAATCCCGGTAACTTAGTAGCAGCAATTTCTGTCCACGATGATTATCTCTATGCAGGTAATGTTTACTTTCCTCTTTACAGGAATATTAAAACAAAAGAGGTTGTTATATTCGGTGTTACTCATGGTACTGTTCGCAAAGAGATGGGAACCCTTTCAAATGTTTTGATAATGGATGAATACGATAAATGGCGCGGTCCATACAAGGATGTGGAAATTTCTCCTTTGAGGGAATTAATCAAAGCAAAGCTTCCGAAAGAGGATTTTATTGTAAGCAACAAGGCGCACAGCATAGAGCATTCAATTGAAGCCTTGATCCCATTCCTTCAATATTATAACCGTGATATAAAAATAACGCCGATTATGGTAATACAAATGCCGTTTGAAAGAATGGATGATATATCAACACGTCTTTCAAAAATAATTTCTGATTATGTTCAATCTAACAATCTTGAAATTGGAAAAGATATATTCTTTCTTATCTCTAATGACGCGGATCATTACGGAGAAGATTTTAACAATTCGCCATATGGAATGGACGCGAACGCCCATAAAACAGCAACTATAAACGACCAGAGAATTATAAATGAAAACTTGGTCGGTAAAATTGAAAAGCAGGGAATCAAAAAATTAACAACCGAAATTTGGCCGGATTCTACAAGCAAAAAAATAATCCCGCTCTGGTGCGGAAGGTATCCAATTACATTCGGTCTATTAACAACAACCAAGATAATAAATGATTTAAATCAAGGATTTTTGAGTGGAAAACTCCTTAAATACTCTGATACATTTACTGAAAAAGTACTGCCGGTTAAAAATACAAGTATGGGATTAACTGCTGTATTTTCTTATAAGCATTGGTGCGCCTGGTTTACGGAAGGTTTTACCCTCGGACAGGAAAAATGAAAACGAAAAATTGAAAAATATGTTTTATCTTATGTCAGTTAAATTTATTTAATAGTCTGTTATATGAAAATTAATAACCCGTGGCTGCAAATTTCATCTGAAGATTATGAACATCATATGTCGGCCCCGAATGTCGGGCAACTGCAAATGCTCGATGAAATTTTTGAGAACGTTCTTAATGAATTTTCTCCGGGTTCAATAGCTGTTTTGGGATGTACTGCCGGCAACGGGTTTCAGCATCTTGTAAACCGGGAATTAGAACGGGTTGTTGGAATAGATATAAACTTCAAATACCTGGCTGAATGCAGGGCGTGGTTTGTGCAGGATATTGTAAACCTTCAGCTTATTTGTGCAGACTTAAATGAAATTGAGCTTTCCGGTTCGATTTTTGACTTGATACACGCAGCGTTGATATTTGAATATGTTAATGCAGAAAAGCTACTAGAAAAAATATTCGGCTGGCTTAAACCGGATGGAATTTTATCTGTTGTTCTTCAACTTTCGAGTGAAAAATCAGAACCTGTTTCCGATACACCTTATCAAGCATTAAAACTATTAAGCTCTTTTATGCACCTGGCAGATGTTAAGGAATTTAAAGAAAAAGCATATGCTATAGGGTTCAGCGAGGATAGGGAACCGGAAATTAAAACTATTGGCGGCAAAAATTTTATTGAGATGTATTTTAAAAAATAAGCCAGCCCCGATTGACCGGGGCGGCTTTATATTAACAGCTTTGTAACCTATTCAATTGAACTTTGCTCTTCGTTTTGTTCATCCAGGTAAACAACTTTTTTCTTCTTTCCTTTCAAGAAATACGCAATTAATAATATAATGATTATTGCAGCGCCGGCAATATAGATGTAATTCATCCTGGAAGTCGGAGCAACTTTTTCTTTCCAATCAGCAATTTGTTTCTCAACCGAATCTTTATTTGCCGCAGTCATCATGGCATTATCAATTAGTAATGGAACCCATACTGGTTTAACAGACTTAAAATAAACGCTGTCTGCAAACATGTAAAATGTATTTTTCGCTTCAGAACTGCCCATAACATCATAGTTCTTAATTTCATCATCAATAAACGAGTTTACACTGTTCACAAATTGATCGCCGCTTTTAAATGGAAGTATGGCAAGTTTTTTCTCGCGGAATAATTTATTTACCTGTCCCCACATCTCATCATTTATGCGCGCGCTCCAGTCTGAAAACATGTTGTCGATATTGGCAATTTCTGAAACCTTATCCTTTCTTGTCAAATAAATCTCTGCAAGTTTTGGTCCAATTTGACGCCATGTTTTATTAAAGTCCTTGTATTCAATTTTCATTTTTGAAAGATCATCGGGCGTCATTTGTGTAACTTTCATGAATTGAACGTTATCACCAATAGTGCGTTCAATATTAAAGAAGAGATTTCCATTGTCAACCTTTTTGAAAACCACTTGCTTTTGGGCATCATTAAGAGAGCCGGGCGTTTTAACGAACTGCTGCAAAAGACTATCAACAATCCCGCGCACTAGTTCATCGCGCTGGGCTATGTTTGCTTTGAGCTGTGCCACTAATTTTGTAAGTGCTGCAATTGTGGAGGCATCTTTTGTTGTTTGTATTTGCAATACTCTTATCTGGGAAATCAAGCCCTGATTCTGCTGGCTTAAATCGGAAACTTTATCTTTAAGTGTTCCAACTTCACTTTTAAGTTCTACTATTTGGGTAAAGTCTCCTTTACGTACTTCAAGTGAGCGCTCTATTTTTACAAAAGAAGCGTCAAAATTATCCGGATACATGCTTTTATCAAGCAGAGTTTTATATGGGGTAAAATCAGATTTTAACTGAGCAATGTTTTCGCCAATAGCGTTGCATTCATCAAGTGAAGCGGCGTTTTTTATTGCATCATTAAGCTGTTTATTACGCGTTTCAAAATTTTTAACTTTTTCAAAATCTGATTGCGCTAATAGCGATTGATTCAAAAAAAAGAAAGCAAACAAAATCGAAACCAAAAAGAAAAATTTGTTTATCTTCATTTTATTACCTCACAACTCCTTTATGATTCAAAATAAATTTTTCCGAACCATCTATCAATTCTATGTTAGGTGTTTTTTGATTGAATGCCGGTGAAGCCAGCCCTTTTTCCGCAACTAAGACTTTATTTTCAGCCTTCATTCCGCCTTCTATAACCATAAATATGTATACATTTTTAAAATCTTTTCCGGTGATGTACACATATCCAAGTTTATCGCGTATAATCCTGATTTCTTTTCCGGAACAATTGTTGGAATCAGCAAACTCTTCAAAAAACAGCGGCTTTACTTTTAAAGTGAATGCATATCTCTGTTCTTCGATAAATCCCTTAGCGTCAACTTTAAGAGCGTTTTCTATTGGCCAGGAATAATCTGCAGGTTTGAGGGTAAGAGTTGAACATGCTGCGACAACAATTAAAAAAATAAAAGACATAAAATATTTCAAGATACGCATACAAATCCTCCACGGTAAAAAATTAACTAATCAAAGTTAGTTATTTTGATTCTTATTTGTAAGTAAAGTTGATAAGAATTGTTGTATACATTATGGAAAAAGCCGGCATGTTAAGTGCCGGCTCAATAAATAAATTAATTAGTTGATGATTGTAATTTTCTTAGCTGCTGGCTTGCATATCGGTTGTTAGGATCAAGCTGAATTGCTTTTTCATAATTCTTAACCGCTTCATCTTTTTTGCCATTTTTTGAATAAATGTCTGCAATAAAGACAAATGACCAGGTGTAATCAGGAAATAATTCACAATTTTTCTTTCCAATTGTAATTGCATCATCAAAATTTCCCGTTTCATTTACTTTGGAAGCAAATGAAAGAAGGGCACGGTTGCTGAAATCATAAGTGAAACTGCCGTAGTATTGCTTCTTCAAATTATTATATCTGCTAATTGTGGAATCAAGCCCCTTCTTTTTGTATGTTCTGAACAATACATCTTCAAGAAGATCGATAGATGCAGACCCATGGTGGCAGCTAACACAACTTACACTGCCGATTCCAGCATCTAAAGCACGTGCGCCCTGCAGCATGTTTGTGTTTATGCCGTTAACCAGTTTAATCATTTCCCTTGCAACATTTTTCTTTGGATTGGCATCCGCACCAAAATCTGTTTTCCCGATGCCCTTATCATTTGGGTTGCCATGGCAAAAATTGCAATGAACTCCCAGAGCAGTTGAATAAGAGTCCATTAACTGGCGGAGTTCATTTTCGCTGATATTGGAAGGAAGAACCTTCAGATTTACCGGCTTATCATCCCTGTTGTTCTGGGCTTTAGAACTGTAACTCCAGGAAAAAATTATAAAACAAAGAAATGAATTAAGTAAACTTTTATATAAAATGATGGAACCGCGCTTCATTATAACCTCGATTATGTATTCAATTATATGTATGGATTAAATTTTTTTTTACATTTCGAACCGATATTATAAATAACAAAATATTTGTAAAACAAATTCAAAATTTGAGATAAATTGAACCCCTGGAGAGGACTCAATAATATACCCCGGAATGTTTGGCTCGTAGCTTTAACAACATTGATAAACCGTTCAGGTACAATGGTATTTCCCTTCATGATGATATACATGACTACCAGGATTGGCGTAAGCAGTGGAAAGGCGGGATTAGTGATAGCTTGTTTCGGAGCCGGTTCATTATTAACTGCTCCTTATGTCGGGAAATTAAGCGATAAAGTAGGTTCGCTTCTTGTCATGAAATCTTCGCTGATATTAAGCGGAATAATACTGATTTTATTTTCATTCATTAAAAACTATTATGCAATACTTGCCGCAACACTTGTCTGGTCAATTATTGGCGAAGCATTCCGCCCCGCTAATCTTTCTTTGATTTCTAATGAAACAGAACCGGAACAACGGAAAACCGCATTTGCGCTTAACAGGCTTGCAATAAACCTTGGGATGAGTATTGGTCCTGTTATTGGGGGCATATTATCAGCTATTAATTTTGCGCTTCTTTTTTATGTTGATGGTATTACTTCAATAATTGCCGGAATTTTTTTGATCTCGATGCGAATAAAACCAAAATTAGAGATAAGAAATGACAGTAAGGTATTAACAAACAAAGAAGAAAAATCCGTAAATAAAAAGCATCAGTCAATTCTAAAAAACAAAAAATTCTTTCTTTTCCTGTTTATTCTTATTCCGGTTGAGCTGGTTTTCTTTCAGTTCTTAGGTGGGCTGCCGCTTTATTTAGTCGGCATTTTAGAATTTCCAACATCAACTTTTGGATTACTGATGGCAATTAATACAGTGTTGATAATTCTTACAGAAGTACCTCTCAATAATGCAATGGCAAACTGGGATGATCGTAATTCATTAGCTCTTGGCGCACTTTTATGCGGCACCGGATTTGGCGCAATGATTCTTTCAAACAGCATTGGATTTATTGCCCTTACCATCATTATTTGGACGTTTGGCGAAATGTTGTTTTTTCCATCCAGTGCATCCTATGTTTCTGTAATTTCACCGGAAAGCAGACGTGGTGAATATATGGGTTATTACCAAATGTCCTTCAGTTTTTCTATAATGGTTGGACCTTGGTTAGGCGCAGTAGTTTTAGAAAACTTCGGACACGTAATTTTATGGAGCGGAGCTTTTATTTTTGCGCTGTTTTCATCATTAGCATTTTTGTTAATGAAAAGGAATGCACTAAAATCGATTAAAAATTAGACTATTACTATCATACCGTTATCATTTACAATAAATATCATTTTAATTTTTTACTTGACAGGTGATTATTTGTTCACTATGTTTAGGTGAACAAAAGAACACTATTTATCTAATTCAGTAAATTGTCGGTTGCAAGGGATTCTTTTTCTCATTAAAAAAATTGAATTTACAAATATGGTAAATAACAATCAGAAAGTAACCAAAAAATATATTGTTAGGTTTATACAAATATAAATTAATCCCCAGAGATTAAACTTAGACATTGTAAGTTATTTACAAATTTAATTAGAGAACTAATAAAAAATTCATCTGTTTTAGTGGAATAAATAAATCTTAAACTAATTTGAAAGGAGTAACATTATGAAGTTAAGAACACTGTTCACTGGAATAATGTCTGTATTAATTCTTTTCTCATTTTCTGCAGTTTACTCTCAACAGGGAGATCAAGCTGATATGATGAAAAAGTGGCAGGAATACATGACCCCATCAACAGCTCATCAGCCATTTGTAAAGATGGTCGGAAATTGGACAGCAGTTGTTACAAATTACATGGGCGGGCAAGAAACGAAATCCGATGGTACCGGCACTTATGAAATGATTCTTGGCGGTAGATATTTGAAATCTACCTTTAAATCTACAATGATGGGAATGCCATTTGAAGGTATGGGACTTGATGGTTTTGATAATGTTACAAAAGAATATCTAAGTGTATGGGTAGATAATTTTGGCACCGGTATAGAGTATCTTAAAGGCAAGTTTGATGAAAAGACTAAATCTGTTGTTTACACCGGATCAATGGTAGATCCTATGGCGGGTAAAGAAGTACCAACCAAATCAATAATGAAATTTATTGATGATGACCACACAACGACGGAAATATATAGTTTTGAAAATGGAAAAGAAGTAAAAAGTATGCAGATAGATTATACAAGAGTAAAGTAGTAACTACACAATTAAAAAATTAAAACCCGAATTACTGAAAAAGCAATTCGGGTTTTTTTATTAAAAAAGTTCTAATCGAAATGAGCATTTATCAACGGCAATACTTTTGCAATACCGCTATTATTTTTTGCAATGTTTATTAGTCCAATCTGAATCCCATGCAATTCATTTGCGCTGTTAAATAATCCTATTACAAGCCCTGTTTGAATCCCTGATATTCTATTGTACATAGAAATTGAACATCCGGTTAGATCATTAACGTCACTCCAGCCTCCGGCAATATTGAATCCTTCAAAAGATTCGGTTTCCGTTTTATAACCAGCAATACTCATACCGGTTATTGATGTTTTACCCACATTTGCTGCAAGTGCAACGCTTAAACCGGTAAGGTCGCCATTGGCAACAACTGCAAGTCCGCCCACATTAACCCCGGTTGTATTACCATTTGAAACGACAGCCAGCCCTCCAAAGTTAATCCAGGATATGTCTTTGTTGGCAACAACTGCAAGTCCTCCAAAAGTAATACCGCTAATTTCGCCATTAGATACTGATGCTAGACCGCCAATATTTACTCCAACCATATCTTTATTGCTTACAACAGCAAAACCGCCAAAAGTAATACCGCTAATATCGCCATTAGATACTGAAGCTAGACCGCCAATATTTACTCCAAGCATATCTTTGTTGCTTACAACAGCGAACCCGCCAAAGCTTAGTCCTTGAATATTACCATTACTTACAGCAGCAAGCCCGCCTAAGTTTAGTCCATACATATTTCCATTGCTTACTGTAGCAAGCCCGCCAAAACTCAGTCCTGAAATATCTTGATTGGAAACCGCTGCCAATCCGCCCAAATTGATTCCTTTAAGTGAACCATTCGTAACAACTGCAAGCCCTCCCAAATTCATCCCTGTTGCATCTCCATTAGAAACAACGGCTAGACCTCCAACATTTAACCCCACTATCTCCGTTTCGGCAACAACTGCTGCAATTCCGAAGGAAAGGCCTCTCAATTTTGCTGCTCCAGGTGCCACTCCAATAGATAAACCATTTACTGTTGAATTCGGATTCTCACCTGGCTTCCAAAATGTAATATTAATACCGGAAATTTTCTCTATTCCGCAGTCTGAAAAATTAAAGCGCAAGCCATTCCAGTTTTGAGAATTTCCAAAACTGATTCCACTATTGTTAGCTCCTAAATCAAGGCTTCCATGTGAACATTCATATTCGGTTGTATCAGTTTCTGTAGAACGATGATGGTGTCGCTGGGCATTAATAACCTGGCAAAATGATAAAAAAACTAATAGTAAAATGATTTTTTTCATGGTAGTGTACCCGTATTTATTGTTAAAGCAACAATTTAGACTAAGATAGATGCTACAAAGTTACAGGCGAGAGAAAATATTTTAAGAATTGTTATAATGAATTTCTATTTCTTCAATTGTAGAAATCCATATTTCTTGATGTGCTCGTATGCCAGGTAGGCAACTCCGCCCATCTGAACCATACCTAATATATATCTCAGCTCTTTCATACTTTGCGAGGAGACAAATTCCTGGTAGAGAGGATTTAATAAATTCATTTTTAAATTGTTTTTGACAGGATCTTCCCTGTTCAATTTGTACATACCGGAAAGCTGTAAACGGGTGCGCATCATTATTGAAGATGAGTCGTTCAATTGATCATTAAATAGATTGGGTTGTATAGAGAATTCAAAATTATTCTGCCAGCTGTGTAAACTTAATTTCGGAGAAAAATCATATAACGCAGTTCTTGATGAATCAATTTGTGCAAATGAAACAGAACAGTAAAAACAGAATAAAAAATATAATTTAATAGTGTGTTTCATCATCTTCCTCGAACTCTTCGTCATTAAATAAATCATCATCGTCAATCTTAATATCTTCATCGTCTAAGTTTTCAGGCTCCGCTTCTTCATCCGGTTTTTCTTCGGGTACTTCTTCTTTTGAGCTTCGTTCATAAACTGTGCTTTCCGGAAAAAAACTATCCCGTGACACATAATGATCATCCATCCTGTCCATTACCTGTCCTAAAATTTCATCTGTAAGGTCAGACTTCATTTCTTTGTCGTCAACTTTTTTATCTGCTTCAAATTTTTCCCACCCTTTATCTGTGTTTTTCCAAAGCTCGGTTAAATCTTTTTTATCCAAAGAGTCCAAACTTTTGTCAATCTCTTGCTCTATTACATTTAAATCTTCCTTATCCCAGGGGCTTTCGGAATATAACTGTTCTTTAAGATAAGCCCAGAAGGTTTCTCCTTTTTTTTCAGGAGAGGGAATTTTTTTGAGATTATCCACAACGTCTGTTACTATTTTTTTTGTTGATGCCGGCAATGTTTCTCCCAAACCCTATAAATCATTAATAATAAGTTAACAAATTAAAAGAATATTCAATATTCGGAAACCACTAAAGGTTTTATTAATAATACTGCCTGAAAGTTCCGTCATTATTAATATTTATTCAACAAGAATTAGAATTATTTTATTTCTATTTTCCAGAGCAGGTTTAACTGTAGATATGTAACATAATAAATTATAAGCAAATTGCCCCCATAGCTCAGTGGATTAGAGCAATGGCCTCCGGAGCCATGTGCGTAGGTTCGAGTCCTACTGGGGGTACAGAGATTTACAGAAGAAAAGTTTTTTAGAACTAAAGTTAAAATATTTCATAATGGGGTTGCATCAAATATGACTAAGAGAAGAATGAAAAAGATGTTTAAAAGGGCAATCCATTTGCCAATGGGATGGAGCTTTTTAAAATATCTTAATAATAAAATACACTCATATACTCTGGCTAAAAATAAAAGTTTAGAAGTTGCTCATCCATCAACTATCATGATCGAGGTAACAAATCATTGTAACTTACGATGTCTGGTTTGTCCAAGAGAAACTGTTCATGGTAAACAGATGGATAAGGGATATATGAATTTCGGCAAACTGAAAATGATTGTTGACCAGGCATATCCGTACATAGATTCCATTGGGTTAACAGGGCTCGGAGAAACATTTTTATATAAAGATATTGTTGAAGCTGTAAAGTATATCAAAAATAAAAGTAAGGGTATTATTGTCTCTTGTTCAATTAATGCTCATCTAACTAATTGCGTGGAGATAGTTAGTCAGCTGGTTGGACTTATCGATACAATCCAAATTTCTATGGATGGATTAGATGACACATACAATCAAATAAGAATTGGAGGAGATTTCAATTTTTTTAAAGAAAACCTTTCTAAAATTTCTATGTTAGCCAATAACACAGATACACACGTAATGTTAAACGTTGTTCTGGTTAAAGAGAATTATCATCAAATGGCGGCTATGGTTGATTTTGCAGCGAAGATGAAAATACATTATTTGAACATGAGGCCGATAAACTTATCTGCAGATACAAAGGAAGATGTTTCATATAATCAGTTTTTCTTCTCGGATGAATTTAAGAGGGAATTGAATGCAGCAAAAGCGGCAGCAAAAAAATATAACGATTTGGAATTTACATGTTCCGAATTGAAGACAGGCGGCGGGTTTAATACATGTATTTATCCCTGGAATTATTTTTACATAACTTGGGATGGTTATTTACCTCTATGCTGCGGTCAACCTTTCCCTAAGGAATTGAATTTTGGGAATGTTTTTAATGATGGATTAATGGCAAGTCTTAATTCCGAAGCATATCAAGAATTTCGAAAATTATGGTACGCTAACAAAACTCCTGAATTTTGTAAAAATTGTACTAAAATATTTTTCGGAGCCTCAATTTCAGATAATTAGATAATCGAAAAGTAATCGGGATGAGAATAGTCTCATTTTTAATATTTATTCAATAATAATTACTTTCCATAGCAGGCCTAATTATTGTAAATAATTGAAACAATAAATAATTCACCCCATAGCTCAGTGGATTAGAGCAATGGCCTCCGGAGCCATGTGCGTAGGTTCGAGTCCTACTGGGGGTACTGTTTTACGTGAGACGGAAAACGTAAGACGTGAAACGCAAGCTTGCCTGCTGTAGGAAAGAAGCTAGATGTAAGTTGTAGGTACAGTTATTCCATTACTAAAATTCTGTAGAGAGTATTTTTTACTGCGGTGAAAAATTAGTACCTCTGATTTCATTTGTTAACCTGCAGAATTCCAATTAAATTATTGAGCATATTATTTGCTTAAATCTTGATTGATGAAATAAAATTTCAAGTATACATGTGGAACCCATTTATGAAATCTTTCTATAATTTCTTACTAACATTTCTAATTCTTTTTATCTTTATTTCAAATACAGCTAAAAGTCAATGGACTTCAACAAATGGTCCATACGGAGGTGTAGTCCAATGTCTTGAAACTATTGGTTCAGTCATTTATGCCGGAACCAATATTCCGGGGATGTTTCTTTCTTCAAATAATGGAACAAGCTGGAGTGCTAATACAAATTTTGTTGATTCAACTAATATAAGTAATTATAATGTATCCTGCTTTGCAGTAAGCGGATCAACCATATTTGCCGGGACAAACGGATTTGTTCTTCGATCTACAGACAACGGAGTACGCTGGACACCGGTTAATTACGGTTCCCTTAATCCAATGGAAAATATACTTTGTCTTGCTGTTAGTGGTCCAAACATTTTTGCTTCGTGTGGTGATAATGGTGTATATCTTTCAACTGATAATGGAGCTAGCTGGACAAAGGCCAATAATGGCATGAATGGATATGATATAGAATGTTTTGCTGTTAGTGGATCAAATATATTTGCCGGAGCTTTGGATTTGGATGGTGGTGTTTTTCTTTCAACGGACAACGGCTCAAATTGGAAGCCTGTTAGTTCCGGCTTGACAAATCTACGTATACGGGCTCTTGCAATAAGTGGTTCAAGTATTTTTGCCGGGACGGAAGAAGGCGGAGTTTTTAAATCTACCAATAACGGTGAAAGTTGGTTTGAGGTTAACAATGGTATACCTGACAGTTATTTTATAACGTCTTTTAAAGTTATTGATTCATATATTTATGCAGGGACTTACGAGGGTGGTATATTTCTTACTACAAACAATGGTGCAAACTGGACACCTGTTAATTCCGGTTTGACAAATTTGTGCGTATGGTCTCTTACAACAAACGGTTCTAATCTCTTTGCAGGCACTAACGGCCACGGGGTATTTAAATCTACCGATAACGGCTCTAGCTGGACTAAGGTTAATTACGGGTTAAACTCGACAGAATTACGTTCATTAGCTGTAAACGGATCAAATATATTTGCCGGTACCTGGGAAAGCGGCGTTTTTCTTTCAACAGATAATGGTTCAAATTGGAGTTCTATGAGCCCTGGCCTTCCAAATCGGGCGGTAATGACTCTTGCTATTAGCGGCTCAACTATTTTTGCAGGAACGGATGGTAAAGGCGTTTTTAAATCTACAAATAACGGTTCAAACTGGACTGCTGTTAATTCGGGAATAACAAGTCTGTATATTGAGTCTCTTGAAATAAGCGGTTCAAATATTTTTGCCGCAGCTGGAGACGTTTTTCTTTCAACAGATTACGGAACTAGCTGGACTACCCATAATACAGGTATACCTAGAAGAGATGTATTTAGTCTTATTCACAGCGGCTCAAATATTTTTGCGGGAACAAGCGGAGATGGAATTTTTAGATCTACCGATAACGGTTCTAGCTGGACTGCTGTTAATAAAGGTTTAACCAATCTATTTTTAACATGTTTTACTCTAAACGGCACAAATATCTATGCCGGAACGGCTGGCGGCGTTTTTCTATCTACAAATAACGGCGAAAGTTGGACTAATATCGGATTGAACGGAAAAGGCATATATTCATTAACTGTAAGCGGTACAATTCTTTTTGCAGGAACCTTTGACGGGGTTTATGTCTCCAGAAATAACGGTGCTACCTGGAGGGAAGTAAGTTCAGGTTTGCCAGATATACCTTACACATGTTGTTATTGCCTGGCTGTAAATAGTTCTAATCTTTTTGCTGGTTTAATGGGCGGAGTTTGGAAAAGACCAATTTCTGAAATGAAAAATGTTGAAAAAAATATAAATACTTTACCTGATAATTATTCGTTATCGCAGAATTATCCGAATCCATTCAATCCTTCAACAATTATAACATATTCAATTCCAAAATCTCAGCATGTAACGTTAAAAGTTTATGATGTGCTCGGAAGAGAAGTAGCTACTCTTGTTGATGAATTTAAAGAATCAGGTACCTATAATTCTCAATTCTCCATTCGCAACTTGCCTGCCGCTAGGCATGGTTCTCAATTACCATCCGGTGTTTATTTCTATAAAATTAACAGCGGATCATTTACAGAAACAAAGAAAATGGTAGTAATGAAGTAATCTGTAATAAATATTTTTTTACCAATGACCCGAACCCGGGGAATCGAAGGCGGTTTTTTTATTAAATATAACTCCTCTGTTACCTAAATTCTGAAGAATTACACTTAGGCAGGAAGCTAAACGTAATCTATTGCCATTTGTTCTATTTCCTTTAATATCTCGTCAACCGTCTCAGTTAATTCAGGGGGCATTTTCTTAAACTCGTCTGAATATTCTTCCCCAAGAAGTTTTACCGTTGCATAATAAACCGGCTTGTATTTGTCTTTAATATCAAATTTATTTTCTTCAAATAATTTGTAAATAAAATGGTATTGTTTTTTTGCGAGAAACATTAGAAATACATTCTGAATATCTTTGGTTATCTCTTTAAAAATGTTTTCTTTATTCAAATACTCATTAAACAACTTTATGGCTTCTTCTATTTTATCATTCCAAAGAAGAATCATTAAATAAGTATGGGCCGTATAATCTTTTTTCAATTCAGCAAAAGCTTTTCTTTGTAATTCCAGAGCCATCAATTTGTCCTTTTTCAATTCATAATAAAGCCATGCTAAATTATTCATTGCGTTAAAATTCCCTTTCTTAGCGGCCAACAAATGGTATTTTTCAGCCTTTTCAAAATCTTTAAATTCATTATCATATAATAAAGCTAAATTATCCATTGCCTCTGAGTCATCTTTTTCAACAGCCATTAGATAATATTCTTCAGCTTTTTTAAAATCTTTAAATTCGTTTTCGTACAATATAGCTAAATCATACATTGCCATCGATTCGCCCTTATCAACAGCCATTAGATAATATTCTTCAGCTTTTTTAAAGTCATTGTATTCATCTTTGTATAATAAAGCTAAATTGTACATTGCATTCGAATTGCCTTTTTCAACAGCCACTAGATAACATTTTTCAGCCTTTTTAAAATCCTTTAATTCATTTTCGTAAAGAATGGCTAAATTATTCATTACCCCAGTGAGCCCTTTTTCAAAAGCCATAAGGTAATATTCTTCTGCTTTTTTAAAATTCTTAAATTCATCCTGGTACAACATGGCTAAATTAAACATTGCATCGGAGTCTCCTTTTTGAACAGCCATCAGATAATATTCTTCAGCTTTTTTAAACTCCTTAAGTTCATTTGTGTACAATAAGGCTAAATTAAACATTGCATCGGAGTTTCCTTTTTGAACAGCCATCAGATAATATTCTTCAGCTTTTTTAAAATCCTTAAATTCATCGTGATACAATACAGCCAAAGTAAATATTGCATCGGATCCGCCTTTTTCAACAGCCGTTAGAAAGTATTCTTTTGCTTTTTGAAAATCTTTTTTATCCACTTGTAGTACAGTACCAATAATCACATAAATCTCTGGATCAGAATATCCATCATTCTTTAGAGCTTTTTTAGCAATATCAAATCGTTCGTTTTTTACGCATTCGGTAACATCCTTTATTATATCTATATGAGATTTATCCAAATCTTTAACAAAAGGGCTTTTAGTAATAGTTAAATATTTTTTTGCCGCAGATAATAGTTCATGTTGGAGTTCTGTGGCAATTGAAGTCCTGGCAAGGGCTTGTGTTACATAGAAAGCCTGTTTTTCGTATAATTTGTTTTGCTTTAGTCCTTCAATATGTTTTTGCACTCTATCTGTTAATTCTTTTTCTCCGCACCAGATCTCAAAAAATTTGACAAGCCATAATACACGGTTTCGGTTTTTTCTTTTTCCAAGACGCATTAAATAGTAAATGTTGAAAAATCTTTCGTTAATTCTGTAAAGATGGTTTTTTGTGGAAGTCGACTCTTTGACTATTAACTGGTTCTTTTCCAATTGATTTAACTGAGACGAAACAGCTTTGCTTTCCATTCTTATCTTTTTTGCAATTTCTTTTGTGCTAATAGCATCCCAATTTTGAGCTATTGCATCAATAATGGTTTGCTGCTGTTTGGAAAGATTGTCCAACCTGTGTTTGTAAAGGGGTGTAACTTTATCAAGAATATTCTCAAGATCCCTGAATGAATTCCCATCAACATTATCTGCAAATATTTCGTATAGTAAGACAATGGTCCTTGGTACGCCACCGGTCAATCGTCTAAGAGATTCTATTCTTTCGGACTGCCCGGTAATTATTTTTTCAATCTCTTCGCTTTTGTAAGTCTCACCTAATTTTTTAAGAAGTTGTATAGTTTCTTCCTGCGTAAGTTCATCAAGAGTAATAACTTTAAAAAATTCATAGAATGGATGTTTATAACTGTGGTAGAATTCAAGAATTAAAGAAGAAGCGCCGATTACTCTGATATAATTGCAGGTATTAAGAACTTCCCTTAATCGCTGAATTTCTTTTTTGGAAAATTTTCCAATCATATCACCGAAATTATCCAAAAATAAAACCAGCTTTTTGTTCTGCTTCTTTAAAGTCTTTATCAACAGATTGAAAATTTCTTCTTCTGGCGATTCTTTATCATAAAGAGGATCGATTTTTTCAGAAACCCCTTCGAAAGATTTTTCACTCTCAAGTATATCGATTACTTCTTCCCATAACTTTGCAAGAGTATTAACCCTGTAAGTTTCTTCATCGAACATTACGGGAATTAACCATTTATTAAGTTCAGGATCATTTTTAATCTCATGATTAATTCTTAAAAGCAGGGTTGTTTTTCCATAGCCCCTCTGCCCTTGTATTATAAAATTCTGGGGCGGTTTTCCCATTTTGTCGTTCTTAATTGCTGTAAAAACCTCTTCATACTCTTGAAGCCGGACAACAAAATTTGAGATTATTTCTTCCGCTGATTGATTAGCGGGATTGTAAATCGATGGGGAACTAAGTTTAGTTAGCGACATTGCAATACCACCATTTTCTTAATAAAGGTGAATTAAACCGGTAAACTTTAGGATCATCATTATTATTTATATAACCATCATGTTTAAGAGCATTTATAATATCGTTATATACATTCTCTATTCCATAATGGATCGATAAATCTACTATTTCACTAGACGTTATTCTCTGAAATTCAGAGACACGGTTAAGTAATTCTTTGGTAAACGAAAATTCATTTCCTTTGAATGCATCTCTTAATCTGTCAAACCAGTGTCTAAAATGTATTGCGTGCTTTAAAGCGTTCTTAATTGCTTCATCCAGTATTTCTATACTTATTAAGTTTGTCTCACGGGTTATCAATATTTTATTTTAACTTAAAAAACCAC
>PMDS01000068.1 GCA_003155655.1 Melioribacter sp.
TTATTTAAATAATAAACAGGGATTGGAAGAATACCAAAAAATAACTTTAGCTCATCATGCAGGGCAAATGTTAGCCTTTGATAACAATTATACTGAAGCTAAAGTATATTTCAAAATATCTCTTTACAAATTGCCTGCTAATAACGAACAGATAAAATGGAATGCATATGTTGCCGCTACTGTGGCTTTTTTAGATAAAGATAAGGAGACAATTTTAAATAGTAAAAAGATCTTAGAAAAACCTTCAGCGGAAGACGGTTATTGCGCCAATCTTCCATTTATTGAATCATTCATCCTCAATTTCAATAAAACATATAAAGAAGCTTACGAAGCCGCCTTCAATTTATAATTCATTTGCTAATAAGTGTAGTGCAATTAATGAACTGTTCTTCATGCGAAGTTCTTAGTAGTAGAAGAAAAGTTATTAACAATTTGGGCTTCACCCAAATGGTAGACCACGCCTAAGATGAATCTTCAGCGGGCAGGCAGGAGAAAGAAGTAAGGAGTAAACGCGCAAGACGTGAAACGCGAGAGGCTAGACGTGAAAGGTAAAAATGGAAGACGGTAGACGGGAGAATTACACATATGCGGGCAGGTTACGCCTGCATGAGTACGTTAGTTAAAGGAGGAAGACGGAAGAATTATACTGAGTCGGGCAGGTCGTACCTACGTTTACAAATCCGGCAGTTAGGCATTGATTGAGATCAGAGTAAAAGTAAATTAATTGTTCTTTTCTTAACGTAAGAAAAGAACGAAAAGAAACATGCACTGCAAAATAATTGCTAAATCTTCACTTCGTTTCGGGAAGAAAAATAAACTCGCCCCGCTTCTGTTATTATTATTTTTAATGCGGGGCTCAGACATATTTTTCTTCTTTTCCTCAACTCCGTTCAGATTTTTAACGCAATTCTTTTGAGGTGCGGGGACCACCCTCCTGCAAATCCGCTATCCGTTAGTTAACGGAGACTGACTCAGGGTAGACCCGCCCAACAAGAAGGCGGACAAGCTTGCACACCCCCCCGCAAAAAAAGCGGGGCAAGCTCTGTCGCTCCGCTCCTTCCCCTCTCTAGAGGGGAAAATAAGGGGTATGTATTAAGTTCGCCATGATGGACTAAAAACGGAAGACGAGAGAAGTCCGGTGGGCAAGCTTCAACAACCTCACCCTTTATCCCTCTCCTTGGTAAGAAGAGGGGTTTAAATATTAAACCCGGCATGGTACACTGTAGCGCATTTGAAGTTTGTCATTTCAGGTCCCTGTCATTTCATTAATGAAGACATCGACAAAATTCAAAATCTTTTTCAGGATTCTATCGCTTATTTTTTGCGCTCTAATAATTTTGGTTTATCACCTTCCAGTAATTCCAGTATCTCATCTCTTAAAGGCTCTCTTTCTGCATACAAAAAATCCTCTATGAGTGATTGTGTTTTACCAGATGATAATTTTTCATCACTTACAAGTTTATTAAAAGCNNAACGGATTCGGACAGTAAACCATTCCTTAGCAAAGCACTTTTTAACGGTCAAGGCATGGGCCCACGTCCTAGCCGGGTAAACATGACAGCCGGGTTAAAGCATGCAACAAAGAGTTTCCTGAAATTATCATGAGAAAAACCAGTTGTCATTTTAAAATAATATTACTCTTTCACTTTGGCTTGTGGTTCAGAGTGTTTTTCATTTTGTACAAAAATTCTTTGAGCTGCTGAGCTTCCGGAAGCAGCTTCAATTGCTTTAATAGCGATTGTCTGAACTTGCTGTCCGGAATCATTGACTTTTAGTGTAAGCTGTTTAATAAGTTCCGCCTGCTCATTGATTTTATTTTCCAGCGAGGAAATTATTTGTTTATTTAAATTCCGCTCTCCTTCAATTTCCTTCTGAGCTAGTTCTGATTGATGCTTATACTTAAACTCAATATTTTCAAGAACAGATTTTTCGGTGTCTTTAATGGCCTTTTCCAGTTCTTGTGGAAATTGTTCAACTTTCGATTTCAGTACGGCAAATTCATTTTCTCTTGAGGTAATAATTAATTCGCGCTGGTTTAAATCTTTCTCGGCTTCGATGCGCATATCAGATAATTCCTTTTCAAGCTTCGACTTTTGTCCGGCAAATGCGTCCGCTTCTTTTTTCCTTTGAAGTTGTAAATTATAATTATAGTCATCTTCCTCACGTTGCCTTTCTTTCTTTAATTGCGCATCCGTTTCTTTTTTCCGGCTCTCATAGCCTTCCTGTTCAAGTTTCCACTGTAATTTCTTCTGCGATATTTCTATATCGAATTCTTCTTTTTTCTTCTCGATATCAAATTCAAAACTTGATTTCTTTTCTTTTTGAGCGAGAAGGAGAGCTGAAAGAGTATCAGACTCAATTTTAATATCATATACATCATTCAAGTAATTAGATTCCAGTTCAACTGCATTTTGTAGAGTTTCCAGCTTTTTATACTCAACTGTCAGCTTATCACAAATAGTATCAAGCGCATTAATAATTTCGATTTTAGCAGTACCTATACTAGTAACAATCTTTTCCACAGAATACCCGGAAGCTTGTTTTACGATTTTAATTTCTTCTTCTTTTTTCTTTTCAATCTTTCTTTCTTCTTGTTTAGTTTCCTTTAATTTTGCAAGAGCATCATTATATGCCTGCAGTATTTGGGTCTTAGTACTTTTTTCTGATATTGGATCTGCCATATAGCCGCCTCTTTAAATCTTGTTGTTAATTATTTGCCTATGAAATTATCCAAAAAATATATTATAAAAAATCTACATACAATTTTTTTGTACAAATTATTGCTGTCTTTTTTTACTAATTTTAAGCCCGGGCAAAGTGGGTAAGTATTTAGTATCTAGTATTGAGTACTTAGTCCACCACGGCGGATAAATATTTTGGGCTTCCCTCAAATGGTAGACAGGAGAAAGAAGTAAGGAGTAAACGCGCAAGACGTGAAACGCGAGAGGCTAGACGTGAAAGGTAAAAACGGGAGAATTGAGAATGAAAAACTCGGAACGGGAGTCCGCCACGGCAGGTAAACTTCAAGCCATAAGCCCGCGGCGGCGGGTAAGCTTTTAGCTATTACTTTTAAAGACAGGAAGAATCGAATTATACGTGAGACGGGCAGGCACTGCCGAACTCACACTTCCCTCTCTTAATAAGAGAGGGAAAATTTTCTTTTAAATTTGTTACAGCTTTTCCCGCGCTCCGTTTATTTACGTGCCTCTTGTTGGTTAACGGATTCGCCGGGGGTGTACAGTGGAGGGCTAGAAATATTTTTTTATATTTTTTACAATAGTTCGCTAACTTTTGTTACAGTCTTATAAGTTACTGATGGAAATTCATCGAAATGTTTTTTACCACATTTGATTTTGTAATTCTCTGATGAATAAAGTTTTTGCGGATCTAAAGAGTATTTTGTTTCAGCAACAAAATAAATCTTTTCGTCATTTTTAAGGATTATAGCCCAGTCGGGATTATAAGTACCGATAGGAGTTTTAATTATAAACCAATAAGGAAGTTTTATATAGAACTCGATATTCTCATTCGATTCGCAATCCTTTGCAAATTGTTCTTCAACCTTGGATTGAAATTCGATGTAGTTATATAAAGTTTTGTCCTGGTTCTTAACTTTATATAAGTTTTCCCGGTAAGCTTCTATTTCATCTTTGGCAAACAATTCCATTTTGTAATATTCTGTATCACCAAGTTTTTCATATTTAATCCCTTCAATCATCAAATCAGTTAGGACTGTATTTATTTCTTTGACAGTTTGATCGAGAAAAAGTTGCGGGTTCTTCAAGACATCTTTCAATCTTTCAGAAGATTTCAAAATGCTTATAATTGTTGAACGTGTAAGTTCGGTTTTATTTTGAATGTAACCCGCGATATCAGGTATTTCGTTTGGTGATTCATCCACACGATAAACACCAAAGTTAAGTTGTTTACCTTCTACACCTTCTTTCACTATGTTAACGCCAGTTTTGACTGATTTTATAATTGGCGCACTGATTTCCGGCATTTTCTTTATTGCATCCGAAGTTTTTTTAATTAATTCCTCAGTAGAATAGTTTACTTTGTAACGTGTTTTATGTTTTATCTTTTCCCACAGTTCAAGGAAATTTTTATCAAGTTGATAACCTTTTTTGATATTTACGGTTTCACGTTTGCGCTTATCTTTAATTCTTCCAGTGAACACAACTCCGCAATCATCCTCAATTTCTTTTTGAAGTTTTTTAGCAAAGTCCTCATAACTTTCATTAGCGATAACAGTTAAGCGATTAACGTTTTTATCTAAAATTCTTTGTCCGGACTGATCAACACAAAGACGCAAACCGCGACCAATTTCCTGACGTTTTTTCATTTCAGAATTGGTTTCATTAAGTGTACATATCTGAAATACATTTGGATTATCCCAACCTTCGCGTAAAGCTGAATGACTGAAAATAAATCTTAATGGTTCATCTTTATCCAACAATCTTTCTTTGTCTTTCATTATCAAATGGTAAGTATCATCATCGGCTTTTGATTCGCCTGAAGAGGAATCTTTGAACTTTCCGGTTTTATCTTGTGCAAAGTAACCATTGTGAACAGATTCGACTTGATGGTTAAGAATAGAAGGATATTTATTTTTATAGAAATTATAGGCTTCTTCAAACCAAAACGAGAATTTACCTTTTACCACATTTCCAGTAGTATCATAGTCCCGGTAGTTAGCAACACGGTCAATAAAGAAAAGAGAAAGAACTTTTACACCGCTTGTTTTCAGTTTAGCTTCTTTGATGAAATGCTCTTCGACAGTTTTCCGGATCTGGATTTTCATTATCTGATCTGTTAGCGCTCCTTGTGTTTCTCCAAGTTGGAGAGTAGTTCCATCAGACAATTCAATTTGACTATCAGCGAAATTTATTGTTGAAACTAGTAAATCTTTGTATTGTTCCCGGTTGTTTGAGAGCTTATATAAATCATAATTCTTTGAATCAACTTTTATGGATTTACGTTGAACGCCGTTTTCTGTATTAACATCAATTCTGAGAGTTGCGGTTACTTTGGTCTTAGCGGCTTTAATATCTTCCAATTTTATAAATGATTTATTGAAGTCGTTTTCCGAAAAGACAGAATCAACCTCAATCTGTTTTACCAATCCAAGATCATAGGCTTTTACAGGATCAAGCTTGTAAATAAGATTGTAAATAAACTTGTGGGTAGCAGAATATCTTAAAACGAAAAGAGGGTTGAGATTTGCAATCGCTTTTTTGCGGATATCTGTCTCCATGTTCTGAGGTTCATCAAGAATTACAATCGGTTGAGCTGCTTGTATGTACTCAATCGGCTTCTTTCCGTTTGTACTATCCCTATATTGATTGATAACATTAGTATCTTTTGCAAAAGAATCTATACTTATAATAAGAATTTGTATCGCGTTGTTTGTGGCAAAGTTTTTTAAAAGCGGCAGCCGCCTGGAATCATAAACATAATAATTAATTGGAGACCGGTTATAAAGCAACTGAAAATGCTCATCAGTTATTTCGAGATTCTTTAGAACACCCTCTCTAATGGCTACACTTGGGACAACAATTACAAACTTAGTAAAACCGTAAACCTTATTTAATTCGTATATGGTTCTAAGATAAACATACGTCTTACCGGTTCCGGTTTCCATTTCGATTGTAAAGTTTGGAAAGTTTGTTTCAGCTTTGATCTGCCCGTTATTCTCTTCAGTATCAGTAAAAGAGATAAAGTTAAGTTTTTTCGAATCTTCAATACCATTTTCTTGTTGAACAATATTTAGATTGTTAAGAATATCTGCATTGGTTAATTCGAGTCTGTTACCGAAACCGAAATCTGAAAGAGCAAATCCACTAGTACTTGAAGTGAGTTCAAATTCGCCTTTATTTATTGTTTGTCCTTCAAACAGTTTAATAACCGAATCAACGGCTTTTATCTGGTAATCTTGTTTAGAATCGAAGTGGAGTTTCACTTTTAGGCGACCAATTTTTCAATTAATTCATCTCTTTTCTTCCACGAAAAATCATATATACCATACTCACTTATTGCTTGAGAAACATCAGGTGCAATTTCTTTTTCTAAATCATTTAATATCATAATCCCTTCATTATCACGTGCAAGCTTTGTATCCTCAAATGCAAAAAGATGGGCTATGATATTTTGTTTTTTAGGACTTGCTACGGCCTTTATAATACGTTCCGGCGCTTTATTTGAAGATGGAATCAAGAAATCAAACTTGTGTTGGAATGAACTTTTCCCTTGTAAAATTATATTACGAGAAAAACGAACGTCTTTTTGTAACAAAAAATTAGTTATGTCTTCAAGGAAAAAAGATTCAACTTTTGGTGAGGCCAGCACAAATAAATCATCAACGGCCATTAACGCTTGCATATAGTTATGCTTTCTCATTGGAAATGTTTGAGGTGTAGCCATTGTCATTAATTCATTACCTTTTAATACTACTCCAAAACCATTTAGTATAGAATCAAATTCTTTTTTTCGTGCGGGTGAATTTATATCAACACCGGCCATTTCAAGATTATCAAGTGTTTCTCCGTCATCTGTCATATAAATATGATCTTTCTCATCTCTTTTAAGATAGAATTGGATGTAATCGTTGATATGATTTACAAATGGTGTAGTTACTTCATAATAACCATTTATTTCTTTGTAGTTGATTTTTTGTTTCAACCAACTTATGTATGATTCTATTAAGTCTTTCATATCAATAGTGTTTTAGTAATCTTTGGTAATTGTTTTACGTTGCAATATCTAAAAAATACTTCCATTATTTCATAGATATCTTTTCCTTCAAGTGACAATAATAAATTAGCCGGCACTGCCCATTTTTCTCCAAATCCTTCTACATAAACATGTAAATGTGGCGAAGGAATTTCTT
>PMDS01000080.1 GCA_003155655.1 Melioribacter sp.
TCACACAGCCTCTTTACGGTGGAGAAAAAAGACTACAAAAGAGAAAAGGGCTTAAGCCCAAATATTTATCAGCGACTTCAAAGTCGTGGTTGCAAAATAAATTATGCGTAAGGTAAGTTAGTAATTATTTTACATTTACTTATTATCCTGCTAATTGAGATTTTATTGAAAAACCCCTTTAAAATATTTTTTCTTATAATGCTTTTTTATGGCTGTGTTTCGGCACAAATTGAAAAAGATAGTTTGAATTATTCTACGCGGAATTTTAACGACCACCTACTTATAGATAATTTTGACAAGCTGCTTAATACTTACAATCTAAATACTCTTTTAAAATATAACTTAAGTTTAGACAGGATATTTTTTGGATTTAAGGGAAATTTTATTTCAACAGTAACAAAGACTGCCACCGTTAATGTTAAAGATGAGCAATATTTTTCTGCAATAGGAGAATATAATTTATTAGAGTATTTAAAATTCGGGTTACTTTTTAATAATAATGTTTACACAGATGACAGGCAGCTTGAAATTAACAAAGCTTCATTAATGCAAACAACATTTTATACAAGTTTTCATCCGCAGAATAACATTCAAATTACACCATTTGGAGGTATTTCCCAGAATAATCAAGTTGGTGAAATTGATAAAGGATTGATTTATGGAGCGGAAGCCAATATCGATAAATTGAATTTTCCTGATTTTGAATTATCCTCTTTGATGAAATTTCAAAACGAGGATGTTTCCCCCAGGAAAAATACATACCGACTAGTAACCTTAAATTTGAACAGTATATTTGAAGAAAACTTTACCAACACTGTTTCCGCCAACTATTCAGAGCAACGAAAAGACTTTTATTTAATTGCTGATCCTGCAACAGCCGCGGAATTTAATATAACTAATAATATTCAAAGCCGTCTTGAATCCAACTATTTTGTACAAGATAGAATAAAATTCTTACCGGTTAACTCGCAATTTTCAATGGATATGCAAGGCAGAATTTCCTGGCGCGATATAGACAGAAGCACCCGTTTTATTTCACTAACAAACATTGCAAACACAAATTATGATACCCGTATTCAGGAATTTAAGATTGATTTTGCCTCTGCTGCTGACTATGTGACAGATAAGTTTAACCTTTCATTCAGATTATCTTATTCTGAACGAGATGAAAAGAATCAGCCAAAAAGAAGTGATGCAATTAATGATATAGTTTTCAATGAACGAGAAAGTATTGAAGAACAGAAAAACAACAATTCAGCTCTAACAAATATTTCAATTCTTGGCGGAATTAATCTTTCAAAAAGCGACAGGATAACGTTCAGTATTTTTCACCGTAAATTAAAATATGATACACCTAGTGATTTGAATTATGACGACCGGGATGAGCTACTTTCCATAGGCAGAATAATGTATGAAAAAGAATTCAATCCGTACTTTAAAGTATATGTAAATCTTGAAGGCAACCTAAATAAAATTGTTTATATTTTTGCAGAAAGAAGTTCAAATAACAATTTAAAACGAATCTTAAAATTTTCTTCCGGCGGTACATTTTCTACGGGCAGTTTAACATCAACAAATTCAGCCGAGGTTACAGCAAATTATACCGTATTTGATTATGAAGAACTAAATCCAACCTTTCAAAGTTATTCATTCAGGCAGTTTGTATTCCGCGATTCTTCATATTATATGGTAAATAAATCTTTAAAACTATTTTTTACAGGTTATGTAAAAATATCCGAGCAGGGTGATTTCAAGTGGTCAAATTTTACAAGCAAACCCTTACGTTACCTTGATGAACGGTATATGGAGCCAAAAATATTTTATGATTTCAATTCGTTGAGTCTTGGTTTAGGCATTCGCTATTTTTCACTTTCTACTTTTAATTTCAGTAATGGAATTGATAGAGTTTTACTATCAGATTATAAAAGCATAGGTCCAATATCAGAGATAAGTTATAAAGTTAGTAACAGAATAAATTTTAAGCTTTACGGCTGGTATGAATTCATACAAGCTGAAGATAATTCAAGAAGAGAAATGGCTAATTTGAGCATCAAGCTTGAATATAAATTTTAACTATGCAACATTATGCAAAAACGTGCTGATTCACGCTATTTTTAGGAAATATTAGGAAATTTTTAGCAAGAATTTGCAAAGAAGTGAAGGAAATAACAGACTAAAGAATCACCCTTGCACGAATGAATAAGTAGTTATATTTTTCGATATACATGAATAAAAAATATTCACGGAGAACTTTTGCCAGAAAAAATTTACGAAAAAGAAATTCAAAGCGACCCTGAACTACTACCGGAATTAGAAGAATTTATTCTTGAAATTGCAAAAAAATATAATATACACGATGAAAAACTAAACGGCTTAGCTCTATCGTTTTCTGAAGCTGCTTCTAATAGTGTTGTACACGGCAATAAACTTGATAAAACAAAAAAAGTAAAGATTACAATTCATGTAAACGATAAAAAAATGACCATCACTATTAAAGATGAAGGTAAAGGTTTTAATCTTCAAGCTGTTCCCGATCCAACCAGACCAGAAAATATTTTAAAGGATAATGGAAGAGGTATCCATATCATGAGATCTTTTCTTACTGATTTACACTATAATTTTACTCCATCTGGAACTGAAACGATTCTTGAAATGTTGCTTTCTTAGAAATTAAAGTTTAAGAAGTTAAAAATTACGTTGAGTAAAATCATATATTGTGTCATTATATTCTTTTATGACTTAATTTATAAATTACTATTGGAGTTATCATGAAAAGAAATAAAATAGCTTTGATCGGAGGCGGTCAAATTGGCGGAGTATTAGTTCAATTAATAGCACAGAAACAGCTTGGCGATGTTGTTCTTTACGATATAGTTGAAGATTTACCGCAGGGTAAAACCTTGGACATTGTTGAAGCTTCCAGGGTTGATCAGTTTGATGTTAACATAAAAGGTACCAATGATTATGAGGATATCGAAGGTTCGGACCTGGTAATTATTACTGCAGGATTGCCCCGCAAACCCGGTATGAGCCGTGATGATCTTCTTACTACTAATGCTAAAATAATGAAGACAGTTGCAGAAAATGTTAAACAGTATGCGCCTAATTCAATCGTAATCGTAATTTCAAATCCGCTTGATGCGATGGTAACACTTTTCCAAAAGGTTAGCGGTTTTCCATTTAACCGGGTTATTGGTCAGGCAGGCGTGCTGGATTCATCACGTTTCTCAACTTTTATTGCATGGGAACTTGGTGTTTCAGTTAAAGATGTCAACGCTATGGTTCTTGGCGGACATGGCGATACTATGGTTCCAATTGTGCGCTATGCTAACGTAAATGGAATTCCTGCATTGGAATTGCTTGAAAGAAAATATAACGATAAAACCAAAGCAAAAGAAGTAATGGATGCAATGGTCAACCGAACAAAACTGGCAGGCGGTGAAGTTGTAAAATTGTTGAAAACCGGTTCGGCATTTTATTCGCCGGCATCTTCAGCTATTGCAATGGCTGAAGCAATTATTTATGATGAAAAGAGAGTTCTTCCGGTTTGCGCTTACCTTAAAGGCGAGTTTGGCATAAACGGATATTATGTTGGTGTGCCAGCCGTTCTTGGCGCTAACGGTATTGAAAAAGTTATTGAGTTTGCACTTAATGCGGAAGAACAAACCGCACTAAACAATTCAGTTGCTGCTGTTAAAGAATTAGTAGAGGCAATGGCAAAGTTAGGATTCTAACCTCCCCCAACCCCCTCCTTTCTGAAAGGAGGGGGAAATTATTAATATTATTACAGAGATTAAATGAAAAACCTATCTCCTACGGAACGATTTTCTTCAAGAGTAGATGCATATATAAAATACCGCCCTTCTTATCCATACCAAATTATTGAATATCTAAAAGCAGAAGCAGGGTTAACTCCACAAAGTATAATTGCGGATATTGGTTCCGGTACTGGTTTTCTATCAAAACTTTTTCTTGAGAATGGTAATACAGTATTTGGAATTGAGCCTAACAATCCTATGAGGGAAGCCGCGGAAAAATATTTAAGCAATTATAAAAACTTTATTAGTCAAAGCGGTCGTGCGGAACAAACATTTTTAGAAGATTCATCTATTGATTTAATAGCTGCGGGACAGGCGTTCCACTGGTTTGAACCTGAAGAAACCAAAAAGGAATTTGTAAGGATTGGGCGCGATGGTGCTATAATTGTTCTTGTCTGGAATAGAAGGGATTTGGAGAATGATGCATTGCAGAAAGAATATGAAGAAATATTAACAGGTATGCTGCCGGAATATTCTGAAGTTGACCATAAAAGAATTGATGAAGGAATAATTAAAAATTTCATCTCTCCTTTTCCGCTTACTGTCAAATCATTTGAAAATTACCAATTGCTTGATTTTGAAAGCTTTATCGGGCGGCTGCTTTCTTCATCTTATTGCCCTGATGAATCTACCGGATTATATGCTGAGCTAAAAAACCGTATGACAATTCTGTTCAATAAATATACAGTTGATAACAAATTGAAGTTTAACTATAAAACAATGGTTTACTTGGGAAGGATTAAGTAACTCTAATTTATCCTCCTCAAAAAAATATAAATTAAAGGCAACCAATTACGATTGCCTTTTAAAAAAAATAATATCTACTTAATGTTAATCGTAGAGTAGGACAAGAGCG
>PMDS01000090.1 GCA_003155655.1 Melioribacter sp.
CTTCTTTAAAAAATAATTTTGAACTCTTCAAAATTATTTCTCAGATTTTTTCTTACTCGTGAAGTTTGGTTGTCCATTTACTTGTTAACGTCAAATGTGGATCTGTTCATAGTAACATCATGTCGTTAATAAAATATAACTCCTGTGTTGCCGAAATACTGAAGAATTACACTGCCGCCAGGCAGGATGGGCAATTGAGAATGAAAACTGCAAATGGGTAAGGAGAAAGTAGTAAGTAGTAAAAAAAATAGTATAAAGTATAAGTTTAAGGTTTACCTGCCGATCCGTTTCCGTCAGCTGACGGATAACGGATATGACGCAGGCAG
The DNA here is from genome assembly GCA_003155655.1 of Melioribacter sp. Classification (GTDB taxonomy): domain Bacteria; phylum Bacteroidota; class Ignavibacteria; order Ignavibacteriales; family Melioribacteraceae; genus Fen-1258. The sequence continues at coordinate 327 of PMDS01000090.1, forward strand.
GAGTAAGGAGAACCTATCCACCACGGCGGAAAAGTTCTCAATTTTCAAGCGTTTTTAGGCTAAAAGATACTTCAGCTTTTAATATTTATGTTTATTCAACATTTACGATATTAAAATTTTCTCAATAACTTCTTCATATAAGATTTCAATCGGTTTTGATAAATCCATAATTTGATACTGAGTTTTTGAAGGATGAATTGTTAGTTGGAAATCATGTTTGGATTTGTCTTCCGAAAAAAGATAGAGCAAAGTTTGTGATTCTGTTGTCACAATTCTAATAAGATATTTTGAATTTGGATCGGTAAATGATAAAGAATTGGACTTCTTCTCCTTCAGAACTGAAGCAGCAGCTAATTTTACACCATTCTCTTCTTTAGGTTTTATAATTTGAGGATACAATTCAACTATCTTAAAGGATTTAATCTTTTGGATTATCTGCTCAGTAATTGAATCAATTTCTGTAATATTTGTTTGAGCTAAAAGACCTTTGCAATAATCAATTTCTTTTTTGAAACGGTTTTGATTTGCATTAAGATATTCTAATTTTCCCTTAGACAAACTTTCCGGATTAAATACAAACTTGAAAATATCTTCTTCCGTTATGTTCATATGATTTTGCATTAATACCCTTCATCTTTCCCCCAAAAGATTTTATTTATTCTTTAATTATATAATAACAACATATTCAGCCGTTTTCGAAAATCAGTCGTTAGAATCTTTTAACCTATTTGCAATTTCTTTTTTTAATAGTCGTAATAAATAATCTAATGTTTGCTGATAATGCTTGTAAAAATCTTCTTTGTTTAAATCAAGCATATGTGGTTTTACATAATCGAACAAACCACGAGAAATGCCCCCATCTTTCAAATCATTTGATATTTCAATTAAAACATTTTTGAAAATGGACGTTTCATTTTCATTGAGTTTACCTTTGCCTTGATAAAACTTTTCTAATCTGTCATTTACTACTATTAAACTCTCATTAACGACTCTTTCAACATTCAACTCTTCTTCAAAGAACTCTTCTTTTGTTTCTGACGTCTTTTGCTGTAAAAAACTGCCGTTAACTTGTTTAATTTTTCTTATTAAAGCATTAAGTGGAATTGCAGGAAAGAAATCTGTATCGGTTTTTGTGTATGTAAAGAGATTTGCAATTATCTTTTCATTAGAACCAATAAATAATTGAGCCGGTAATGATTCTATGAATTCCGGTTCGACAGGTTTTTGAGTAATCTCCTTTTCTTCATTTTCAACAATATAGACAACACCAAACCAGTTTGTTTTCTTTATTCTATTCGTTTCTACTAAATGGTTAATACTCCTTAAAATCTTTCCAAAAAATGGATCTGCCTCTTTTAGCTTCTTTGCGATCTCTTGTTCAACCCGATTGCCAATGATTTTAGATAAAAAGTAATACGCAGAAGCTTCATCTATTATTTCTTTGTCCCAACTTAATAATGCTTTTCTTAGTGGTAGTTCACCGGATTTATCTTTTACAAATAAAGGAACTATTGAATCAATAGCTAAATCTTGTAGAGGTAATCCTTGATTTGAGAAGCTATTAAAATCATTCTCGTATCTTTTTCTTAAAACACCTGATGCAATTTTAGACGATTGACAGATAATTTGGTTAAGATCGTTTTTGCTAAATCCGGCAGTTAATAATTTCTTAAGTTCTTCAACCAATTTGAGATCTTCTATTAAAGAATTTTTGATAATTCTTTTGCAATTGTATTTTTACCGGCTCTGCAAGTTCAATTGCAATTACAGCTTCTTCTTTATTCACATCGTCATCTTCGTCGGGATAACGGGTTGTAATTGCAAATGGAGTCAGCTCCTCCGCTTCCTTTAATTCCGGGAACTGATTTACCGATGAGCAAATTTCCAATAATCTAATTATGCTGTGGGTATAGGGAAAATCAATTTGATTATAAACTAAAAATGCTTTAAGATATTTTTCGGCACATTGTTGTGCATGATATGCAGTTAAACGGAAAGGGCAGCCGCTTTCTAGCTTTAAACTATGCTTGGCTAAACATAAATCTTCTTCGGCGTAAATAATCCATTTTTTTACTTGGGTAAGTATTTGAGCATTAGTGTTCATATAATACTTTACCTTCTAAGTAAGCGTATCTGGCTAGTGTGCCTGCAATATATTTATCCCTTTCAAATTCTTTGGAGGAAAGAATTACAATATCTCGTGAATAGTTTAATCCTCTTAATGTCCTATCCATCTCAACCATCAGTTTCCGGCGGTTTCCGTTTGGATTAATTAATACTAATAAATCAATATCGCTGTTTTTATCCGAATCATTGCGTGCTTGAGAACCAAATAAAATAATTTTATCCGGATTATACTTTTCCCCAAGTCTTTTTTTAATAAAAGATATTTCTAAATCTGTTAACATTTCTTCTTTTACTTTGCGTAAAAATACATTCAAAATAATGAAAAGTCTAAAGGTATATATAAACCGTTCCTAATTTATGACTACATGGTTAGGAGGCTGTAAACCACGATTTTTCATGAATTTATGGAGTTGCACTCCATGAATTGATAGAATTTTTGGAATATGTAAAAAATTTTTGTTTTTGATTTTCCAAAAACGAATTTTATGAGATTATTATTATAACATAACCAAATTAAAAATGGAGTAAAAAAATGAAAAAAGTATTTCTATGTATTGCGTTAAACTTAACAATAATGTCATTGTGCTCCGCCCAAGATATTACAGTCTTGGAACCATTTGGTGCACAAGTTGAGTATATTAATGTTGCACAAGCATGGAGTACAACTTCTGTAAGTGTAACCTCAGGCAGAACTTACACAATTATGGTTGACGGTATTGCGTCTCCACAAGGAGGTTCTTATAAACAAAATAGATACTATGTTGGTCCCGAGGGTTTAGCTCCAGGATTGATTTCACAAAATCCAGTACCAGATGCACCTCCGGGCTCTGTAATAGGAAAAATCGGTACGAATGGAACACCATTTTATATAGGAAAAATTTTTAGTTTCAAAGCAAATATTTCGGGACAATTATACCTTGGATACAATGATTATCAATTTTATGATAATACTGGTTTTTTTGTAGCATTTATATTTAACAAAGATAGCTTTTCTACATCACTCATTAGAGAAGATAATGGTGACAACGTTGGTACTAATTATAAGTTACAGCAGAACTATCCGAACCCGTTTAATCCCGAAACAAAAATAAATTTTTCTGTACCTGAATATCTCCCAGTAAAAATATTAATATATAATATCAACGGAGAACTTGTTAAGGTACTTGTAGATGACTATAGAGATAAAGGAGATTACGTAATTACCTGGGATGGTAAAAATGATAATGGAAATAAATTGGCTTCCGGCGCTTATTTTTATCAGGCAATGTGGGGAAATAATATTCAAACAAAGAAGATGATACTTTTAAAGTAATATTAAAATCAAAGGAGTTTCAATCACTTTGAAACTCCTCTCTTTTTCCATTCATTAGAAGATATAAACTTCTCTCCATCCCAAACTTGAATTTGGCTTTTTAGCAATTCGCGGTATTCCTTTGTATCTGAATATGGCGGTTGTAACTTGCCTTGGGCTACAAGGTTGTCTCTTAAAACACAGAATTTACTATCCATCCATATATCAAATTCGTTAAAGTCAATTTTAAATTTAAAATATACAGCAGCATCTCCCTCGTTTTGAAAGATTCTTTGGGATAGTGTTCTATCAGACGGATGAAAATCAATGAATCCTGGATGGATGGCTGCATTACTCAAATTTAGAAATTTATTATAGTCTGAGTTTGGAAAAAGGACCATTGTTTTTATTTCAGCAATAGGAAAATTCTTTATAATATATTCTTGTGTCGTAGGTAGTACTTTCTTACTGCTCAGCTCATCTTGTTTAATTATTGTAGTACTGACCTTTTTGAAACCGTTATTCCAAGCGACAAATATAATTTCTTTTGACCCGTCTTGATCAATATCTTCAATAATTCCATCAACAATATGACCGGAGTTCCATAAAGTTCCATCTAATCTTTTACCGGTTTTAAGGTCCAATCTAAATAAAGCAGAACTAAATGATATATTATTTCTAGCAATAGCAACTAATTGTTTATTCCCTCTAATTGAAATAGTATCAAGAAAAAATATTTCGTAAGGTGGTGGTAAATATTCTCTTTCAGATGAAACAGTATCAGAGAATATATATTTCCAAATCTCTCTACCCTCCTTATTTAGACAAACAATTCTTCCTATTTCACTTGGAGAGTTCAGAGTTTCCATTGGTTCATTGCACAGTATTACTTCATTAGACCCATCTTGATTAATGTCCACAATTTTTTCACGAGTTCGAAAACAATTATCATTTCCCAGCAGCCATTCTGGAATTGATGTTCTAAATTTTGACCAAAGTATTTTTCCGCTTTTATTCTTTACAAAAAACTTGTTGCCATCATTAAATAATTGAGCAGGGTTATCATCAAAATCTCTAATCCAAATAAAACCGATTATAAAAAGAATAATTAAGCTAAGTGAAACTGCAATCCAATTCTTTTTAATATTTTTTGCAGTTCTAACAATGGGAGATTGTTTTTTAATATCTACAAGGTTGCGGCGATTGAGGATATCTGTTAAGCTTTCCACTTGTATAATATTGAATTTACGTCCGGGATATTTTTCTTTTAATTCATCCAGTTTTCCTTTTGCCGCTGATTCATCAGCTTTGGGAATAATTAGCGTCTCTAATTCAGAGTAAAATGCAGCTTCAACTTTTTGTTTTATTATTTCTTTACTCAATGCAGATACATTACCATTTTGATCTAATCCGCCGGTAGAAGCAATGTTATTTTTTACTATCATAAGATAGGGGAGATTGTAAAGAACAGAGAGCTGTTCAATAAATCCAACAACTAAAGCAATACCGAGAGAATAACCCTCATAATCAGCAGAAAGATTATCAAAATAAATCAACACTTCATGGTAATGATGAAATTTATGTTTGTAGTCTTTCAAGTATTGAAGTGCAAGTTTGAAACTAATCTTTGCTTGTTCTTCTAATTGCTCGTTTTTATGATAAGAAGGAATGAATACAAAAGAATCTTTATGTTTTGCAGTTGTTACTTTAATTGTCACCAGTTCAATTGAAGCAAAAGTATATTTTTCGGATGATATAACTACTTTACCAAGAAGAGGAAATAACAGTTTTTTTCTTTTTTCTGTTTGTCCAGTGTTGCCTTCAAGAACTGCCAACAAATTATTCAACTTATCATTTACGGAGATAATTAACGCTTCAATTCTACAGCGGTTGTTTTCAAAAATTGGAATTAATTTTAATTTTGCTAATTGATCTAATAATTCTTCTGTTCTCTTCGGTTCAGAATAAAATGGAGAATAGGAATCAAGCTCTGTTAAATACTCTTCTATGAATTCGACAGAAAAAGCATTGATTAGATTAGCATCTTTTGCTGTGAGTAGTTTTTCATAAAAAGAAAAAAGAACTAATACTTTTGGAATTCCATTGATTTGTGGAAGGAATGAAGAGAGCTCGAATCTAAGTTTTTCGATTTCCAGAAAATTCAATACCTTCCTATCTATTGTTAATGTAATTTAAAAATTTATTAAACAAATGGCGATTAAAAACATGGAATGCCACTTACTTATGGAACTTTACAACTTCTTTTCAATAATTCTAGACAAAAAACATATCTGAAATCAAGAAAAAATTCAAAGGCAGAATAAAGTATTATGTTTAAAAGGAGTAAGGAGTAAGGAGAAAGGAGAAAGGAGAAAGAAGTAACGCAAAAACTTGCGGCGAATGGTTAAGTATGATCCAATAATATTTCAGTCGCCAGTTTTCCGATTCTCATTTTCCAATACTGTTTTTAATTCTCAATTCTCCATTCTAAATTCTCAATTTCTTTTCGTTTTTATGCTGAAATAGCAATTTCCCAAGTTTTTTTAGTTAATTATTTAATAGAATAAGCTTAAAAATTCGGACGTATTTATCGATAATAATAAAGTGGAAGCTCTTTTTCTGTGTAAGATGTAAATACGGGATATTCTGGAGATTTATATATAAATGAAAAAACTTAAAGATTTGCAGATCCTCTACAAAATTGTAATAGCATTTACATTTGTTATTATAATTACCTGTATTACCGGTTATTTAAGTTACCGCAATTTAAATAATCAGGAAGTTACTATAAAAGAAGTTGGTTATAATATTCTTCCAAGTATTCAATCATTGCTTACTCTTTATCAAGCAGAGACCTCTGTTTTAAGCGCAGAGCGCGCATTATTAAATCCTGATTTAAAAGATGTAAAGGTTAGAAATTCAATTTATGAATCTTTTCCAACAGCATTTAAAAGAGCAGATGAAGCCTGGAAAATATATGAGCCGTTAAAGCGTTCCGATGAAGAAGAAGCACTTTGGAAAAAATTTGTTCTGGATTGGGATACATGGAAAAAAACACATCAGTCTGTTATTGAAACGCAAAAGAAAATTGATCAATTTTTAGAGCAAAGCGGCGGAAAAGAATCCACTGAAATTTCATCATTAAAAAAAGAATGCAATAATCTATCAGTTATAGTGCTCCAAAAATTTGACGCGTCAAAAATGAGTTTAAAAGAGCTTGTCTCCATTAATCAGGCTAAAGCAGAAAAATTCAGCCAGGATGCATTAATTTCCGTTGATACAACAAGAAAGGAGACAATTATTTCAATAATAATCAGCTTCTTCCTGGTAATTGGTCTGATTACTTTAGTAAACAAACTTTTTATTAAACCAATAAAGCAGTTAGATAAAAATGCAAATGACATTATTAATGGAAATTACAATGTTCAATTTGAGATTAACAGAAAAGATGAAATAGGAAACCTTAATGTTTCTTTCCATAGAATGATCGATAATATTAAAAATGAAATTTCCAGGTCAAAAAGTTTTCAGCTTGGCGTTAACGGTGCATTCTTCATGGCTGACAAAGATAAAAGCATTAAGTTCATTAACCAGGCTGCCTGCAGCTTAATGAAATTTACTAAGAGTCCTGAAGAAATAATCGGCAAGCTAAAAGTGAAAGACGTCTTTTTGAATGATTCAATTACAGAAAGGGCATGGCATGGAGATTTTATTAAAAGCGCTAAAGGTGAAATTAAAGATCATGAGGGAAATATAGTTCCTGTACTAATACAATCCGGACCGATAAATAATAGCAGTAACGAACTGGACGGCGTATTCGTATTTTTTACAGATTTAAAAGAACTGGAATTAAAGCAAAAGGAATATCTGAAAAAACAAATAGCGCCAATTGCAAAAATTATTAAAAGTGTAGCTGAAGGTGATTTTACAGACCGTCTGCATCTTGATGATCACAGCGATCTATATGATTTAAGCAATGATATAAACAGGATGATTGAAGATTTGCGTACTACCCTTGAAAGGGTAATGGAAGCAGTTCAGGCAACAGCAAGCGCGGCAGAGCAAATTTCTGCATCTTCGGAAGAACTTGCCGCAGGAACAAAGGAAGAGTCAATGCAGATATCTGAAATTGCTCAATCGATTGATGAAATGACAAATACAATTTTGGAAGCTACCAAAAATGTTGGACAAGTATCCCAGCTATCAAAAATTGCATCAAATGCAGCCCAGGATGGAACTCAGAAGACTGAAAATACCAAACAGGGTATGAATAAAATTGAAGCATCGTCGAAACAGACAGCTGATATCATAAGCTTACTTTCAGGCAAAACTGACCAGATTGGTGAGATTGCACATGTAATTGATGATATAGCAAACCAGACAAATCTGCTAGCATTAAATGCTGCAATTGAAGCTGCGAGGGCTGGTGAACAGGGAAGAGGATTTGCCGTTGTTGCAGATGAAGTACGCAAGCTTGCAGAAAGAACAACCAAAGCAACAAAAGAAATTGCTGAGACAATACGGGCAATTCAAAAAGAAGTTAAAGAAGCTGATACTTCGATGTCTTTGGCAAAAGTTTCTGTTGATGAAGGAATGAAATTAACAGAGGAAGTGGACCTAGTTCTAAAAGATATATTTTATGGTACAACAAATGTCTCCAATGTTATTAATGATGTAGCTGTTTCCAGTGAACAGCAGTCTAAAGCTGCAGAAGAGATAAGCAGAAATATAGTTTCAATAACAAACGTAACACAGCAGTCAGCTCTTGGAACATCTCAAATTGCACATGCAGCAGAAGATCTTTCAAGACTAACAATAAGTTTACAGGATTTAATACGTAAGTTTAAAACTAGCGGGAAAGTTCATTCTAAGAATAGTAATAAAGAGCTTGTTTTTAATGAAATTAGGAACTAACGAGAATGAAAGAAATGATTTACATAACAATTAATTCAAAAATGTTTTAATTAAGGGGATTCTGTGAAAACAAAAATACTTATTCTCGATAAAGATATAAATGAATTTCAAAACCTGATAAGTGACGAATTGTTCCCCGGGGAAAAGATTCAATTCATTTTTTCAAATGACAGCCTAGAAGCAATAAGTTTTATGGGCGGCAATGATATTGATATTGTCATTTCTGGCTTGCATGTACCCAAAGTAAACGGGATTGACTTTTTAGCTTTTGTTCAGAATCACTTTCCGAAGACGTTTAGAATTGCCCTTACAAGTTCAAATGATAAGGAAAAATGTATTCAGTTAATTAAGGTTGTACATAGATTTTTAAAGAAACCATTGATCAAGGAAGAACTTTTAAAGACAATAAAAGATTTTTCAAGTCTCAGGAATTTTAACCTGGATGCGCAGCTCATATCGACAATAAATGGATTATGCACTGTTCCAACTTTGCCCGATATTTATGTAAAGCTAGATAGAGAAATGAACCGTCCATCAATTTCCCTAAACCATGTAGCTGAAATAATATCTGAAGACCCGCTTTTGGTTGCGCGCATTTTTCATATAGCACATTCATCGTTCTTTAATATTCCAAGCGGAATTACCGACCTTCTGCAATCGATTAATTTTCTAGGTGTAAATATTATAAAAGCCCTTGTACTCTATGTTAAAATATTTACATTGAAGAATGTATCGTCCGAGACAGAAATTATTCTGAAAAAAATTAGAATTCATTCAATAAATGTAGCAAAGTTGACAAAGGCAATTATTGAAAAAGAATCTAAAGACAGGGAAGAAATTGAACGCGCTTATATTACCGGGTTGCTTCATGACGTAGGTAAAATTGTACTTCTGCAGCTAAATGAAAAACAAAGAAGTACATGCTATATAAATAAAATTCAAAACTTTGACTCTCCTGATTTTGAAAGAAATATCTTTGGAGTTTCCCATATTGAAGTTGGCACCTACATTTTAGGATTGTGGAAGTTCCCAACGGAAATTATAGAAGCAATAGCCTATCATCATGACACTTCCTTAATAAAAGATAATGTTATTTCATTAAAGCAGTCAGTTTTTATAGCAAATCTTTTCAGTAATAAATTTGATGATATTGCAATCCGACTGGCAAAGACCTATGGAATAGAAAAGCTTAATGAATGGAATCAACTTATGGAGGGTGACGAACGCTTAGACCTAAATCCTTCGGAAAACTAATTTAATACTTCCAAAAATTAGAGCATTTTTTCTATTATCTTTGAAACCTCGAAAGAAATTCGATGGTTAGAATATATAACAATTTAGCTTGTATATAATAACCTCCCGTTATAGTTTTGCTATAGCAATTACAACCAGGTATTTTTATCACTAAATAGATTAAAAAATGAACGACTACAAAATTTACAGAAGAGGACTGGCGGTTTTTGTTCTCATTTTTGCAGGAATAGTATACTATTTAACAGTGCAGCCATCAGTTTCATTTTGGGATTGCGGCGAGTATCTAGCCACGGCATATGGATTGGAAATTCCACATCCACCCGGGGCCCCGCTTTTTTTAATTCTTGCCCGTTTCTTTTCAATGCTACCAATTGCCGGCAATATTGCATTTAGAATGAACATGATATCAGTTCTTACGAGCTCTTTTGCAGTAATGATGCTTTATTTTGTAATAATCAAAGTAATTGAAAATTTCCGCGGAAAGAATTACGAGAATTTATCTGCCGCTTTAATAGTTTATTTTACTGCCTTAATAGGAGCCCTGGCTCATGCATTTGCATATATCACCTGGTGGAATGCTGTTGAGACCGAAGTATACGCAACAAATACATTTGTATTTGCATCAATTGTTCTGCTGCTATTGATTTGGAACGAAAGAGCCGATAAAGTAGAGAATGAAAAATTTATATTGCTTATTGCTTACCTGGTAGGACTTTCAACGAGCTTGCGCTTAATGGGCGCGTTGACAACAATTTCGATAACAATGCTAATAATGTTTAGAAAATATATTACTGATGATAAAGAATTAAAACGTACAGTTTATTATTTTCTAATTCATGCAGGAATATTATTAGTATTAGGAATGATTTTATGGGCAGGTCAAAATTTAGTAGAGGCTCCATCTGCTGAACAGTATAAAGATTTTGATACAAAATTTGCCGCTTTCATGCTTATTGTATCAGTTTTCTATTGCGGAATATTTTGGAAAAAATTATTCCATAGAAATTCTATTTACGTAGTGCTTATTTCAGGCGGTATAATATTAGTCCTGATTTATCCCGGACTTGTCCGTTACCTTCCAAATCTAATATCTAAAGTTGTAAGCACAAACAATTCGCTGGCAATTGCAGTAATATTAGTTTTAGTTGGCGGGTTAGTTTATGCGGTATATTACAGTTCCCTGAAAGGTAAAGCAACACTCAATTTAGTTCTTAAATCGTTTTTATTTGTATTGCTCGGATTTACATCATATGGAATAATAATAATACGCGCTGGTCAAACACCCCCAATCAATGAAAATGCGCCTAAGAATTTCAATGAACTTGTAACTTATCTAAATAGAGAGCAATACGGAGAGTGGCCTACATTTCAGCGCCGGTATTCTCAAGAGTCACATCAACAAGCAATTTACACAAGTTATTCAAATGATCTTGATTTCCTTTGGAACTACCAGATGAACCACATGATGACGCGCTACCTGCTATGGAATTTTGCGGGCAGGGAAAACTGGGATCAAGATTCCGGACCAAATATTGCCCCATTTAATGGTGCAGCGAATATAATCGGAAAACTTTTTGGATTACATTTCGCCGGGGATGTTTCAAAATCATATTTTGGAATACCATTTTTAATAGGTCTAATCGGCATTTATTTCCATTTCAAACGGGATTGGAAAATGGCTGCTGTATTTTTAGTGCTCTTTTTAATGATAACTTATATTACAGCATATTACCAGAACCAGCAGGAACCTCAGCCGCGTGAAAGAATTAAATTTTACGGAACAATGTGTTTCCTATTCAGCATCTGGATATCTGTAGGAATTTATAACATTATTGATTTTTTTAAGAATAAATATAAAAGCAAGTCATTTTCTAAATTAATACCTATTGCAGTATTGATACTGGCTTTTGTATTTATCCCGCTAAGAATGTTTTCAGCTAATTATCATGAGCAGGATAGATCAAAAGACTGGCTGCCGTGGGACTTTGCCTATAATCTACTTCAAAGCTGTGCGCCCGATGCAGTACTTTTCACCAATGGAGATAACGATACATTCCCTCTCTGGTACATGCAGGAAGTTGAGGGTGTTCGCCGTGATGTTAGAATAGCCTGTTTAAGTTTGGTAAATACAAACTGGTACCTGCTTCAATTAAAAAATGAAACTCCTCATGGAGCTAAAAAAGTTGATATGAACCTTACCGATGATGAGATACAAAATATTTCGCCGGTAAGATGGGAAACTCAAAATATTGAACTCCCGGTTCCAAAAGAGACGATTGCTTCAATTGAATCCGATAAAAGAATGCTTATTGGTGATACAACAATTGCAAAAGGAGGAAAAATTTCATTTACAATGAAACCAACAGCTTATTACGAGGGTGTTGGAGTTGTACGTCCTCAGGATTTGGCAGTACTTGCCATAGTACAGGCAAATAATTGGAAGAGACCAATTTATTTTGCACATACATGCTCTCCGGACAGCTGGATAGGTATGGATAATTATTTAAACCTGGAAGGCATGGCGTACCGCCTTGTTCCATATACTAACGCTTCCGAAGTTGAATCTATCAATGAGCCAAAACTTTCTCAAAATCTTATTGAAGAAAATTACTCTTTTAACAAGGAATATCATCCAGGTTTTAAATACAGGGGATTGAATGATAAGAATATCTATTTTGACGATAACCATGATAGAATGCTTTTAAATTACCGCAATCTTTTTATCAGATTGGCTTATTATTATACAAGTAAAAAACAGGGTGATAAAGCAGTTAATGCTTTAGAGGTTATGAAACAAAAGATAGATTTTAATACAAATGATATTGATTACAGGGTATTATTTGATTTATCAAAGATTTATTACTCTGCCGGAAGAATGAATAAATATAAAGAACTTGCTGACGTAATTGAGCAAAAGGCTCTTCAAAGTATTAGTAAAACGCCTACAAATGCATCTCAAGATTTCAATCCTTATTCTATTTTATTACAGACTTATGAGAACCTGGGTGAATTCGATAAAGCGAAAGATATAGTGAAAAAACTTCAGGTTTATTATCCTAACGACCAGTCGTTAATGGAATTAAGTGCTAAATATGACAGCATGAAAAGTACACAGATGAAAAATAGTCCTATGGATAAAGTAGAACGGGTGAAGTAAATTTGAATTAAAAATGCTTGCATAAAAGAAAAAGGCAGAATTGATACTCTGCCTTTTTTTCATTTACTAACTCACGTTACGCAAAAACGGAAATTGCATCAATTGATTTAGAAACTTCATAGCAAAGCAAGCTTTCATATTTTCGAGTTCATTATGAAGATGCAAGATGATAACGAAATTATGTTTCAATCTCTAATTCCCCGACGCTTGCGTCGTGGGTTACAACTTTTTGCAAAGGGAATATATCCCCTAGATACCCCGCTGCTTGCGGCGGGGAGCTTCATTTAAACAAAGAATTGGGCTAAAGCCCGGATTTTTTTACTTGGTTAGACTCCACGTCCTGAAGGACATGGTTAATAATATAACTCCATAACTCCG
>PMDS01000034.1 GCA_003155655.1 Melioribacter sp.
TGCACGATGTTATGCTATTTATGAATTAATTCCTAATAAATGGTGATTTATGGAAAAACAAAATATAAACAATGTAAAACTGGGAAAAGATGTTAAAATTTTTGATTTTGTAAATTTATATGGCTGTTCAATTGGGGATAATTCAAAGATCGGCACTTTCGTGGAGGTTCAAAAAAATGCAACAATAGGAAAAAATTGCAAGATTTCCACACATACTTTTATTTGTGAAGGAGTGCATATAGAGGATAATGTGTTCGTCGGACATAATGTAACATTTATTAATGATAAATATCCTCGGTCCACTAATATAGATGGAAATATGCAGACTGAAGCAGACTGGAAAGTTGTTGAAACTTATGTAAAAAAAGGAGCTTCAATAGGATCTTCTTCAACAATACTATGCGGTGTAACAATTGGTGAAAATGCTATAGTTGGTGCCGGTGCTGTTGTAACTAAAAATGTTCCTTCAAATACAATCGTTACAGGTGTTCCAGCAAAGATTATAAGAAAGGTAAAGTGAGTGAAGAAAGTTTTTATATTTTTATCAATACTTTTTTTTATTGAACAAAATATACAATGCCAAACTTTGGAAGGCATAACAGGACTTTTTTTCATTCCGACAGCAGATATGCAGAATGATTCTAAAATCAGCATCGGAGCAAGTTATTTATTTAAAAACATTGTTTCATTTGGCGGCTTTGAATACAATGCTTATTCACCTTATATAACTATTAATTATCTTCCATTTGTAGAGATAAATCTGAGATTAACAAGACTAATTGGTTTGCCCCCAAATAATAATGAAGCAATAGGTGACAGAACTCCAAATATTCGATTTAGATTATTTGAAGAGAAAAAATATTGGCCTACAATCGTAATTGGAGCTCATGATCTGATGACTGTATTCGGTGGAAGCGAAGCAGTTCACAATAATTCCCTTTATTTAGTAACTACAAAACATTTATTAATCAGTTCGATTATTAATAAAACAAGCATCAGTTTGGGATATGGAGTGAATTGGCAAAAAGCTGCAAATCATAATTTTGTTGGGCTGTTCGGAGGGATTTCTTTTCAATTTATTAATACTGCAGATTTGATGACCGAATATGATGGGACCCATTCAAATGGTGGATTAAGAATAAATTTATTCAATCATATCTTTTTGCTCGGTGGATTCTTACAGTATAAATATTTTTCAGGGGGTGCTGGATTTAATTTTATACTTTGATGGGTTATACGACTCATTGGAAATAATTACCATTTGAAAAGAAAAACTGTCGAGGGTCATCATATTCCCCAGTAAAAAGTTAAAAAATCCAGATGATTCCCCAGCTCTGGGGTTCATGTTATTCCCCCATTATCGAGGGTAATCAAAACCAGCCACTAAAAAGCAATTAGGGTAATTGAAACCCTGCTAGGCCAGGGTCATCAAACACCTGCCAGTAAAAGGCCATTAGGGTCACCAAACACTGCCATCTGTGATTGATGTTTTACCAATTTTACTTTATGTCATGTTTGCCCACTGATTTTTAACAAAAATGCGGGTAAAAAAAGGATATGGCGAACAAAGGGGAAAACAATTGATCAGCCCGTCAACCTGGTGGCACGTATAAAAATATTAGACGGAATTCTTTTATCGCAATTTCGTCTAATAGTTTTAGTTTGTAACTTACATAATACTAAATATTAACACCAAAGAGTATGAAAATTAGAAAAGCAGTTATAACAGCGGCAGCCAGAGGCCAAAGAATATTTCCTGTTGCTGATTCTATTCAGAAATCAATGTTGCCCGTAATAGACAAAGACGGAATCTATAAACCTATTATTCAAATAATTGCTGAAGAAGCTTTTGAAAGCGGTATAGAAGAAATTTGTATTGTTTGCGCCCCAGGAGATGGCAAAAAATATATTGAGCACTTCAGAACATTACATGATGCAATACAATATGCTCCTTTACCTGATTATGAAAAAGAAAAACAAACATCCAGCATAAAGAATTTAATTGATAGGATTACTTTTATTGTGCAACAGGAACCACTTGGATATGGTGATGCTGTCTTTAAGTCGAGACAATTTGTAGGAGAAGATTCATTTTTATTGCTTTCAGGAGACTACCTTTATATCTCATACATAAAAAACGTTTCCTGTTCTAAGCAGCTTATTGATTTAGCAGAATCCGAGAGATGTTCAGTCTCAGCTGTTAACCCAACTCATGAATTCCTTATAAATAAATATGGAACATTGACAGGTAAAACAGTTCCCCATAAGTTTGGAGTTTACCAAATTGAAAAAATAATTGAAAAACCATCAGTAACAGAAGCAGAGCTTGAACTTCAAACTCCAGGGTTAAAAAGCGGATATTATTTATGTTTTTTTGGAATGAGTGTTTTAACTCAAAATCTTTTTATTCTTCTCGAAGAGTATTTATATCAAAATAAAGGAAAACAGATCTTACTTACACCTGTTCTTCAGAAACTTGCTGAAAGAGAAAAATACTTTGCACTTGAAATCCTTGGTAATCGATACGATACAAGTAAAAAGCTGGGGTTGATGCAGGCTCAACTTGCATTAGGGCTTTCAAGTAACATGAAGGATGAGATAATGCAAATGATAATTGAGACGGTTGGGAATGCTGTCATTCGTTCCTAAATTGCTATGCAAACAAATACAATTCTAAATCAATTTATCGAAACCATAAATAGCTCAGACCCTGAGAAGCAGGATAGATCATTCCATTCATTATGCAAAAATGTTTCTTCTGAAAAACTTCTTCTTCAATTTGATGAACTGGATATTTTTAGACAAACCACTTCTAACTTATATGAAAGAGTTAGAGCGGCCATCTTTCTATATTCAGGGTATAGATTTTTTTTGCAGGAGTCTGATGAGTTTAATAAAACAGGGGCAATTGATCCATTAGCCTATGAAAATATTCTTTTTCGAAATTATGAAAAAGCTATTGAACTTATTAAAAATGAAGGAAAAAAGACTGGATATAATTCTGTAATCTTTAGCTCACTAGCTGAATGTTATCATAAACTAACTTTTAAAATTCTTGCCGACCAGGTAAGAAAAAGTGTCCGGTTAAATCGTGGAAACAAGTGGATGTTCCGTGTTGGGCATCCAGATCAGCATCCGCTTAAAATTCATCCTTCTTTAATAGAACAAGACGAAAATTATTTATTCCCAATTTTGCAGGAAACAACATCTGTTAGAATGGACCTAACACACAGTTGTTGGTCAGATATTTTCTTTTTAGGAATGGACTATCCTGAAGGTGCCCGGGTAATAAATGTATCCGTTGATATCGGTGTATATGGAAGAGATAAAGAAATAAAACCACCAATTGAAACTTACATAAGAGTAATCCCTGAGCCAGTATTAAGATTAACTTCGCTAGATTTAAAATCATATAAAGATGTAAACAGTTTAGAAGATCTTTTCAATTTTGGAAATGATTATTTATCACTTCTAAAAAGTGCTGTGATTGCTTCTGGTTTTATTCCCCCATCATTTGAAGGAACTACTCACAAGTTATCATCTATTCTTGCAAAGATTGTGGCACCTGGATTTGGAATTGAATTAGTCACAAAAGTAAATGATATTCCAAGAGGTTCACGTCTTGCAGTATCAACAAATTTGCTTGCTTCGATGATAAGTCTACTTATGAGAGCAACTTTCCAGACAAATCAACTGGAAGGAGAATTAACTGAAAGAGAAAGAAGAGTTATTGCTTCAAGAGCAATACTTGGTGAATGGCTCGGAGGTTCTGGTGGCGGGTGGCAGGACTCTGGTGGTATCTGGCCTGGAATAAAAGCTATTGAAGGGGAACTTGCAAAAGAAAATGATCCTGAGTTTAATGTCAGCCATGGATGCCTGCTTCCGAGACATAGACTTCTTGAAAAAGAGATTCATCCAGAATTCGAACAAAGAATCTGTTCTTCATTAATACTTTTTCATGGAGGAATGACTTCGAATGTGGGTCCAATTCTCGAAATGGTGACTGAAAAATATCTATTAAGATCGAGTAGTGAATGGATTGCAAGACAGAATGCGAATTTAATTTATGATGAGATTCTGCATTGTCTTAAAATCGGAGACATTAAAAAACTTGCATTCCTCACATCAAAAAATTTTGATGAACCTATAAAAACAATCATACCTGCAGCCACAAATTTCTTTACCGAAAAATTAATAGCTTCAGCAAAAGAAATGTTTAAAGATGATTACTGGGGATTTCTTATGCTTGGTGGTATCTCTGGGGGTGGTATGGGAATGTTTTTCAATCCCCAAGTCTATAAGAGTGCTAAAGAAAAATTATTTAAACTGCTTTTAAAAATTAAGCAAGAGATTTCTGATGCTGTTCCATTTGCGATGGAGCCTGTTGTTTATAATTTTAGCATTAATAAAAAGGGATCAGTTGCGCAGCGCTTTACCGGTAATGAAGCATTGATGCCATATTCTTATTACTCATTGGTGATCCCTATTCTTGCTAAAGAGGATTCTTCAAAACTTTCTGAGATCAGAGAAATTGAAATCGATCTTGCTGCTTTTGGCAGTAATAATAATTCTGATATTTATAATTTACTTAGGTCAATTACAGGCTCTTTATTCCATCACTCACTAAAAATGGGATCTCAAGAAAAATGCAAGAATGATCTAGATACTGAAAGAATCAAGATGGAAAATGGATTTGACCAGATTCAGCATGAGCAGATCAGACTTGATTTAATTAAAGGAAGGATTGGGCTTTTACGAAACAGACTTCCATCCGAATCGGTAATAGAAGATGTAGGAGAAAGAGATGTTAAGTTTCTTGAGAGTTTTAAGAATGATAGTTCACTCGGAAGTAGCTCAATAACTAAAAGCGGCGTGGCCATTTTTGCTCTTGCTGCCGGAATTGGAAGTAGGTGGACGAATGGGGCTGGTGTAGTAAAAGCAATTAATCCATTCATTGAGTTATCGGGACTACATCGTTCATTCCTGGAAATTCATCTGGCTAAAAATAAAAAATCTGGTAATCAATTTGGAACGAATATTCCATTTGTAATTGCCACAAGTCATCTCACTCAAGGGCCAATAAGAAATAAATTGGACGGATCAGCAAATTATGGTTACAATGGGAAAGTATACCTATCTCCTGGAAGATCAATCGGCCAAAGATTTATTCCAATGGAACGGGATCTTAGGTTTTTATGGGAAGAGATGACGCAGGAATTACTTGATGAGAATAAGCAAAAAGTTAAACTCGCATTAAGAGAGGCATTAATATCCTGGGCAAAAGGAAAAGGGGAAGGAAGAGACTATGTTGAAAATATTCCATTTCAACGATTAAGTCCACTCGGGCACTGGTATGAATTCCCAAATACTCTAAGGAACGGGATATTAAAAAAACTAATTGAAGAAAACCCGGCAGTAGAGAATATACTACTTCACAATAT
The DNA here is from genome assembly GCA_003155655.1 of Melioribacter sp. Classification (GTDB taxonomy): domain Bacteria; phylum Bacteroidota; class Ignavibacteria; order Ignavibacteriales; family Melioribacteraceae; genus Fen-1258. The sequence goes on from PMDS01000034.1 coordinate 5,442, forward strand.
TGATACTCTTGGTGTTAATGTTTCGCCGGAAGTATTAAGTTATCATATTAAGTCCGGCAATTTTCTGACCTTCGAAGTTGTTCCAAGAAGGATAGAGGATAGTGGTGGTGGCCTTGCTAAAGTTAATGGAAAAGTAAGACTTCTGGAAGGTTTATCTCAGCCAAATGAAAAGTGTGAGCTTGGACTTAGTTATTACAATTCTAATTCGTGTTGGATCAACATTGAAAAGTTTATGAATTTGTTTGGAATTAATAGGGAAGATTTGTTTAATCGAACAAATAATGAAATTGATGAGGCAGTGCGCAATGTTGCACGTAGATTACCAACGTACGTTACAATTAAAGATGTAAAATACCGCTGGGGATTTGGTCAGGAAGATATTTACCCCGTCGCTCAGATAGAAAAGCTATGGGGAGATATGAGCTCACTCTCAGACGTTCAATGCGGATTTGTTGTTGTACCTCGCCTACGCGGACAGCAATTAAAAGATCCTTCACAAATCGAATCATGGATAACCGACGGAAGCAGGGACTATATAAATTCGCTGTGTGAGTTTAATTAATTTCAAATAAGGATAATTAGTGAAAAATTGCAATTATTGGAACCGGATATGTTGGATTGTCGACAAACTTTGCCATAATGCATACCAGATTATTATCAAAAGATTGATCCTAGACGACAAATTTATTTAAAATGAATCTTATAAAGTGTATTTTATATAGCACAGATAAGTAGGAAATCGCAAAAGTTGTCAACATTTAAAATATTATTTGATAGAAATTCGAAATTGGGTGCATGTCCTGAATGTAAAAAGATTTTGACACTTCAACGGACCAGATCAGAGTGTCAGGGGTCATAAGTAATCCCCAGTCAGGGTCATAAGTGTTCCCCAGGCTGGCTCAAAAGTATTCCCCACCCATAATTATTTAGTGCTAAATAAAACAAAGAAAATTCACAATCAAGTGTTATGATTTTTAGGTCTTAATTTCTTTCTGTAAGATTCACCTTTTATTACAATCTGGTGTGCGTTATGACAAAGCCTGTCCATCAGAGCATTTGCCATAATTGGATCAGGGAAAATACCTGCCCAATCACTTATTGACCGGTTGCTTGTAATAATAGTAGATTTCAAACCATATCTTTGATCAATCACGGCATAAAAGTATTCGGCATATTTCTGATCAATTTTCTTAAACGCAAAGTCATCGATGATGAGTAAATCAGTTTTAACAAGTGCCTTTAATGCATTGTCAAGTTTGTTACTTAAATCAGCTTTAGAGAGATAGGAGAACAGATCGTGAAAATTATAAAACAGCACGGACATGTATTTTCTGCATGCTGCATGTCCTAATGCTTTGCCAAGATGTGTTTTGCCCGTTCCAGTCGGTCCAATGAAGAAGACATTCTCCGCTTTTTCAATAAACCTGCAACGGGATAGTTCTTTTATTTGTGCAGCATTTAGTGAAGGATTGAACGTCAGATCAAAACTCTCAAGTGTTTTACCTGATTCAATGCGAGCCTTTGTAATTAGTCTTTGAAGAGTTCTATTGCGCCTTAGCTGAAGTTCATCAGAGAGGATCATTGATAGAAGATCGGAGTAGGACAATTGATTTTGTTCTGCTTCCATTATCCTGACTTCAAGTCTCTCTGCCGCTCCGGATAATTTCAGGTTCTTCAACTGTTGTGTTAGTTCCGAATAATTTGGCATTGCCTGGTTTCCTTTTTTTATGAGTGAGTAAAGTAATTTGTATCACGAACAAAGCTTTCTGTTTCTATGGACAGCGTTAATTGATCTTCTCTACTTTCATTTATCAGCTCCTGATGTTTTTCTATAATCGACTTAAAAAGTTTAGGATGAACAGTTGGATAGCTATTCATTGCTGTGATACTGGCGACCTTAATTATATCGCTGGAATAATTCTTCGCCATTGTAACAATAGCCTGTGCCCGTCTTAAATTAATATATGCGTTGGGTGTTAAAATCTTCATGATAAGTTTTTCAAATTCCGGAGAAATGCCATTAGCCTGTTGCCTTAAATAGAATGGCATACCGGTATCAAGCCGGTGTCTCATATTTTCCGGGAAGTCATTTATATCAGTAGATCGGTTGCCCACGGGTATGATATGCTGTTTTACAAGTTCTTCATTGTAGTATATTTTCGCAATATTATTCTGTAGTTTGACCATCAGTTTCTTCCCGATGTACTCATCAGGCATTGAATAATATTTCATGTTTACCTGAAGATAATGATCCGGATGCACCGTAGCTTCTTTCCACTGTGCAATTACATATTCTTCCAGTGGAAGAGATAACAACAGTGGTTGCTCCACTTCCTTGAATACTGTATATGGTTCTTCCTGTGTAGTTCCGTGATTTCTTTTCCCATATACATTAACTGCCCAGTTCTTAATTCCGGCATTTGCTTCACTGAGAGTCATAAGAGGATTAATGGCCAGCATCTTCCTAAATTCTTCCCGACCCGTCTGAACATCACGTTCGACTATCCCTTTGTCTTGTGGAGAAGCTACACGGCATGGATCAAGAAATAATCCATAATGTTCAGCCATCTCGGCATAAGCTCTGTTTATCTTTGGGTCATAGAGGTCTGGTTTTATGACTCCGCTTTTTAGATTATCAAGTTTTATTGTTACCGGTAGGCCACCGAAAAACTTAAACATATTTATATGGGACTGAACAAAACTCATCTGGTTCTGGGAATGGACGAACTCAATGTATTTATGTCTGCTGTATGAAAGTGTGCCGATAAAACCGTAAACATTTTTTCTTTTTCCGGTTATAGGGTCATTTAGGAGTCCTGCCCTGTAGTAATCAATTTGTAGCTGACTTCCCGGCTCGGTCTCAATACGGCAGGTGTATTTGGAGTTGGAATCAATTATACGATTTTTACGGATGAATCTTTTGAAACTGCTGTAACTTACTTTTCCTGTCAGATCATGCCGAAGGCAGATAACTTCAAAAGCACTTTTTGGTTTTAATTTATTTGTAGTGCTATTTACCAGTTCCTTTATTTCTTGAGTAAATTGTTCGAGTATTTCCTGTTTCTCTTTTGGTCTGCCCATTTTCTCCGGTGATGTCAATTCTTTTACTATCATAGAAAACCCTGCTTCGCTATCGACCGGAATAATTTTCAAGAGTTTTCGGATTGTTTTTCGGTCATAGCCGAGTGTTTTTGAAATAGATGAGATTGATTGTCCCTGTTTTGAACGTCTTACGATCTCTGAAATGTCCATAGTTGTTATTCTCTTGTAGCCCATTAACTCCCCTGAATAGATTAATTTATTGAGGGGATAATGGTAATCGTTTAAATTGAATTATTGAAATCATGGGTGGGGAATACTTATGGCCCTGACTGGGGAATACTTTTGACCCTAAAACCATTTTACCTGGGGAATACTTTTGGCCCCCGACAAGAGAATATAATTGAACAAATTATTCAGCGAATAACTTATTTCAAATTATACGTATGTATGGAATGCGGATGGCGGGATTATCTTTCAACCGTTGTAATGACGAAGAAGTCAATCAAAAGTATTGTGATTTTCTTAATTATTATGTTGATAACTGCCTATCTTGCAAAATATTTCATATCCCAGTATGCTTTAACAGATTAGAGCTTCTTACGTTCGAGTAGATAAATAAGTGAGATGATAAACGTGACACTATTTCTGATTCGGTAGATAAGTGATTGACAGATATTAAAACAAACGAAACCGCGATGAACGGTTTTTTTTTTACTGTTACAATTTGTTGTTGTCAGCAACCATATGATTCCCCAGTAAAAGTCAAAAAAATCCAAATGATTCCCCAGCTCTGAGTTAATGTTATTCCGCAGATGCAGGTTCACATGATTCCCCACCTTTTAAGTAATAAAACAAAAAACTATTGGCATTTTTGGATTTGTTAAAATTCAATAACAGAGTTAAGGTGTCATACAAAAAGGCAGGAGTAATGGATTTATCGGAGATAATCAGAAGAAAACGTGTCTAGGGCCATCAAAACCAGCCACTAAAAAGAAAAAAGGACCAAGCAAACCCTGCCACCTGTGATCGTTGCAACAATTTAATTTTAAGCCATATCAGCCCCACTAATTTTTAACAGGTTACAACAGCAATTTTTTTTGCCA